>DFNM01000129.1 GCA_002376045.1 Firmicutes bacterium UBA3567
CACTTTATTACAGGAATCTTTATGATTTTAAATATATATATTTTCCATATAAAATCAGGCTTTTCTCTAAAGCAATTATCAATTTAAAATTTTGTTGTTAAGTGGGAGTGACCTTTTTTATTTCCCGGGAAAACGATATTATAAGGAACAAATTAGTAATACCTGTCGTCCAATATAAGTGGCTGGAAGTTTCACCGGAAGCATTATAAATTTTATGTTTGACATTAGAGATAAACATATTTACATTACGGGGGATGTGTAAAAACCACTGGATTATGGTAGATACCTGAAAATTGTAGAATTTATAATTGGGCATATAAATTCTTCTGAATAGGGATAAATACACGAAGTTCATTCGGTTGTTGGTTGTGCTAGTTAGTGCAGCAAACCTTCAACTTTCTCAATATAATCCTCCTCCAACATAAAACACTTTTCACAATCATATATCAACTCTTCTGCCCTTTTGTTTTCTATATTTTCATAAATAATCTTAATAAATCTCGTTTCAACTTTATCTCTAAGGGGTTTTATGTGTTTTAAAAAGAAATCGTAATCTTTAACAATTTTTTTGGAAAAATGTCTCAATTTTTCACTGTATTCTGTGACAAAATTCATATCTGAAAATCTCAGTTTGCCATCAACAGTTTGTGGTAATACAAGGGGTTTAAACAAGGAAACACATGGATGTGGTGCTCCGGTAAACCAGATTACAAATTTGTTGTGTATATAATCGACAATCATTGAAGATGTAGTTTCAGTTTTTATAAAATATCCGGGATGAATGCAGATTGAACCCATGCCTCTTTTTATTTTATTAGATGGATTTATATGGGATCTTAAAAGATTTTTCATTGATGCTAAGTCCAGGTAGGTATTGTGCAAATAGGTTGATGAGAATTTCTGTCTTAGATCGCCTTTAGTAAAGAAAGTAAACAGCCGCTTTTCGTACTTGGCCTTAAAATTTTTAATATCCTTTGAATCTTCATCCACATAATCAAAATCATCTTTGATTGAATAAACATTGGAGATTGCTGCTGATGATTCTATTTTCCTGACAGCCCAATGTTTAGATGAAGTTTCCAATAGGTATGCTTTTGTAAAATCCTTTATCAAAAATGAATTGTGATATTTTAATGTTTTTGAGTAACCTCCGTCTCCTCCCTGATTATAATTTTGAATAAGGCTTATTATAAAATCTAGTGCTTCATCTGCCGTTCTATTGTTGTGCAGCGCCAGCCTTAATATATCCATTCCCAGCAAGCCATCCTCTTCCACTTTTTCTTTGGAAAACACCGCTTCATTACCTATAGCAAGACCGAATTCGTTGACTCCCATTTCAGCTCCCCATATCCATGCAGGTCTGGATATTATAGCTTTGTATGGATTGTTGTATGTATTAAATATTTTCTTCAGTTTTTTAAACGAGCTTTTGATGTATTTATTTACAGCTTCAATATATGGATTTGAATTGAATTCATCATTAGGATTTATTGAAACATGTACAATCTGCAGTTCGCCGGTATCTCTATCAGAGTTTTTAGCAAAGAAGGAACGTTTATTTCTCCCCTGTTTAAAAGCAACCACAGTGTCACACATAGTATTGCCTCCTTATTAAAAAGCTACTGTTGGTTTCTTATTTGATATTCTATTTTTTGATATTCTATTTAAATCTTGAAAAACCTTTTTAAAAGCTACATTAGTGATTTGAGATATTTTGATTGTTACTAACATCACAAAAATACAAAAAATTTAAAACAAAGCAGGATTTTTTAAAACAAAAATTGAATTTCTTGCGTATAAAACAAAACTATATTTTATAATGTGAAAGGTATTGTGGGTGTTCCGAAGACCCAAGGTGATGGGAAGCTGTTGCTTCCGCCATTCATCATCATCTATCATGAGTCGGAGGAGTAGATGAGGAATTCAAAGATTTTGTAAGCGTCATAAGGAGGTAATCATCATGAAGGTAGCAGTACTTGGGGCCGGAGCCATGGGTAGTCTCTTTGGAGGCCTGCTGGCAGAAGCAGGTAATCCGGTAACACTGATAGATATCTGGAAGGAACATGTGGATACCATCAATACAAAAGGATTAAAGATAGAGGAAACTAAGGGAGTAAAAATAGTCAAAGATGTAAAAGCCACCACAGATCCTTCCCAGGTTGATCCTGTAGAGTTATTAATAGTCTTTGTAAAATCTACCGTAACTGAAGTTGCACTGGAGAGTGTCAAATCCATAGTGGGTGATAATACAACAATAATAACTCTTCAGAATGGGCTGGGGAATATAGAAAAGATAGAAAAAGTTGTGGGGAAAGGCAGGGTTATACCGGGGGTAACATCTCATGGCTCAACTCTGTTGGGGCCGGGTCATATAAGACATGCCGGGCAGGGTGATACATATTTGGGAGAGATAGATGGCCGTATAACCAAGAGATTAAACAGGATAGCAGAGGTATTTAACCGGGCAGGCATAAAGTGCAGGGTAGAAACAGACATATTGAGTTTGATATGGAGCAAGCTTATAATTAATGTTGGTATAAACGCCCTGACAGCCATCACGGGTCTTAAGAACGGTGATATTGTTAAGTATCCCGAAGCAGAGGAGATTTTGGAACAGGCAGTGGAAGAAGCAGTCAGGGTAGCGCAATCCAGAGGTATAAAGCTTCAGTATGATGACCCTGTAGCCCATACCAAAGAAGTATGCCGTTTAACGGCTCAGAACCGTTCGTCAATGTTACAGGATGTGTTGAATAGAAGAAAAACCGAGATAGAGATGATAAACGGTATTGTTGTCAGGGAAGGGGAAAAGGCTGCAATTCCCACTCCTGTAAACAGGGTGCTGACAAATCTGGTTGTAACTATGCAGAAGACTTATGATTTACGGCAGAAGGCAGAATAGGCTGTTCAACAGTGAAGTTTTGATCAAATTGTTGACAACACATTAAAACTCTGATATTATTTTTTCAGAATCAGGATTTGAGCTGATGTAGCTCAGCGGCAGAGCAGCGCACTCGTAATGCGCAGGTCG
>DFNM01000018.1 GCA_002376045.1 Firmicutes bacterium UBA3567
TTAGGACATTTGTCCGGTTATAGAACGTATGTTCCTCTTTGAAAACCTATCAATATCAACAACATAAGTGAAAGGGGTCTGTCAAGGGCGCTGTAGCGGGGCAAAACCCTTTACCCTTGACAGTGCCCTTGTTACACGCCCTAGTTAAGGGCATATAAAGTTGAAGGAAATTATATTTGATTTTAAAGATAGGATTAATTTATAACTTCTTTTACTATTTCAGCAAATTCTTCTGGAGTTAATAGACCAGATTTTTCATAAGCTTTGTCCTTAATTTTTAATAAAATTTCTTCTTTTTGTTCTTCATTATCAACAGTTAGACCAAATTTATCTAACCAAATTTCTACAGTTGGCAAACCGCTACATTTCCCTATCACAATTCGTGTTTCAGGATGACCAGTAAGTGAGGGTAAATATGGTGCAAGTTCTAATGGTGCAACATCTTTGACGTTATAATACCAACTTGCAATAATACCTGATTCAATATCAAATAGGTTATCTCCAACAATACCTTTATTCTGTCTAATCTTTAATCCTGAAATCTCTCTTAAGAATTTACTTGTTTCATATATCTTCTCATAATTGAGTCCAAGATCAACATCATACATAGTTAGTAATGACAATGCAACATCTTCATAAGCCGCATTTCCTGCTCTTTCTCCAATACTTGAAATTGTAGTATGGGCAACATCTGCTCCTGCTGCTAGAGCCATAATGGTATTAGCTGCACCTAAACCAAAATCATCATGGAAGTGAACTTCTATAGGTTTATTTATTCTTTCTTTTACCCTTTTAATTAGATAGGGTATTGCATGAGGAGCCAGGCCTCCAAAGGTATCAACAACAGCAAGGGCATCCATGTGACCTTCTGTAGCAACTTTTTCTATCAAATCAAGAACCCAATTCATATCTGCTCTACTCATATCAATTGGGAAGAAAACTGTATATAAACCAAGTTCTTTTGCATATTGAGTGGCTTCAATGGATAATTCGATCGCTTTCTCCAAAGGCCATTGATATGCATATTTAATAATATGTTCACTTGAAGGAATTTCAACAACGATACCTGTTACTCCAGTATCTGCTGCTTTTTTTACATCTTCTTTCATACAACGAGCAAAGGCAAATATTTCAGGTCCCAGATCTCTCTTTACGATTTCTCTAATTGCTTCTTCATCCTGTTTAGATACAGCAGGCATACCTGCTTCAATCCTATGAATTCCGACTTCAGCAAGCTTTTCCGCCAAAGCAATTTTTTGGTCCTTGTTAAAAATCAAACCTGCCTGCTGTTCTCCATCTCGAAGGGAGACATCATGGAGTTTGATTTTTGAAGCGAATTCTTGACCTTTTCTTACATCTTCAATAAAATTCCATGGGCTTGTAAACCACTTCTCAGTTTTCCAAGGTTTTTTCATTTTTTTTACCTCCTCTTAAGTATTTTCTTTATATTTAGAAGCCATAAAGGCTTCAAAAAATAAATTTTTTTTATTTCAAAACTTCTTTATTAACACAATTAATTACTTTACCTTCTAAAACTCCCCTGATAGCTTCCTGCATAGCTTTTCTCCTTAAAGTTACAACAGATTTTTCCGAAAGAAATGCCGCATGGGGAGTCAGTATGATATTGTCAAGGGATAAAAGGGGGTTATTGGGACTTGGTGGCTCTTGTTCTAATACATCCAATCCTGCTCCTGCGATCCATTTTTCTTTTAATGCTTTATATAAAGCTTTTTCATCAACCAGTGGGCCTCTTGCTGTATTAATTAAAAAGGCTGTAGGTTTCATTAATTTTAAAGTTCTCTCATTTATCATATGCCTGGTTTCATCAGTTAATGGAGCATGTAAAGAAACAAAATCTGACTCTTTAAGCAAAGTTTCTAAATCAACCAATTTAACACTTAATTCTTCAGCAAGTTCGGGTTTTACGTAAGGGTCATAAGCCAAAACATTAAATCCAAAAACTTTTACCTTTTTGGCAACTACTCTGGGAATGTTACCAAAGCCAACTAAGCCAAAGTTTTGACCTCTCATAGCAAGAATAGGTTTAACTCCTTCATGGTTCCAATCATTGTTCTTAACCTTTTTATCAAACAGTAATAGTTTTCTAGATAAGGCAAGAGCTAAGCTGATTGCATGGTCAGAAACTTCATCAAAACAGTAATCTGGAACATTGGCAACAAGTATACCTTTTTTAGTTGCTGCTTTTATGTCGATGTTGTTTACACCTATACCTGTTCTTACTATCACCTTACATTTTTTAGCAGCATTGATGATTTTTTCTGTTACTTCAGCATAAACTGTAACAATTGCATCAGCATCCTTTACCAGTTCTAATATGTGTTCTTCACTCTGCTCTTTAGCTACAACCAATTCTCCCTCGGCTTTTTCTACTTCCTCATACTCAATATCCAATTTGGGGAAGATGGTGTGAATCAAGGCAACTTTAAATTTACTCATAACAAAGCCCCTTTCCTAAATATGGTAAATAGCATGTAAAGACCTTACCCTTTTCTTTACTATTATTAAGGAATTTTTTTATGATACATATAGAAAATTTTCTAAGTTTTAGTCTGTGATTATTTTATAAATTGTTTTGGTACACTGGTATATAGGTTATACCATTAAAGTTAAAAAATTTAATATACAAAATATAATCATCTAAATTTTTATAAATCTAAGAGAAGTAATTTTTTTACACGAAAATAGTTATAAAATCTTTTGGTTTGAACGTCTTACTTCTCGAGAATAGGGGGAAACCCATATTTTTAAACTTACTTTTAACCGCTTAAAAATTGTTGCTTTTTTTCATTTAACTCTTCTCCTGTTGTAATATTGATATATTTTAGTATAATTTTATTTATCCTCCTATCCGAATTTCTAAATTATACTTCTGCAATCTGTCTACTAAATGTTCAAGATACTCCTTACTTGGTACTTTAATATCTTTTAGTTCATATTTTCTCCCAAGACGTTCGTATTTTGATTCACCTAAACGATGGTAAGGAAGAAGATGAATTTCTTTAACTCCGATTTTCGTTGCAAATTCAGCCGTATTACTTAAATTATCAATACTATCATTATACCCGGGAATTACTGGTATACGGATTATAATCTCTTTGCCAGATTCACTAATTCTTTTAGCATTATCCAAAATAAGTTCATTTGGTACACCGATTACTTCCTTATGCAAACTAGAATCCATTATTTTAATATCTAAAAGAACTAAATCTGTATTAATAATTACTGGCCATAAAAGTTCCCATTTTTGATATCCAGAGGTTTCTATAACTGTATGTAATCCTTTGTCTTTACAGGCGGCTAAAAGGGCTGCTGAAAACTCTGGCTGCATCAATGGTTCCCCTCCAGACAATGTTATTCCTCCACCGGATCGTTCATAAAATATACGGTCTTTTTCAACAACTGATAAAACTTCATCAACTGTAACACGCTTTCCTACAATTTTTCGTGCATCCATTAAACAAACCTGGCAACATTTTCCGCATACTCTGCAAAGTTCTCTATCTACTTTAATTCTTCCGTTCACCTCTTTTAATGCATTAGAAGAACATACTTCAATACAACGCTTACATAAAGAGCAAAGATTCTTTGAGTACATAATCTCTAGAGTCATTTTTTGTGATTCTGGATTAGCACACCAAGGACACTTAAGAGGACATCCTTTGATAAATACTATTGTACGGATGCCAGGCCCATCATGGATACTATAACGTTGGATATCAAATATAATACCACTTTTACTCAATAAAGATTTCTCCATAATATCAACCTCTCTTTTAAAGATACCAATCAGACTATATATCCGATTAGAATTCCTTTTTATTAAAGAGCTTCATGTTCTGTTCGTGCAATAATATCGTCTTGCATTTCCTTAGCCAACTCTACGAATCTAGCACTATAACCAGCAACTCTAATTATTAAATCTTTATATTTTTCTGGATGTTTTTGTGCATCTCTTAAAGTCTTAGAATCAACCACATTAACCTGCACTTCAAGGCCTTTAAGATCTACTAAATAGGTACGGATCATTAGAGCAAATTTACGTAATGCCCTCTCATCCTCTAATATTGACCTATTAAATTTTAAATTAAGTATATTACCTTGCATTGTTCTTATCTGATCGATCTTGCTTGCTGATTTTAGGACTGCTGTAGGACCATTTTTATCTGCACCGTTTGTTGGTGACATCGAATCAGAAACTGGAGTTTTTGCTTTTCTACCATCAGCAGTAGCTCCTGTTCTCCAACCATGAGGTACTGTAGATCCTAAAGTGAGTATAAGCGTAGCATAAGGTCTTCCATCAATATCCCTATGTTTTTCAAGTTCATCAAAAAATATGTCGGTAAACTTCTTTACCATAAAGTCGGCCTCATCATCATCGTTACCATATTTGGGAGCTTTCAAGAGCATCTGTCGGATCTCTTCACCTCTAACTCCCTCAAAATTTGAATCTAATGCTTCTTTAAGCTCAGCCATGGTAAGCTTTTTCTCATCAAAAACTAGTTTCTTAACGGCAGTTAATGAGTCTGCCGCAGTTGCCATACCTACAGGTTGTGTTGGTGTAACACCGTACAATGAACCACCCCAGGTAATATCTCTCCCTTTTTCTATACAACCTTCTATGATTGAAGATAGAAAAACATGTGGAGTTAGCTCTCTCTGTACCATGTCAACTATAAGATTATTAGTAACATTATGCTCAATAAAATATGCCATCTGTTTTTTCACTGCATCTATAACCTCATTAAATGTTTTAAATTTAGTAGGATCACCTGTAGAAAGGCCAATTTTTTCCCCGGTTAACCTGTCTACACCATCATTTAATGCCAAATCAACCACTCTTGCAACATTAAAGTAGGCCCCGTTAGCTCGTCCCTGCAAGCCACGTGGGGTTAGCTCTGCGCAACCTACAATACGATAATCCCGAGCTCTATCCAGAGGAACACCCGTTGTTCTTATTATAGCCGGAATGCATATTTCATCTCCAAACATAGCCGGCATACCGGTTCCAAATCTTACTACCTCTGCTACCCTCATAAGAAAATCATCCGGAGTGTTTTTGTGAATTCTGACAGTAAATTGTGGATTTTGTAGCCTAATATGCTCTTGTGCATTTAACATTAGATAACTTAATTCATTTGTTGCATCAAAGCCATCTGGCGTTTGGCCTCCAATCGTTACGTCTTGAGTCATGGGAAATCCAGGATGGACTCTTGTTGCCTCTTTATCCCATACTTTTATAATTTCATTAAGTTTAAGCCAAAAACAATCAAGTAATTCCTGAGCCTGTTCTATAGTAAGTCTTCCCTCTTCTAAATCCTTTTTGAAATATGGATACAAATATTGATCAAGTCTCCCCGGCGAAACAGAGTTGCCATTTGATTCAATTTGGACTAAAAGCTGAAGAAACCATGCCACTTGCACTGCTTCCCAAAAATCACGGGCAGGATTCTCTGGTACCCACGCACATACTTCAGCAATCTTTTCCAACTCTCGTTTTCTGACTTCATTGGTTTCCTTTTTTGCTAAAAATTTAGCTTTCTCAGAGAAACGATGGGCAAAATGAATTGCTGCATCAGATGTAATAAGTACAGCTTCATAGAACAGACGTTTTTCTTGATCTTTGGCATTTGTTTTTTCTAATTTCCTTAACCTTTCTTGAACCTCTTCTTTGATCCCCTTAAATCCCACTTTTAATACTTTTGGAGTATCGTAAGCTGCGTGCCCATAGCCTCCCCTTTCAAATAAATCACGGGTGAATATATAGGCATCCCTTATTCTCTTTGTCTCTTCGGGGAGCATAGCTCTATATCTTTCATATACTGTTTTCCCTTTCCAGTAAGGAAAAATACTTTTTAGATCCTCTTTTACCTTTTGAGGCACAATAAATCTGTCCTGTTTTCTTGACTCCAAAATCTCATCCAACTCTTTCTCTAACCAATATGTTCCCCACTCAGGAAATACAGGAGCAGAACGACGCCCATTACCACCATGATTTCCTACAATTAACTCATCATCCCAAATTTCGATAGTCATATTTTTTAACACTTTTTCAAAAGCTTTTGCTCTCCTGATTATCATCGGTTCATTTTCTGTTTCCTTATAAGCTTCCGTTACTAAAAGTGCCCTTTCACTACAAAGAATAGGTTTGGATGAAACCACTTCTTCCCGCATTCTCTTAATACGATTAGTTATAGGCTTTCTGAATTTTTCTTCACAATAAGACACCCTGGTTTGTAACATTTGAAACATACCTCCTTTTTTAGTTATGCTAAAGTTAAATTGAAATTGAATTAGTACCTAATCCTTTGGATGCCCTTTTTTAACCTAAAGGAATTAATATTTCCTAATATTTTTCATTTGTTCTAATAACTTAGATTTTAAATTAAGACGTTATCTAGCATTGTCTACACCTTTTTAAAATAGGTTCTTTAAGAAGTAATTAAATGTTATGATTATTACAAAACAAACCCTATTACATTGTAATGTCTTTTACTTAATACCTTTCTCAAGGTAGGTCATAAAATCCAAAAAGATAAAAGGGCATCCGGGTATAAAATGCCTATCTTTATAACGTTTCAGGCAGTTACCCAGAAAAATAACATCATTTCCCTCGGAGTTGAGTTCTACTCGAGGGCCTATAGCAATCTTCAGTTCCTGGTATTTTTTTAGAAGCCCTCTATCACGTGAATTCTTTAGTGCAAGGTATAGGGTAGAAACACATCCAGAACAAGCCCCACCGTCTATAATACGAACTTCAGGGAACATGTTAGCAAAGGCTGTATATCTATCAGGGGCTTGAGTAAGAGGCTGAAATACTTCTTTAATGGAACATCCTTTAACCTGAATTTTTGCCGGATTGCTTTCTCCTAAACCATGTTCCGCAGCTAATCGTAGGTAATCAACCTTATCTGGTTTGACATCGATTATCCTAGCGCCCACTGAATCTACTGCTACAATATCAGTTCCCCCCACAAGAAGGTTGGTTTCCCTACTGCTATACATCTCACTTGCTATAATTCCATCGATAATAGTTAAAGTAGGTTTAATAACCTTATTTAAATCTACTATTGCCTTATTCAAATCAGTATAGTGAAAGCGTTTTTTTTCTATATCGGGGAGAAGACCTTTTAAATTTTTCATACCTAGACTTACGGGTGTGGCACAAATAGTTTTAAGCTTAGGAAGATTAATTATTACATCTACTTCTAGTGTCCTCTTCGCTATCTTGATTCGAGATAACTGAAGGGGTTTCTGAACTGTTACTTCTATATATTCTCCTTTTAAATCTAAAAGTACTGCGCCGGTATCCCTTGCTACCTGTTCTATACCAGAAGCATTTAACGCCTCTCTCGTATTAACTCCTACAACAGAAGATTCTCCAATAAAAATTTCTTTAATACCACATTGCTGTAATTCCAACACCACAGCACGGACCAAGCGCGGGTCGGTATTACGTGCAGTTTCCGGTCCAGCCACAACACCAGCATTCGGTTTTAGTAAAACCCGATCCCCGGTATGAAGAAATTTTTCCCATCCCCCAAGGTAATTTACTATTTCTCTAACCTTTTCTCTAATCTCTGCAATATCAGGGTTAGAAGATGTTTTAACAATAGCAACAACACTGCCCATGACTTCACCTCAATTAAATAAAAGAGTGTTTTCGGAAAATCTTAAGGCTTAGGGAGTCATGTGTTCTAAATTTTAATGAAACTCCTTTTACCTCAAAAAATATCCGAAATGCAATTTTAATTATTGCAGTATACTGGAAATATCCATAGTATACTGCATTTGTTTTTGCGTCAAGGCCATATATAGATCTTGACAGAACCCGGAAGAAAGCTATAATACCCTAAGATTGACCGGTGTGGGTTATTTTTTAAAAAAAAATTTAAAAAACCGGTGTTTTTCAGGGGTAACTAATTAGACCTACATAGCTATTCAGAACTCAAAAAGATTTCATGGTGAGTGACACTACTTTAAAAATGTTGTGGGCCATAATATAAATTTTGGGAAAAGACTTATAATTAGAATCGTAACAATATTTGTTAAAAGAAACGGCCAAATGGCTTTTATAAATCTTTCTACTGTTATTTTTCCTACCATACATGCAATAAACATACAACAACCAACGGGAGGGGTGATAAACCCGACTGCCAAGTTGACACACATGACTACACCTAGGTGTATTGGATCAATCCCTACTGTGGAAGCTACAGGTAAAAGTATTGGGGTAAGGATAATAATAGCACTTATAGCTTCCATCATTGTTCCAACAATTAAAAACAACAGGTTGAAAAGTAATAAAATAATTACTGGATTATTAGTAATCGAAGTTATTGCTTGGGCTATTATTTGAGGGATTCTTTCAGCAGCTAATATCCAGGCAAATACCATTGAGGTACCAACCAAGAAATAGGCTGCTGCCGTTGTTAACGCAGTTTCCCAAATTATATGTGGCAATTTTGACCAATTCAATTCTTTATATATAAACAAACCAAGAATTAAGCTGTAAACTACAGCAACTGCTCCAGCTTCTGTAGGAGTAAATATTCCGCCTAAAATTCCAAACAGAATAATTCCCGGTCCCACCAAAGATAAAATAGCTTCCCTTGTCCCTTTAAAAATGGCTGATAAGCTGGCTCTTTCTTCACGTTTCGGATAATTTCTTCGCTTTGCAAGATACCATACCATAAGCATCTGTAAACCACCCATTATTAACCCTGGAATAATTCCACCTGCAAACATATGTGAAATTGATACTTCTGCTACAACGCCATAAATTACAAAAATAATACTTGGAGGAATAATAGGACTTATACAACTAGAAGCAGCTGTTATAGCAGTTGAAAATTCTCTATCATATCCCTCACGAACCATAGCTGGTATTAAAATATTTCCAATGGCTGATACATCTGCTGAACCAGAACCGGAAATTCCAGCAAATATAATGCTGACTAATACATTAACGTGACCCAAGCCTCCTCGGACATGCCCCACTAAAAGATTACACCAACTAATTAGTTTTTTTGTAATTCCTCCTTCAGTCATGATATTACCCATCAAAATGTAAAGTGGAATAGCTAATAATACGAATGAATCCATACCTACAAATATTCGTTGTGCAATAACAATAGGTGGTATGCCTTGAAACATTATATATACAAAACTAGTAATAGCAATAACCATAATTATAGGAAATCCTAATAAGAGGGAAAGAACAAAAACTGCAACAATTATCATTCTTCAACACCACTTTCTTTTCTAATAATCTTACAGACTTGAAAAAAATTATAAATTGCCAAAATTATTAAACCGATTGGTATTATTGAATATGGAATCCAAATTGGTAATTGTAGCGCAGGTGATAATTGCCCTCTCTTCAAGTTTAATATTACTAACTGTATTCCATAATAACTTATTAAAATGCATAAAATTATAGATATCGTTTTGACAGTAATCTTTATGATTTTTTGAGTTTGTTCTGGCAATAAAGCCAGAACAAACTCAATACCAATTAATTTTCCTGCTTCAGAAGCGGGACCTAAAGTAATCATTGTTAATAAAATAAAGAGATATCGAGTTAGTTCTTCTGCCCACGTAAATGGTTTTCCAATGGTAAAACGAAGGAGAACTTGTATAAAAACTAGAGGCACCGTAATCATCATTATGATAATTACTATTAATCGGATAATATAATCTAAGCCATCTTTTAGAAATTTAAATGATTTTAATAAATTAAACTCGCTTAACTTTGACAAATGGCGTCCCCCCACTTTTTTAGAAGTCATCAACTACTAATATATCGCTGCTCTATTTCATATTTTGGATTTCGGTAACGGCATCTTTAGCCCATTTAGGTAATGTGGCCAGGTATTTATCGTAGACAGGGATAACAGCTTCCCGAAATGGAGTTATACTTGGAGGAGTATTGACCTTTAACCCTGCCGCTTTCATTGCTTCTAGCCCTTCTTCTGTCATAGCTAAATAATCATGGTCCAATTTTTCTATAGTTTCAGGCAGAGATTCAAGCAAAACCTTTTGCTGTTCAGGAGTTAATTTGTTCCACGCTAATTCACCCATAAGGATTACGCAACCATTTGAGAATACTGGTAAAAGAGACATATATTTTTGAACTTCATAAAACTTTTGAGAATAAAGTGTAGCTACTGCATTTTCACAACCATCTACGGTACCAAGTTGTAATGCTGTATATAACTCTCCAAAAGGAATTGGTACTGGACTTGCTCCTAAAGCTTTATACGTATCTATGTGTAAAGGCACTTCCATAAGTCTATACTTTACACCTCTAAAATCATCGGGCGTATTTACAGGTTTTTTATTATTCATTGGAACACGGAAAACTGGGCCAGCAAAACCTAACCCTTTTAAACCAGCTTTGTTACAAGCTTCTAAAACCTTTTTCCCTATATGCCCCTGGGTTACTTTACTATAATGATTCGCATCATTAAATATGAAAGGTAAATTAAAAATGTTCATTTCTGGTACAAAACTTGCAGCTACACCTAAAGAAGAAATAACAATATCAACAGTACCTGCCTGAAGTCCTTCTATTAGATCTCTCTCGCCGCCCAGTTGCGCAGCTGGATAAACTTGAATATCGACTGCCCCTCTAGTCTTATCTCTTACTAACTCTGCCAGCTTTAATCCCGCTGTATTATAAGGATGTGTATCGCTGCATACATGCGCTAACTTTAGCTTCACCTGTTTAACTTCAGCCTTACTATCACTCTCTTTTTCGGTTACAGTCTGTTGTTGACCCTGACAACCCACAATGTTAATAAAAAGCAATCCAATAATTAGTAAAATACTTATTTTTTTCATGAAATTTTCCTCCCTTCTTACTTACTTAATTTGTGTGCACCCTTATATCAAGATTATTAAGATTAAATAAGATGTTTAATAATATATCACCTCCTCATAATTAATTTTTAAATATCCATACCTTTAAAATCTACAAAAGACTTTCTACTTCTTACCATCTCCTTAGCTTCAGTTTCACCGACAAAACACTCTGACAAAACACTGCCTTGACTCCTTATATTTTACCTCAGCTTTAGCTTTATGAGTGGTTTCTCCGGCTTCTAAACTCGTACCTCTCTTTTGAATCCATCTATTAAACCTCTTGTTGTTTGATCGCATCTTCAACACCCATAATTTCAAAAACAAGACAATTTTTTAGAAAAAAATTTTAAAAAAATCGGTTATTTTCCAGATATTACCTTATACTTTCGCCCTGGTTGTTGTATTATAGAACCAGGGAGTGAGTTAAAGGGCAGAAGTATATCATTCAGGC
>DFNM01000023.1 GCA_002376045.1 Firmicutes bacterium UBA3567
CATTTAACTCAACTAAAATGGAGAAGAACCAAAATACTTTAAAAATTTGCAGCCATTTTCATATCATTGTCTTCTATCTGTTGAGCTATTTTTATCATCCATTCCATAAATACTCCATATCCTCTGGTAGGATCATTAACAAACACATGAGTTATTGCACCTACAAGTTTGTTGTTTTGGATAATTGGGCTTCCACTCATTCCCTGTACAATTCCACCAGTTTCTTTTAAAAGCCTTTTATCAGTTATACGAATAATTAATCCTTTAGGTTTAGGATTTTTTTGTTTGTAAACCTTTTCAATAATAACATCATATTTTTGTATTGTATCACCTTTTAAAACCGTCAATATTTCAGCAGGACCTTCTTTTACCTCAGAAATAAGAGCAACTGGTATTGCTTTCTTGTAATAGGGATTTCTTAAAGGTGTTTTCAATTTGCCATATATGCCATATTCTGTATTTCGTATAATGTTCCCCAAAATTTTTTCTTCTTGCACAAACACTCCTTTTTTTTCACCTGGTTTGTTTCTAGCTCCTTTTTCTATTGCTGCTATCTGCGCTTTTATTATTTCTCCTTCTTTTATTTCGATTGGTTTTCCTGTATCCAAATCTGTTATTATATGCCCTAAAGCCCCATAACTGTTATTTTTCGGAAAATAAAAAGATAGTGTTCCAACTCCTGCAGCTATATCCCTGATCCATAGTCCGATTTGATATGACTTTTCCCGTGTATCGTAATTGGGTTTAATAATGGTTTTAAATATTTTGTTGTTTCTTTTTATTGTGACTACTAGAGGTTTGCCCTTTGAATTGTTGATCAGTTCATTGAGGTGTTCTGGATTCATGATTTCAATATTGTTTATTTCCAATAAGGTATCTCCCAGCTGTATACCTGCTTTTTCAGCCGGATTGCTCCTCAGACCTCTTTTACCGATAACAGGAGCAAAACCAACCACTATAACTCCTTTAGATTTTAGTTTGACTCCGATAGAATGCCCACCAGGCATTGCAACTGTTTTAGGTAACACATTTACTACAACTTTTTTAAAGGGAACTATCCCTAAAATACTAAATTGTAAATTTATTTTACCAATATCATCTGATTGAAGGACTAAGGGGGTGGATAGATTCAATGAGATTTTTTCCGTGCTTATTTCGAGGCCATTGATCTTAAGAGTATTTGATGAATCAGATCTGACTGACAATGTAAAGGGAAAAAACAAATTTAAATTCCTTGTTTCTCCTTGAATAATCTTTATTTCTTCTGGAAAATAGACAATTGATTTGAAATAAGAAGTGTTGCAGAAAACAACAATTAGAATCGAAAGCAGTATTCCTGTAATTTTCCTGCGTTTGTTTTTGGACAAAACTATATCACTCTCCTGTTTTCCCCTTTTTCCACCTCCAAAAAGTTATCTAAAAGATAAGATATCCTGATACGACTTTTTTATTCAATTTTAAACCTGTAAACAATACCAAAAAAAAATGCACTTTTTAGTGCATCTTATCAGTTAAAGTTTATTTGGCTTTTTTTAACAGTTGGGTAGCAGTATTTATGGAAGCTTGTGTCAGTGTTCCATCTATCATTCTTGCCAATTCTCTTATTCTTTCCTTATAATTCAATTTTTTTATTTTGATCGAAGTTTTATTCCTGGACATAGTTTTTTCTATAAAAAGATGGTTATTTCCTCTACACGCTATTTGAGCCAAATGGGTTACACAAATAACCTGATGATTCTTTGAAATTTCTGATAATTTTTGACTCACGGCATGAGCAGTTTTTCCTCCAATACCAGTATCAATTTCATCAAAAACCAGAGTTGGAATCAGATAGGCTTTTGCAAGCACGGTCTTTAGAGCAAGCATAATTCTAGACAGCTCGCCACCTGATACAATTTTTGCTAATGGTTTTAAAGGTTCCCCGGGATTAGTGGAAATTAAAAATTCCACCACATCAAAACCATCACCGTCGATCTTAATATTGTTTTTATCCACTTCAATTCCATCTTTGTCATCAATCATGCTGAAGCCAACTCGGAATTTGGAGTTTTTCATACCCAGTTCTTTGAGTTCTTTAACTACTTTATTTTCCAGTATTTTCGCTACTTTTTTTCTTTTGATCGATAGAGTTTTTGCACATTCAATCAGTTCGATTTGCAGCTTGTTTATATTGTGCTGTAAATCTTTATAGTCTATATTAAATCGAATTAATTTTTGGTGCTCTTTTTTCAATTCCTTTAGAGTATTTAAAATTTCAGAAACACTTTCTCCGTATTTTCTTTTTAGCTGATTAATTGCGTTTAATCTTATCTGTATTTCGTCTAACCTCTTGGGATCAAACTCTATGGATTCCAGATAATCCCTTAATCTGTAAGAACATTCTTCAATTTTATATAATGCCTCTCTTAAATCATTTAGCATTTCAATGAAACAGGTATCGAAATCAGTGAGATGTTCCAAATTTTTTATAACCCTGGATAGCAGATCTATGACACAAGGATGTTCAGAAGAATCATATAAAAGATTATAATTTTCAGCAGTTAAATTAAAGATTTTTTCTGCATTTTCAACTTTTTTCTTTTCATTTTCAAGCTGTATGTCTTCTTCCTCCTGGAGTTTAGCTTTTTCAATCTCATCTATTTGGTATTTAATAAAATCCAACCTTTTTGCCCTGTCTTTTTCTTTTTCTTCTAACTGTTTTAATCTTTTAACTGAATCAGAATACTTTTTATATGCACTGAACACTTGATGCTTCAAATTAATTAACTCTTCATCACCGAGCAAGTCCAAAAATTTTAAATGGTTATCTGGATTAAGGAGGGTTTGATGTTCATGCTGACCGTGCATCTCCACAAGGTGGCTGCTCAGTTCGTTTAGCATTGAAACCGTTACATTATTGCCGTTTATTCTACAGATATTCCTTCCTCTGGTTGACAGTTCTCTCGAAATTATCAGTATACCTTCGTTTTGTTCAATACCCCATTCTTCCAACTTTCTTAAAACATCTTTGCTATTACACTTGAAAACACATTCTATGTAAGCTTTATCCTTCCCTGATTTTATATATTCACTGGAGGCTCGTTCGCCCATTATGAGGTTTATAGCATCTAAAACAACTGATTTTCCAGCTCCTGTTTCTCCTGTGATGACATTAAACCCTTCGTCAAATTTAATTCGAACTTCTTCTATTATAGTAAAGTTTTTTATGTATAATTCTAAGAGCATTCAATCCCCCCTTTACACCTTATTGCATCAGGCTTCTAAATTTTTCTAGAATATACCTTACCTGTTCTTTTTTTCTTACAATTACAAGGATAGTGTTATCCCCTGCAATCGTACCAACGATTTCTTTCCAGTTTAATCGATCAATTGCTTCCGCAGCTGCTGAAGCTGTGCCTGATAAAGTTTTTACAATAATCAAATTCTCACTGTAATCGAAGCCCAGAATGGAATCTCTGAACATCCTAACGAGTTTGTCCAGAACCACATTATTATTGCTTTTAGGCAGAGCGTATTTGTATCTGTTGTTTTTGGTTAAAACTTTTATAAGACCCAATTCTTTTATATCCCTGGATACTGTTGCCTGGGTCACATCAAAACCTTCTGACTTCAACTGCTCTGCCAGTTCTTCCTGGGTTTCGATTTCTCTGTTTTCAATGATTTCTAATATTTTCAACTGCCTGTTAGCCTTTTGCATTTAATCTCCTCCCACTTTAATCTGAATCCCTTTTACTGATTTTTTTCCTCAATACTTCATAGAAGCTTCTCTGTTTCAGTCTAATCAGTTTAGTATAATAGTTAGCTTTTTTAATGATAACTTCATCATTGGGTTGAAGCTTAAATCCTTGCTGGCCATCCATGGTTAACATAATATCTCTGTGATCTGATTTAATAACTATTCTTATTTTCTCATCTTCTGATATTATTATCGAACGGGAATGAAGGGTATGAGGGCATATTGGTGTTATTAGAAGCAAATTAACATTGGGATTTATGATGGGGCCGCCAGCTGAAAGGGAATACGCCGTTGAACCTGTAGGGCTTGAGACTATTAAACCATCAGCAGGATACGTTTCAATGTATTCATCATTAACATAAACCTTAAGATGGACCAGCCTGGCGAAGGGGCCTTTTGTGACCACAACATCATTTAATGCAATAAAATTCTGAAATTCAATAT
Organism: Firmicutes bacterium UBA3567; assembly: GCA_002376045.1. Lineage (GTDB taxonomy): Bacteria > Bacillota > Thermosediminibacteria > Koleobacterales > UBA3567 > UBA3567. The sequence goes on from DFNM01000023.1 coordinate 4,181, forward strand.
CATCTTTTAGCACGGTTGCTTCCAGCATCATCCTCTTTTCTATTACAAAATCATCATTTAAAACCCTGATTAAAGCATTGAACAATTCAGGAACTTCAACTTCAGTTAAGAATCCCAGATTACCGAGATTGACTCCCAATAAAGGTATCTCATTGGGAGCAACCTTTCTTGCGACTTTCAAAAGGGTACCATCACCACCAAGGATAACAATAATATCTGACTGTTTTATGAAATCTATCCAGTTTAATCCTAGTTCGGGTAAATCAAGGGTCATTGCCTTGTCTTCCGTTAAAAAAACTTTTATGTTTCTTTCCAGCAGCCATTCAATAACTTTTTTGCTGAGATTTATTGAATTTTGTTTTGCAAAGTTGGGGTAAATACCGATATTGCTAATCATTTTATCATTCCTTTAAAAATAATAAATCCAGTAAGTATACCGAAAAGAAAAACCAGCAGTTGAGAAAAAAATACATTTGTTCTTTCCAAAGATGGTTTTATTATTTCAAATTCTACTTCTTTTATTCTTTTTTTATCCATATCAATTAATAATACTCCATCCGGTTTGTATACATAAAAATATTCTAATAATTGCCGCCTTGTCCTTCTGTTGGTTGCTTTTGTTGCTCTGCTTCCTGTTTTGACTTCTGCTATGTATTCTTTGCCGTTTTTTTTAACGATCATATCTACCTGAACATAATTCTTGTATTCTTTACCATCAACTTTGGTGATAAAAGGGACTTTTTTTTGGATATCTATTATCCTGTATCCCTTTTTTTTTAAGAAAGCAATTGCAGCTTTTTCTTTTTTTTTGGCAATTTTAAATTTCTGCTTAAGCAGCCAGCTCTGGATAGTTTTTCTGATGAATATGAGCAATAAAATTATAATACAAATTCCAACCAGGGTATAATCCACAAATTTCATACTCTCGCCTCACTAATAGAATATTATTCAACAAAAAAATTTGTTTTCCTTTTTTAAAGTCATCCTCATTTTTGTTAACATCAATCAAATTCCCGGGCTTTAACCCGGGATTTTTATAAAGTCATTTAAAATTAGAATGAGCTTCACGGACAATTCTTGCAATTGTTTCATCAACTTTATTTATCATTTTTTGGGGTTCGTCAAGAGTCCAGTAAACTAAAAATTCGATGTTTCCGGAACCGCCTTTAATAGGTGAATAGGTTAGATCTTTAAAGCAAAAACCGTTCGCTACTGACCAATATATAACATCTTTTAAAACCTCTATATGAATTTCTTCATCTCGTATAACTCCCCTTTTTCCTACTTTTTCAGGCCCTGCTTCAAACTGGGGTTTTATAAGGGCTATAATATCTCCTTTTGGTTTAAGGATCCCCTTAACAGGAAGCATTACTTTTTTCAAGGATATAAATGAAACATCAATAGTTGCAATATGACATTTATCATCAATAATTTCGGGTTTCAGATATCTTGCATTAATCTTCTCCAGGCTAATTACTCTTGGGTTGTTTCTCAGTTTCCAGTCCAACTGACCATAACCCACATCAATAGCATAAACTTTAGAAGCCCCGTTTTGCAGCAAACAATCTGTAAATCCTCCTGTGGAAGCACCAATATCGGCCGTAATTTTATTGTCAACTTTTATATTAAATACTTCCAGGGCTTTTTGTAGCTTTAATCCACCTCTACTCACATAGGGGTTCGTATTGCCCTTGACTTTAATGTTTGCATTTACATCTATTTTTGTTCCGGGCTTATCTATCTTTTGTCCATTAACGAAAACCAGTCCGGCCATTATGTTTTTTCTAGCTTTTTCTCTGCTACCAAAGAAACCCTTTTCAACCAAAAGGGTATCTATCCTGATTTTTTTCAAAATCCTACTCTCCTCTTCAAATTTATCCTAAAAATCTTTTTGCAGTTTTAGCAATGTTCTCTGCAGTTAAACCATTTTCCTTCAGTAAGATCTCTTGTGACCCATGCAGGACAAACCTATCAGGGAGTCCTATTCTCTTGATCCTGACGTTGTAAATATCATTTTTTTCCAGACATTCCATTACTGCGCAGCCAAATCCGCCAGCTAACACATTTTCTTCTACCGTGATAATGTTTTTAATGGTTTTTCCATAATCCAAAATGAGTTGTTCATCAAGGGGTTTAACAAACCTGCAGTTGACAACTGTAGGGTGTATTTTGTGTGCTTTAAGAATTTCAGCGGCATCGAGAGAAGGTTTGACCATGGAACCAATAGCCAAAATCAACAGATCACCACCCTCAATTAACACCTCGGCTCTGCCGATAGGGATTTCTTCAGGAGGTGTTATCGCAGTTCCCCATTCACTACCTCGAGGGTATCTTAATGAGATGGGTCCATTGTAATTCACCGCAGTTTTCAACATATTTCTCATTTCCTGTTCATCTTTTGGTGCCATTAAAACCATATTAGGGATAGATCTTAAGAAAGAATAATCAAATACACCGTGATGGGTTTCTCCATCATTTCCTACAAGACCGGCCCGATCTATAGCAAAAATCACGTGGAGATTTTGCATACACACATCATGTATAACCTGGTCATATGCCCTTTGCAAAAATGTTGAATATAACGCTACTACCGGCTTAAATCCCTGATTTGCAAGGCCAGCTGCCATTGTTACTGCATGTTGTTCTGCAATACCCACGTCGAAAAACCTATCAGGGAAATTTTGTTTAAAAACATTCAAACCAGTTCCGCTTGACATGGCTGCTGTTATTGCAACAATCCTGTCATCTGCTTTGGCAAGCTCAGTAAGGGTTTTTCCGAAAACTTCGGAGTATGTAGGAACAGACTTTTTAAATGTTTGCCCTGTTTTAATGTTAAAAGGTCCTATTCCATGAAACTTGTCAGGGTTTTTTTCTGCATGTATATACCCTTTACCTTTTTTGGTCAATACGTGCACCAGCACAGGTCCTTTTGTTTTTTTAGCCATCGTTAATATCCTTATTAAAGCTTTTAAATTATGGCCGTTTACCGGTCCCAGATATGTGAACCCAAGTTCTTCAAACAACATACCGGGAACTAACAGATATTTCAGGCTGTCTTTAACCCTTTCAACAGTTTTTGAAACCCTTTTACCTATAGCTGGTATATGATTTAAAAGGAATTCAACGTCTTTTTTAATTCTCGCGTATTTGGGGTCAGTCCTCAAACTGTTTAAATACTCTGATAATCCCCCCACATTGCTGGATATAGACATTTCATTATCATTTAAAACTACAGTTAAATCACTTTTTATTTCACCTGCATAATTAAGCGCTTCAAAAGCCATACCTCCTGTCATAGCTCCATCGCCAATAATTGCTGTAACGCAATAGTTTTGTTTTAACAAATCTCTTGCCTTTGCAAATCCTACAGCTGCGGAAATAGAGGTGCTGCTGTGACCGGTTTCAAAATGATCATGTGGGCTTTCCTTTCTTTTGGGAAAACCACTCAGACCATTGTACTGTCTAAGGGTATCAAAACGATTCCATCGCCCTGTTAGGATTTTGTGTACGTATGATTGATGTCCCACATCCCAAATAAGCTTGTCTTTCGGGCTGTCAAACACTTTATGTAAAGCTATAGAAAGTTCCACTACTCCTAGATTTGAAGCCAAATGCCCACCTGTTTTTGCGACTTTTTGTACCAAAAAATCTCTTATTTCCCAGGCTAGCTTTGTAAGCTCATCAATATTCATTTTTTTTATATCTTCGGGGCCTTTTATTTTTGATATAAGCTTCATGTTTATTATCACCTTCGAGTGTTTTTGCTTTTTTCTCGTAGTATTTGTATACCAGTCTTTTCTTTAATCACATACAAAATGTAACCTACCTTGTAAACTATTTGATTTTTTCTGGATATGGCTATTATCTTGCCTATAGCTTTTCCGCCAACGGTTAATGTTGCCGTTATAGAAGTTATTAATATCGTTAAAAAGGTTTTGTCAATATTATTAATAGTATTGTTTAAGGATAGATTTAAAATAATAGCGGCACCCGCAGCTCCACTAACAATTCCGCAAATATCTCCAATCATGTCATTGCAGATGTTTGAAACGATTTCGGCATTCCTTACCAACAGAACTGCCTGGCGGGAACCCTCAACTTTATCAGAAGCCATAGCATGAAAGGGCTCTTCTTTGGCAGCTGTTACAGCAATCCCCACAGTATCGAAAACAATGCCCACAAAAACGATTATTATTAAAATAAAAAGAGCTGCTATTAAATTTGCGTTATTGAGCAAGTTTTCCGACAAAAAACTGATTATCATTGTCAATAATAATGTGACAATAGAAATTTTTACTATCCAAAGATAGTTTTTCTTTTTATATTTGAAATTTGTGCAGTTTTTACTGCGCCTAGGCAATTTATTTCCTCCAAAATTGTATGAATTGCATGGGTAGATGGCAGTATATTGAGTAAATTTTGCGGCTTAAGGTCTAGCTGGTTTTCCCAAAGAGCTACCTGCTGTCGCCAGCTAGGCGGTTTCCCTTTAAAACTCTTTCTGTCCCGTCACCGAGAACAGGGCTAGATTGCCACTTAGACCGCACTGTAATCCTCAATATACCTCATGGGTATGAACAGTCTAGGAGCTTTCCTCAACGGTATTGGGTATTTCCTAGCCTCTTTTGCAGTTTTGGTTTTAAGGCCAGATTCAAAACTTTTACGGGCGCGCCCTTCAATCTTTGTTTTGTTAAATTATTGTAATACAAACTTATGCCTCTCCACCAAAACCACTCAAGGCAGGCTACGCTGCACGCAACACCCTCACGGTATCGAGTGCAGGTTTCCCTGAGCCGTAACCGGTTCCTTTCGGAGACCGACCACACAACTCAGGTCTCCACGAAGGTAGGGTCAATGCCTACATGCCTTTGTAGGTTGCCCCATCCTTCTTAACTCCCAGCACCAGCCCCCAACTGGGCGTCGAAAGCCAGCACCAGGAACTTCATCGATGTGCCCTTTGACGGATTTTTAGCCCCGCCTTCAGAAATACTCATACCGACTAGAATACTGCGCCATCTACCCTTCCAATTCAATAAATTATAGCACAAAAGGCCGTTTTTTTCAAAATAAATTTATCTTTGTAACTTATCATACCATAATGACAGCAACGAAAATTCCTAACAAACTACCAACAATCACCTCAAAGGGTGTGTGGCCAATTAATTCCTTTAAACGTTCTTCCCCAAAACCCCTTTTATGCAAAAATTCATCTATGATTTTGTTTAAAACTTTTGCCTGTTTGCCTGCTGCCCTTCTTACCCCTGTAGCATCATACATTACTATAAGAGCAAATACCAAAACGACTGCAGTAACAGTAGAATCCCAACCTTTGATTTTTCCCACAGCAGTTGTTAAAGATGATACGAGGGCCGAATGGGAACTCGGCATTCCGCCGGATTCTATAAAACGTCTGAAATTAAAGCGTTTATATATTACTAAAAACAAAAATATCTTTAGGCTTTGGGCTATTATCCAGGCCGTAATAGCAACCATTAAAACTTGATTTTTTGAAATTTCGTGTATAAATAACACACATTAACCTCCCGTTAATATTGCCTGTTTAGTAGAAAAAATATCAGGTTTTTAAAAAAGCCTGTTTTTAAATCCGTGTGCCTCAACAACTCTTCAGCTTCCCTTGCTATCTGTTCTGAAATTTCTCGAGATTTTTCAAGGCCCAAAAGGCTTGGATATGTGGCTTTTTTGTTATTTTCATCGCTACCCACTTTTTTGCCTAGTTTATCTTCATCTCCAGTAACATCTAGAATATCATCAACTATCTGATAAAGCAAGCCTATTTTGTTACCAAATTCAGTCACATCTTCAAGCTGCTTTTCATTTACCCCGGCAGCGATTGCTCCAATTCGCAAGCAGGATGTAATCAAAGCTCCCGTTTTGTTTTTGTGAATATAATTCAGGGTTTCAATATCTATTTCCTTTCCTTCAGATTCAAGATCAACTACCTGGCCTCCGATCATTCCAAAGGTTCCCCCTGCACGAGCAAGTTCCTGCATTATTTTTATTTTTGTGTAAGGGGTCTGGCATGCGGCGTTATTACATAAGGGATTGTCTTTAGCTATAGTCTCAAAAGCAAGGGTTAAAAGGGCATCCCCTGCAAGGATTGCTATATCCTCACCAAAAACCTTGTGGTTTGTAGGTTTGTTTCTGCGATAATCATCATTATCAAGGGCAGGTAGGTCATCATGAATTAATGAATATGTATGTAAAAACTCCACTGCACATGCATAATTCGCCACATCCTCCTTTGTGCACTCAAAGGCCAAAGCTGTTTCGATAACGAGAATGGGTCTAAATCTTTTTCCTCCTGCAAAGATGCTGTAGTTTATAGCTCTGTGTATTGTTTCAGGATAGTTGTTTTCAGAAGGAAGGAATATTTTTAGCATATTATCAATATATTGTTTTTGTTGGTCCAAATATGCCGCAAAGTTCATTGATCTATTTCACTCCCAAAATCTATGTCTTCTAATTTTATTTCTTTGTTTAATTTTTCTGTCAACAGCTGAATTTTGCCTTCTGCCCTATTCAAAATACTGTAACAAAAGACACACAGGTTAACTCCTTTTTCAAATAATTCCAGCGATTTTTCCAGTTCTACATCTTCCCTTTCAAGTTTTTCTACGATTTTTTCAAGTTCATTGAGGGCTTTTTCAAAAGTTGTCTCATCCTTTTCCGGCAAATTCATTAACTTCTTCCCTCCTTGCGTTTTTCCGTTACTCGACATTTTAGGCTTCCTTCAAGGAGTTTAACTTCAATATCATCATCCAGCTCTACCTGATCTGCTGTTTTTAAAATCTCGTTGTTTTTTAGGGCTATGCTGTAGCCTCTGCTTAAGATCTTTAATGGATTTAACACTTCCAATTTATTGCTCAATAATCTAAATTCCTTTTGCTTGTTGTTAAACGCATTGTTTGTGTTGTTGAGAATTCCTTTTGTTAAAAAATCCAGCCTTAACTTGTATGAATACAAAATTTCTTCAGGCTTTTGAAACACTGTTGAATTGTAAAGTGTATCCAGTCTGGTTTTTTTATTGAAAAATAAATAATTTATATTATTTGTTAAATGATTTTTCAGACTGTGTATCCTTTTCTTAAGCTCCTTTACATCCGGTACAACTATTTCTCCCGCAGCTGAAGGCGTAGGTGCTCTCATGTCTGCTACGAAGTCTGCAATAGTAAAATCTCTTTCATGACCAACGGCTGATACAACAGGGATCTTTGATTCATAAATACACCTGGCAACCTCTTCATCATTAAAAGCCCATAATTCTTCTATTGAACCTCCACCTCTGCTGACAATAATTACATCTATGCAATCAAGGGTAAAAAGCCTTTTAAGAGCAGCTACAATTTCTTTTGGGGCTTTTTCTCCCTGGACACTAGTTGGAGAAATTATTATGTTAACGGCAGGGTACCTTCTCTTTATTACAGAAATTATATCTTTTATTGCCGCACCTTTAGGAGAAGTCACGACACCAATACATGAAGGGAAATCAGGAATGCTCTTTTTTATTTTTTTATCAAAGAGTCCTTCCTTTTCCAGCCGTTCTTTGAGCTGTAAATATGTCAAATAGAGGCTCCCCAGACCATCCGGTTGTAATTCCTGGACATAAAACTGATACTGCCCGTCTCTTTCATACACATTGATGCTACCTTTTGCTATGACTTTCATTCCATCCTTAGGTGTAAATCTCAATAACCTTCTTTTTTCTCTGAACATTACACATCTTAATTTGCTGGTCTTGTCTTTTATTGTAAAGTAACAATGCCCTGATGTGGCCTGACTAAAATTAGATATTTCCCCTTGAACACAAACATTCCTTAAAATTTGATCCCTGACCAGGACCTGTTTTATATACTTGGTTATTTCGGAAACTGTAAAAACCGACCTGTTCATTTTAAAGCAGCCTCTATTGTGTTGTGTAGTAACATGGTAATTGTCATAGGACCAACTCCTCCAGGGACAGGTGTTATCCAGCCGGCTACCTCTCTCACCTCATTAAAATCTACATCCCCTATTAGCTTATTCTTTAACCTGTTTATACCCACATCAATTACTACAGCTCCGGGTTTGACCATATCTCCTTTTATTATGTGGGGCTTCCCTACTGCAGATATCAATATATCAGCCTCCCTGGTTACCTCAGACAGGGCCTGTGTCCTCGAATGACAGATGGTAACAGTGGCATTCCTGTGCAGCAGCAAAAAGGCCATGGGTTTTCCCACTATGTTGCTCCTGCCAACAACCACAGCCTTTTTCCCTTCAATCACAATACCCTCATTTTCCAAAAGCTTGAGTATACCATAGGGTGTACACGGAATAAATCCGGCTTCATCACCGATTACAAGCCTGCCCATGTTTATGGGATGAAAACCATCAACATCTTTGTTAGGATTTATTCTCTCTATTGCCTTGCGTTGATCTATGTGCCCTGGTAAGGGCAGCTGTACCAGGATACCGTGAATCTCTTGGTCTTCATTGAGTTCATCTATAATGGATAAAAGCTTTTCCTCAGGTGTTTGTGCTTCAAGCCTGTAGATCTCTGAGTATATACCTACCTGCTGGCTTGCTTTTTCTTTCATGCCCACATATGTTCTGGATGCAGGATCATCTCCAACCAGTACCACCGCCAAACCAGGCACTATACCCTTTGATTCTTTTATGTGCTGCACCCTATTAACCAGTGCATTTCTCATTTTTGTAGCAAGAGCTCGTCCATCAATTATCCTGGCTGCCATCAATCACACCCTTTCACAGTTTTATATATTAAATTCTGCATATTGTATAAAAAACCTTTTTATTTTTATATTGGAAAAAGGTGTAATTTCCATGCTAAAGTTCAATCTTTTTCACAAAATTTGGCCAGCAGGGCTGTTCCCACT
>DFNM01000116.1 GCA_002376045.1 Firmicutes bacterium UBA3567
GAAACTCTGGCCTTTCTACATTTTTCTCAAAAAATACTGTTGACACAGAAATAAAAATATTGTAATATATATAAACGTCAGATGAATTTGAAGTGGGCCATTAGCTCAGTTGGTAGAGCACCGGACTTTTAATCCGGGTGTCGGAGGTTCGATCCCTCCATGGCTCACCATTTTTATGGCCCCTTGGTCAAGTGGTTAAGACACCGGCCTTTCACGCCGGTAACAGGGGTTCGAATCCCCTAGGGGTCACCAAATGCGGCCCAGTAGTTCAGATGGTTAGAACGCCGGCCTGTCACGCCGGAGGTCGAGGGTTCAAGTCCCTTCTGGGTCGCCATTTTTAATTGTGCTGGCGTAGCTCAATTGGTAGAGCAGCTGACTTGTAATCAGCAGGTTATCGGTTCAAGTCCGATCGCCAGCTCCATTTTTTTGCCCAGGCAGTTAAGAATATCATGAATATTATTGTCATTTATGCCGCTTTTTGTGAGGACCATGGTGGATTCTACTACTGTGATATCTACCCGCATCTTCCTACCACGGATTATTTTCTGCTCCCGGGCTTTCTGCAGCAATAATTGATTCAACTGGTCTACTGCCTCACTGCCGTACTTTTTGGTCAGCTTGATGAGAGTAGTAGAATGGGGAATCTTTTCTGTTAGTTCTATTTGACAAAAACGCTGTCAGCTTATACTGTCGGAAACCTCCTTTACCAGAGTTTCATATCCCAGTTGATAACGAAACTTGAGATAAAACATACGAATATATGTTTCAACCTTAACGGTCGGTCTACCAATTTTGGTGTTGAGGTGGATTTCCTGTTACTTTCCGTTTCTGACTTCATTTTGGACCTGGTATATTCCTGTCCAGAGCGCCGTTCAAACATATAGTCTTATAGGTCTAGTCTTATAGGTCTATTGTCTTATTGATCTTTATTAAATATTATGTTATTCTTTATTTAGAACTCTAAGAGGAACTGAATTTAAGTGAAGAAATTATAAGCTGTATTGAGTCTTTTACTAGTTTTTTTGAGCTCTTTAGTTGTACAGGGTCAAGTATCTAGAAGAAGTCTGATATCGTTTTAGCCGCTGCTGGATGCAGAACTGGCTGTTCGACAGACTTCTAGTAACATGCATTTCTACTACTACGATTACCTATGGAGAGTTAACTGTGTAGCTATATTTTGTAACTATATTTTTTATAGAAACATTGAGCTATAAAAATATATAATTGAAGATTTTTTCCTCGATAAAGGCAAATGCTTCCGAAAGGAGCAGGCGCAAAGCCACGGGCCTAAGGCGATTGCTATGGCAGCCGGGTTGCCGAAGGATAAACGATTATTAGATTTTAACCTGTTTCCTTTTGGTAACCTGGAAACAGGTTTTTATTTTTTGAGGAGAAACCAGAAGGAATAAAATCAAATAGGAGGTGAAATTTATGTTAACCCTTCTAAAAAAACTCTGCCGGGAAGAAGATGGACAAGGTATGGTTGAGTATGCACTAATAATAGGATTGGTGGCCATAGCAGTAATAGGCGCAATAACGGCTATGAACGGATCTTTATCAGCCTTTTTCGATGCTATTAAAACGAAGCTCGATACAAACAAACCGCAATAAACAAATTTCATGTTAAGACCCTGCTTAGCCCGGCTGAGTAGGGTCCTAATTTTTTAAAATAAAAGGTGGTACAGGTGAAATGATAGATATATTTATAAATATTTTGTTGGTCGCTCTTCTTTCAATATCCTTTTACACTGATGTAAAATACAATATCATTCCAAACAAAATAACCTTACCGGTTGTTGTTATAGCTTTGCTAATTAACGGTTATAGCACCGGCTTCCAGGGATTTCTGTTCGGATTAAAGGGGTTGGCTGCAGGAATGCTTCTGCTTTTCATTCCTTATTGTTTGGGAGGAATCGGTGCCGGAGATGTAAAGCTTTTAGGAGCGGTAGGTGCGCTTAAAGGCCCCTTGTTTGCAGTAAAAACATTACTATTGGGTGGCCTGATCGGGGGAATTATTGCAGCTTATTTGATATATAGAAGGGGTATGATTAAATCTTTAGCAAAAAATCTTATGTTCATAGGTTGTGCGATTGCCTCAGGAAGCAAACCTGGTGTTTCGCTTGAGCAATCCGGGCATGTCCAAACTTTTCCCTATGGAACTGCGATTGCTCTGGGTGGTATCATGTCCCTACTACTAAACCTGTATTAAAGGGAAGGGTCAGTATGTTTTCACTAAAAAGGTTTGTGAAAAATACAAGAGGACAGGCCATCGTTGAAATGGCCTTACTTTTACCGCTAATTTTTCTGATTTTGGCAGGAATCATTGAATTCAGTCTGATGATGAACTCTTATCTCACCATAAGTCATGCTGCGAGAGAAGGTGCCAGGTTGGGAACAGTTGGTTCGACAGACCAGGAGATAGTGGATAAAGTTAATGAGGTAGCTTCGTTTTTAGACCCGAATAATATTACTGTTGTCATTTCTCCCCAACAATCCGAAAGAATGAGCGGTGAAAGTATAACCGTTGAAGTTCAATATGAATTTCCGATAGTTATTCCAATAATTTCTGATATAGTGGGAGAAAAAGTTGCCCTCAAGTCGAGTATCACAATGCGAATTGAATAGATTTGGGAGGGCATGGGATGTTTTGCTTAAAATGGATTTCCGAACAAAAGGGCTCTGCAACCTTATTTTTAGCATTGTTGATGCCGGTTTTTTTAGGATTTATGGCATTAACCTTAGATGTTGGTAAAATGTATATCGCAAGGCAACATCTAATAGATAAAGCTGATGCCGCTGCCCTGGCCGGTGTTCAGTTCCTGCCCGAACAGCCGGATGCTGCTGAAGATGTGGCTAGAGAATATGCAATATTGAATGGCATGGAAAATAATGATGTTTCGGTTTCGGTTTCGCAAGACAATACAACAATCGAAGTAACGATAAAAGACAGGGTAGGATTATCCTTTGCCTCGATTTTTAACCAGAATGAAGTGACAATAAAAGCAGAGTCAAAAGCCAGGGTGGGGGTAGTAGGAAAAATTAAAGGTGCTCAGCCCTTCGCTGCAATCAAAGAAGATTTTTGCTACGGAGAGATATACACCTTAAAGGTGGGGGCAGGCGATTCACAGCAAGGAAACTTTAGAGCTCTGGCCCTTGGAGGTAAAGGTGCCAGCACTTACTTAAACAATATTAAATACGGTTACCAGGGTTATCTTGAGATAGGAGATGAGGTGGATACCGAACCGGGTAACATGAAAGGTCCTACCGAAAGCGGGGTTAGGTACAGGATAAATCAGGACCCTTATTCAACCTTTGATAATTTCCCCAAAAATTCACCAAGAGTTGTATATGTGCCGATTGTAGAAGACTTCAACGTTAACGGTAGAAAAAAGGTTAAAATAATCAGCTTCGGTGCTTTTTTCCTTGAAGATTACAACAGCAGTGATGAAATAGAAGGGAGATTTATACGTCTGCTCACTCAGGGGGAAATGATGGAATACAATAATGAGATTGACTACGGTTTAAGGGTTGTTAAATTAGTAAAATAATGATTTGAAAGGGAGATTTGATGGGTAAAATAAGATTTTTTAGAATGGTATTATTTCCCCTTATAATAGCTCTAATGGTTACCGGATTAGTTTATTACTATATTGAAACAATAGAATCGGATAAGGCTCATGAAGATGAATTTACCGAGGCCGTTGTAGCTGCTAAAGGGATCCCGGCTAAGACCGTGCTATCTGAAGAAATGTTAGAATTAAAGAAAATTCCTCAGAAATTATATAATACTAACGCACTCGTTAAGCCAAAAGAGGCTGTAGGAAAGATTACCACGGTCCCTCTAGCTAAAGGTGAAATAATACTTAAATCAAAACTGGCTATAAATAAAGAAAATTTAGGGCTGTCCTATAAAATCCCGGGGAACTTGAGGGCGGTTACAATAGGAATAAATGAGGTCACAGGTGTAAACAACCATATCGAACCAGGCGACTTTGTGGATATACTGGCAACCTTTTCTGAGGATATCGCCGGAATTGAGAAGACCAGGCTGATTCTGGAAAATTTGCTGGTTTTAGATGTCTCGCATGAGTCCGGCAAAACCCTTACTCTTGCTGTTACCCCCCGGCAGGCAGCAATTTTAACTTTTGCCGAAGAAAGGGGAACTGTAAGGGCTGCATTGCGACCTGTGGTAGGGGCGAGAGATGTAGGAACCATTGAAGTAACCCAGGAAGATTTTCAAAACAAAGTCACTCCGGATTACCACTGGAAAGAACAATTCAGGTTACAAATCACTGTAATTGAGGTAGACCCGGAGATTTTAAGAGGTTTAAACATAAATGAAACTGAACAAATCGCTTTTCATGAACTCTCAAAAAATTTTATGGAAGATTTGATAGAAGGCACTGAGCAGAAAAAGGCGAAGATTTTAGATCAAGCAGATTTGACAACTCTCGAAGGTGAAGAAGCCGTTTATGCTCTTGAAGAAAAAATACCGCTTTATGATTATTTTGAAGGTGAACGATTTTTAAACTGGTATAACTACGGGATTAGACTGGATATCAATCCGGTAGTCTACAAAAAATCTGTGCTGGATATCGCCATTGCTCCAAAAGCCCAGGTGGTAGAGCTGGTTGAGGAAAAGGATAGGATAGTTCCGCGCGTTTCGATTAGAAAAACCAGAAGCGTTGAAAGAATTAATACTACTGAAATGGTAATAATAAGTGGGTTGCTAAGAGCAAAGGATTTCATAACATACAATAACGGGGTTACAAAATATACCATTCCAAAACACCAGATTACAGATGAGTTAAAAGAGGGTAAGAGAGAACTGATTATCGTTTTATATCCGCTTCTGGACAGGAGGTGACCCTAAATACAATGCGAATAGCCGCAATTACACCATCGAGCAAGCTCACACAAAGCTTGAAGAAAATTCTTGAAAAGCGGCACGATTTTGAAATGGTTAACATAGAAGATGAGCCCGATGTGGTTTTTATCGACATATCGGAGTTAGAGAATGGGTTTGAAATGGCCGAAACATTCAAAGCCAGTCATGAATCTGAAATAATATTGGTTTCTACAAAAATCGGGAAGGAATATTTTCGAAGAGCGATGCAGGTCGGAGCTCGAGACCTTTTAATTAAACCCTTAAACTCTGAAGAAGTTTTAGAATCTCTTGCAAAAATTAGCAGCTTACTAAAAAGAAACAAAAAGGGTCATCAAGGAAACGGCATGGCCAGGATTATTACGGTTTTCAGCACAAAAGGTGGAGTGGGGAAAACCACAATAGCGACAAACACAGCTGTATGCCTTGAAAAAAATACCGGGAAAAATGTGGTGGTTATTGACCTTGACCTTGAGTTTGGCTGTATGGCTGCAATGTTTGGGTTGAAGACGAATCCAAATATAGTAGATTTGTGCAACACCGAGGGCCCGTTAGATCCGGAGGTTGTAGAAAAAGTCCTTCAGGTCCCTGTTATGACCCGGGCAAAAGTTTTGGTTGCTCCACCCACTCCAGATTTGGCTGCAGCGGTTGAAGGAGACGGCCGAAAGGATAAACACAGGAATTATGTAAGTGAAATAATTTCGATATTAGAACAGAATTATGATTACATAATCATTGATACCGCTTCCAATTTTCGGGAAACAAATCTTACCGCACTGGACCGGTCGGATAAAATACTGTTGGTGACAACTCCGGATATTCCAACTCTTCAAAACACGGGAAAATGCCTAGATATTTTGCTCGAAAAACTGGATTATAATAAAGAAAAAATACAATTAGTTCTAAACCGTTCTGATGGAGCGATAGGCCTTACCGAAACTGAGATTATCGAAAGTCTTGACTATCCGATAAGCTACAGGATACCGAGTGATGGAAAAGTGGTGGTCAAAGCTGCAAATTTGGGTGAACCTTTTGTATGCAGTGTTCCCCAGAAGCCTATATCCCAGAGCATAGATCGTTTATCAAAATCAATTGCTATAGGTTTCGGGGATTTAATGGATAGCGAAATTAGAAAACCGAGGAACAAAAAAACCACTTTTTTTCAAAGATTGTTTGAAAAGTAAATGAGGAGGGGAATAAATGGCAACCCTTTACCAAAGGCTCAGGACTAAAAAGGAAACTACGAAAAGCAATGAAGGTTTAAACAAACCGGTGATTGAAGACGCTAACCGGGATTTGAAAAATAAAATACAGCAGAGACTTATAAACGAAATGGATACAAAACTTTTCTTGAAAAGTAATATCCTTACAAAAGCTGAAAAAAAGAAAATTAAAGATAAAATTGAGGAATTGTTAAGGGATGAGGATGGTATTTCACCGCTGGAAAGAGAAAGAATTACTGAGGATTTGTATGCCGAAATTATTGGATTTGGCCCGATACAGAGGCTACTGGATGATCCCGATATCAGTGAAATTATGATTAATTCAACAGATCAGGTTTATGTAGAATCAAAAGGAAAACTCAGACTTACAGAGATACGGTTTAGAGATGCTGAAGAAATATATCACCTTATTGAAAAAATAGTAGCTCCTCTGGGGCGGCGGATCGATGAAAGCTGTCCAATGGTTGATGCCAGACTCCCTGATGGTTCCAGGGTAAACGTCATAATCCCCCCCCTCGCAATTAAAGGACCCTGTATAACCATCAGAAAATTTTCAAAGACCCCTCTCCAGATTGATGACATTATAAATTTAGGGACTTTAACTGATGACATGGCCAGATTCATAGAAGCCTGTGTAAAGTCAAGATTAAACATAATAGTTTCAGGAGGTACCGGCAGCGGTAAGACGACGACCTTGAATATCTTGAGTTCCTTTATTCCTCACGATGAAAGGATAATAACTATAGAAGACGCTGCTGAGCTTCAGCTGATGCAGGACCATGTGGTTTCTCTTGAAACCCGGCCAGCTAATATAGAAGGCAAAGGGGAGATTACCATACGCCAGCTGGTAAAAAACTCACTGAGAATGAGACCCGACAGGATCGTAATAGGAGAAGTTAGAGGTGGTGAGGCCCTGGATATGTTGCAGGCCATGAATACAGGACATGATGGTTGTTTAACAACGGCTCATGCAAACAACCCGCGAGACCTTTTATCCCGTTTGGAGACAATGGTAATGATGGCGGGAATGGATCTTCCGATAAGGGCTATCAGGCAGCAGATAGCATCAGCTATTGATATTATAATTCATCAATCACGATTAAGGGATGGCAGCCGGAAGATAACCCATATTACTGAAGTTCAGGGGATGGAAGGAGATGTAATAGTTTTGCAGGACATATTCAGGTTTTATCAGCAGGGTAGTGCCTTTGGAGGCAAGATTAAGGGCGAGTTCAGAAGCACCGGAATAAGGCCACTATGCTATGAGCATATCAAACGTTCGGGCATTGAACTGCCTATTGATCTTTTCATGGGGTGAGAAAAGGATGAAACTGTTTGTGTTATCGTCGGTTTTTATCGCTACAATTATTATCTGCTTATATGCAAATATTGTTATTATATATAACAAGAAGAAAATGAAAGACAGGTTGAGAAGAATTGTTAAAAACAGGCCAACACGGCAGAAGAATTTTATTAATGTTGATTCTGAAAGTGTTACAAATCAAGAACCAAAAAAGAAATATTTAAAGGAAAAGATCCTCGAATTTTTCGATAGAGTCCTTGCTGAAAGGAATTTCAGAGCCAAACTGGTTCTGGAGTTGAGAAAAGCGGATATTCCTTTGCAACCATCCGAATTCATGTTTCTTGTGGTGCTATTTATTGCTTGTTTGATTTTTATAGGAATCTTATTAACCGAAAACCTTATCATCAGGGGTATTTTGCTGATGTTTGGTGTCTGGTTTCCCTGTTTTTACTTAAATTTGAAGCAGAAGGTGCAGTTGAAGGAGTTTAACAACCAGCTTCCCGATGCCTTGAATTTAATATCAAGCGCTTTAAAGTCAGGGTTTTCTCTCCTCCAGGCGTTTGATGTCGTATCAAAAGAACTGCCGCCTCCCATCTCTAGAGAATTCAATCAAGTATTAAAAGAGTGCCGGTTGAATGTATCAATAGAAGATGCCTTAAACAACATGCTGAAAAGGGTTAACAGCCCTGACCTTGATCTAGTAGTAACGGCTGTACTCATTCAAAGACAAACTGGAGGTAACCTATCGGAAATTCTGGATAATATCAATGAAACCATTAGAAACCGTATCAAGCTTAAGGGCGAAATAAGGACTCTGACTGCACAGGGCCGTATTTCGGGAATAATCATTTCATTGCTGCCAATAGGTTTAGGCCTGATAATATATTTAATAAAACCCGGTTACATTTCTCTTTTAATAACACATCCTGTAGGGTGGTTACTTCTCTCGGGTGCTCTGGTAATGGAGCTTGTAGGAATTATATTGATACGAAAAATTGTAAGTATAAATTATTAGAGGTGTGTGGAGTGAAAAAAATATTTTTATTGTTTGTATTTTTAACCTCAGCAGGATTTGTCTATTATTTCCTGGCACCATCAGATGAAGGAAGAAAAATAGCAAAAAGGCTAAAAGAAATAAGACATAAAGATTATTCTATTGAAATGCTACATGAAGAAACATCAAAACCCTTTAAAGAAAGGGTATTGTATCCCCTTATTCACAGCATCATTAAAAAAATAAACCGGGTTGCTCCAAAAGCTGTTAAAAACAAGTTAGAAGAGCAATTAAAGAAAGCAGGTTGTTCCACAGAGCCTGTAGTATTTATGATTTATAAAGCTACGGTATCATTTACTACTCTTTTCTTTTATATCCTCCTTTTAATTCTATTCAAACCTCCGGCAGAAAAGATGCCACTCTTACTGTCAGCAGCTGCTGTTTCTGTGGTTTTGGGATTCTTTATTCCAGATGTCCAGCTGAAGAGAAAGATTAAAAAAAGGTTAGATGAACTGGAAAAACAATTACCTGATGTGCTGGACCTTTTATGTATTTCAGTTGAAGCGGGGTTAGGATTTGATGGAGCGGTCCAAAAGGTTAGTGAAAAATTTAAAGGAGCAATTGCAGAAGAGTTTGGAAATTATTTAAAAGAGGTACGGATCGGTAAATCAAGGACGGAAGCTTTAAGGGCTCTTTCCAGGAGAGTGAATATAAATGATATGAAAACCTTTACCGCGGCAATTATCCAGGCTGACCAGCTAGGAGTGAGTATTAGTAAGGTTTTAAAAATACAATCCGAACAGATGCGCAACAAAAGGAGACAGAGGGCAGAAGAAATGGCTATGAAAATGCCGGTAAAAATACTGTTTCCTTTAATATTTTTCATTTTTCCAACGGTATTTATTATAATATTAGGTCCTGTAATTATTCATTTTATTACTTTTTTCAAAAAATATATGTAACTTGTGCCGTATCTCGCACATTAATTTGATGTGTTTTCTTCAACGTCTACAATTATATCTGCGTTTTAGTAAAATGCGGGACATCAAATGTATGGAAACAGCACTTCCACTAGAGGGGTATGGCCCCCTTCGGTGTCTCCAAGCCTGGGGAAATGCTTTCTTCAGACCTTTTTAGTGCAGCTTACAATGGTTCCCAAACAATTAACTGACTTGATTGATGCTGTATTAGTTCTATCTTGGGGAAAATCAAGGTGGGATTGATATGAAAATTGGCAGAGTAATCAATATTACAAAAAAGTTAGTGATTGCGGAATATGCATGGATTGCAGATACTTTTTATCTTAGAGCCAGGGGCTTGATTGGTCGGCTACCCCTACGGCAGACAGAAGCCATGGTAATAAAGCCGTGTTCTGCGGTTCATAGCCTGGGGATGTCCTATCCAATAGACGTAGCCTACGTCAACGGAGATGGAGAAATATGCCACATGCTCAAACCGCTTCAGCCCAATCGTTTAGGTCCATTTGTCCGGGGGGCGCGTTTTGTAATCGAATTACCGGCAGGAAGTCTGGAAAGACTTGGTGTAAGTATAGGCGATGTTTTGGAAGTTAGATGTTAGAACAGAGGTGGAAAAAGCCCAACAACGTCCGGATATCCTGACTAAACCTAAAGGAAGTTCGGGTGTGCTGGAAGACCTGGCGATAAAACTGGCTGGAATAACAGGAAACCAAGTAAGTTTTGGTGATTCTTATACATCTCCATTATTGACTTTTACGAAAAAATCTATTATATTAATAATAGAATAAAAAAACAGGCGGTAGTAGCTCAGCTGGTAGAGCACCAGCTTCCCAAGCTGGGGGTCGCGGGTTCGAATCCCGTTTACCGCTCCAGAAACAAAGTGTTCCTTGTAAGGGACGCTTTTTTTGTTTGTTAACAAGGAATATTTTAATCCGGTGGCAAATATAAATTTTAGCAAAAAAATTGAAAGGATTGTTGATGGTGATAGTTCTTAAGAATAGAAGATTTTTGATGTTATTCACAACTTTGTTTTTTGCCTTTGTTGTGCTTGCAGGATGTGTTTCAAAAACCCGGGATCCTGCAGAAAAGTGGCAGAGGACATTGATATCACAATTGAAGGGCAAAGCAACTCACTATCAAATCGATGTAAAACTTATACCAGAGAAGAAAACAATTAGAGGTTCAGAAAGAGTTACCTACACAAACAATGAAGAGCTGGCCCTTAACACAGTTTTTTTTCATCTTTATCCAAATGCCTTCAAGTATAAAAACACCCTGCCCTTTACTGAAGAGGATTTTGATAGAGTCTATCCTGAAGGCTTCGAACCCGGATATATAAACATAAAAAGCGTGAGAGGGATGGAAGGCATTCGGCACAATGTCAATGGCAGCCTCTTGAAGATAATGTTTCCGGAAGCCATACAGCCTGGAGAAAAGACCGAAATTGTGATTGAGTTTGAGGTTAAAATTCCTCCCTGTTTAGGCCGGTTCGGATACGGTGAATACACCTTCAACCTGGGTAACTGGTATCCCATACTGGCTGTTTATGATTCGGTGGGATGGAACCTTGATCCATACTATTCAGTTGGTGATCCTTTTTACAGTGAATGTGCCTTTTACGATGTGACGATTAAAGCCCCTGAAAACTATGTTCTGGCTGCCACAGGAAAACAAACAGGAGTCAAAAAAGAGAATGGGTTTAAAATCTGGAAGGCGACAGCTGGGCCAGTTAGGGATTTTGCTTTTGTTGCCTCGGATAGGTTTAATATAAGGCAGACTCGGATCAAGAATGTTGAGGTAAATTCGTACTGTTTTGATGAAAGGGCAGGAGAAAAGGCCCTGGATTATGCGGCTTATGCCCTTGAGTTTTTCAGTGATTATTTTGGCAAATATCCTTACAAACAGTATTCAGTAGTAGCATGTGATTTTTATCTGGGGGGGATGGAGTACCCCAATATAGTGATGATAGGGGAAAGATTTTACAATGATAGTTTCCTGGAGTATGTCATTGTGCATGAAACAGCTCATCAGTGGTGGTACGGCATGGTAGGCAACGATCAGATCGATGAAGCATGGCTGGATGAAGCTTTAACGGAATTTTCTACAATTCTGTATTATGAGAAAAGATATAGTCAAGAAAAGGGGCAGGAGATTTATAACAACTTTATTTTGAACCGGTACAAACTCTTTGAGCTGACAAGACCAGGGAAAGCGCGGGTTTTAAAACCCCTTTACGAATTCCAGGGGTGGAATGATTATGATGCTCTGGTTTATGCAAGGGGAGCCATGATGATACAAGAGCTTAGAAAAAAAGTGGGTGAAGAACAATTTAAAGCAGGAATGCGAGAATTTTTTAGAGAATACATATTTGATACCGTTACAACAGAGGATTTTATTTCCTTCTGGGAGGAATTTTCAGGAAAACAGCTTAAAACCTTTTTTGAAGGCTGGCTGCTGAATAAGGCCAGCTGAGGAGTGCGTTATTCTGGAACAGGCCACACAAAGCTTGAACCGGGAAGCTAAGGGATAACTGCCCCCGCTTGAAGTTAATAGATGGAGTTCTTCTCCATTTTAGTTGGGTTAAATGTTCACCGAAAGCTTTATAGTTGTTAAGAATTGACTGGGTATTTAAATAATATCGAATGTAGTTCACAAATATCCGGGATTTTAAAGGGCATGGAAAAGGGAAGAACCATAAATTTTATGTTTCAAAAATAATAGCGTCCGCTTTTGGACGCTTTTAATGTAAAAAAATCAAACATTATGCAAGTATGGCATAATATTTGCTATTTTAAAAGTATAACTATAAAACACCTGTCTGAAAAAGCTGTAGGCAACCAGGTGTGGGCACTATTAAACATTATTAGAAAGGGGCTGTAAAATGGATTTTTATAAGCGCGGTATTTTGCTTACAAGTATTGGCACTGTATTTATTGCAACGAGTGCAGTACTGACAAGACTTGCAGAAGGGTTACCTTCGGGAGAAATAGCTTTTTTCAGGTTGCTTTTCGGTTCGTTTTTTATTTTTACTATATCTAGGTTTATGAAAATTGACTTGAGATTAGAAAAAAAAGACATCCTAAAATTTGTTATCTATGGCCTAATAACATCACTTCATTTTATATTTTACAACGCTTCTATCATGTATACTACCATTGCGCATTCATTATGTCTGGTTTACACTGCACCTATTATGACAACGCTTATAAGCGCCATTTTCTTAAAAGAGCGCATTCCAAATTATAAATACATCGGCATATTGATAGTTATTTTAGGGATTGTTATTTTGACGGGTTTAGAGCCTCATTTAACCAAGAACATGATAAAAGGGGATATTATGGCCGTTTTTTCGGCTCTTTGCTTGGCACTATACTCAGTTGCGGGTAGGAGGGAAAAAAACAACTACTCGCTGTTAAAGTACGTTTTTTGGGTATATCTTTTGGCTGCATTTTTTTCTCTTCCTCCTGCGGCAATGGAATTTACCCTTGTATTGTCGCCAAATCAATGGACTGCATTATTTTTGCTGGGACTTATGCCTACAACTCTTGGTCATACTCTATATAACGCTGGAATACGATATATTCATCCTGCCTATGCGAACCTGATAATTACCCAGGAAATTACAGGGGGTATAATACTTGGCTATCTGATTCTCGGTGAAATTCCAAGCAAAAGTTCAATAATTGGCGTGCTGGTTATGTTCGCCGGTCTATTTATGGTTTTAATAGAAAAGAGAAGAGATAAAGCAGTGGAAGCAGAATAAAGGCTTCCATTTTTATATTTAGCTGAAATTATATTATTACACATTTTGCTTGATTGTGCTAAATGTGAACAATGCAAACCTTAATAAGAATTAACAAATCGTATCGATTTTTTTAATTTTATCAAATGGCACTTGTATTTATAAAGAGACAATGTCTTTAAGTTAATCCAAAAATGTCTTAATTATAGGACGAATATTATACGGAATTATTTAAATCGTAAGAAAAAACAGTTCTGAATAATAGTGCTTTTTTTGGCATACTCTTTGCTTAAAAGTAAAAAAACAACAGATGTAAACTTAAGCGGTTTTGGATGATTTCTGTGGATGAAATCAACTTTTACAAAACTCAATTATATAACTATGGCTCACTATCTTTCAGACTATCTCGCTGGCGGAGATTTATTTGTAAGAAGGATTGCAGGCGCTGCTACTCTTTTGCCAAATGTGTGCTGGGTGGGTGGCCAGATAATGGCGTTGTCGTACCTCTATAGCATGGTGTTTAATATTAATCCTAAAATAATTATGGTGATAGTTGGCGCTGTTGTTATCTATTATACTATTAGCGGCGGGTTTAAGGCAGTGGTAAAGACAGACTTTTTCCAGGGAATTATGCAACTTGCACTTGCTGGCTTCATAATTACTTATATTGTGAAGGCAAGTGGCCTGAACGTTTCATGGATTAGCAAACAACTTGCAGTACAGGATCCAAAACTGTGGCAGTGGACACCGGAAGGAATTTTACCACATTTATCCGGATTTCTAGTTGGATTTTTTGGGGCACTTTCAAATCCACCTATGTGGAATAGGGCTTTTGCTGCTAAGGATATTCAGACTGTAAAAGCATACAAAATATCCATGGTTATAACCGCTATAGCTGTATCGTTCACGTTATTTATGGGATTATACGCACGGGCAGTAAATCCCCAAGTCGGAGATAAGGCTACCTTCTGGTTTGTATTTAACCATACGCCGGTGTTTGTGCAGGCTTTAGCAATGGTTTGTGTCTTGGGGGCTTGTATGTCCACTGCAGATACACACCTCAATAATGGAGGAGCTAACATAATATGTGATATCATTGATCCCTATGGGAGAATGAAGGCAAAGGAGCAGGTAAAATATTCTAGAATAGTTACTACAGTAGCTGGTATTCTTGCGATAGGTGCTGCTCTTACTTTCCCATCTGTTTTTGATCTGGGCATGTTTGGATATGCGATATGTGGTGGTGTATTAATTCCTTACTTCGCTATTGCCTATCTTTATAAGGATAAGAGTTCCAAGGAGTTCAGGTCAGGCTTGTCGGTAACTGCAAGTCGTGCAGGCCTTTTCGTGGGAACGGTAGTAGCCGTACTATTTGAGGGAATACCGTCACTCAATAAATTGTTGGGAGGCGGAATTATCCCGGCAATTGTGGTAACAACGCTTGTTCTGCTGCTGGTCAACTCGTTTACCAAGTCAACAGCATCAACGGTACCTAATTTAGACCATAGTAGTTGATTGCTTCCATCTAATGAGCCATTTGCGCTGACGCGAGAGCTGGAAATACGAACGGGTTGAAGGGATAGGAAAATAATTTTGCCCCAGAAAAGGCATGAATTTAGTTAGGGTTGAGTGGTGTTAGACATACATGCTGCATTTGCGGCATGTATGTCTAGCTGAAATTTCGTTTTTAACCTCTGGGGTGAATTTCATTAAGTTTTTTGGTTCTTCTCCAAAACAGTTGGTTAAGAGTTAAGCTAATATATCTAACAAACTTTATCTAGAGAGATACATGGGTTGGTTAGATGGCCTTGTCCGGCTTGAGAAATTTTACACC
>DFNM01000091.1 GCA_002376045.1 Firmicutes bacterium UBA3567
GAAAGAAGAGCAGCAACACTCGAAGCAGCAGCCTTGGCCTGTGTCACAGTGTCACTAATGTCTTTTGGACCTTGACAAGTACCTGCGAGGAATATGCCAGCGCTATAAGTATCTACTGGCCGAAGCTTCGGATGCGCTTCTAATAGAAAACCATCAGAGCCTCTGGGTATACGTAAAATTCTGCTGAGAACCTCTAAATCTCTTGAAGGCACCATGCCAATGGATAGAATGACGAGGTCGACATCAATTTCTACAGGTTTGCCTAAAGAAAGATCTTCTGCGAAGATCGTGAGGGTACCTGTTTCCGGGTCTTCCATGATTTTTGAAGCTCTCCCCCTAACAAGATGAACACCGTATTCCCGAACCTTTCTGAAGAACTCTTCGAAGCCCTTCCCAAATGCTCTAGGTTCTGTGTGAAAAATGTATACCTCAGCATCTGGAATTTTCTCCTTAATTTGCCTTGCTTGTTTGGCTGCACCCATACAACAAAATTTTGAGCAGTATATGTGCCCTACTCTTTCATCTCTTGAGCCTACACACTGTATAAAAGCTATTCGATGTGGTTTGGTTCTATCCGAAGGCCTGAGCAATTTGCCCTCGGTTGGTCCAGCAGCGTTAACTAGTCGCTCAAACTCAAGGCTTGTAATTACGTTCTTGTAAACTGTATAGCCGTATTCCTTTAATTGGGACGGGTCGTACGGTTCATAGCCAACTGCAACTACGATGGCGCCCACATCAAATTCAATGATACGTTCTTTTTGATTAAAGTCTATCGCCTTAGCTTCACAAAACTTTTCACATATTTTACAAACTCCTTTAGTAAAGTATAGACAATGCTCTTGATCTATAGTGTAGACCAATGGAACAGATTGAGGAAACTGAACGTAGATTGCTTTTCTCGTGTTAAGTCCAATATTAAATTCGTTGGGGCATTTAACGGGACATTTGGTTGCGCATATTCCACATCCTACACATTTTTCTTCGTCAACATACCGTGGCTTTTTTAAAACCCTAACATGGAAATTTCCAACATTGCCGGAAACTTCTTGGACAGTAGAATAAGTCAATAAAACAATGTTTGGGTGTTTTGCCACATCAACCATTTTTGGGGCAAGAATACATATAGAGCAATCCATTGTTGGGAAAGTTTTATCCAATTGAGCCATATGGCCGCCTATACTTGGTCGCTTTTCTACCAAGTAAACTTTGAAGCCTTGTTCAACTAGGTCAAGAGCAGTTTGAATCCCAGCTATACCTCCGCCGATTACAAGTACGCTGTTTATGGTTTCAACTTCCTTAACCTCTAAAGGTTCTAAAAGTTTAGCCTTAATTATTGCCATTCTGACTAGATCTATGGCTTTTATTGTGGCCTCTTCAGGATTATCCAAGTGCACCCAAGAGCATTGCTCTCGAATGTTTACCATTTCAAAAAGGTAGGGGTTTAACCCAGACTGTTCTATGGTTTTTCTAAAGGTTGATTCATGCATTCTAGGTGAACACGAAGCAACAACTATTCGGTTGAGGTTGAATTCCTTGATATCCCGTTTGATTAGTTCTTGACCTGAATCGGAGCAGACATATTTGTGATCCCTGGCAACTACTACTCCCTTAAGGGTTTTTGCGTGGTCGACTACACGTTTTACGTCTACAACCCCAGCGATGTTTAATCCACAATGGCAGACGTATACTCCAACTCTAGCTTTACTCACAGTTAACGCACTCCATTTTTTATGATTAAATAGAAAAATATGGGAAATAATAAACATATACTTCCAAAATTGTCAAAAATTTTTCCTTAATAATTCACATATTGTAAATATTTATAAATACTATTTCATATAATGTAAAGAGAGGAATTTCACCGAGGATTAGCTTTGAGTAACAGATTCATAGTCAACCTTATTGGGATATGCCGAGCAAATGAAGTTGGGCCTAAACTTATACCTGTTTTACGACTATATGCTAAAAAAGAGGGAATAAAGATTCATGGTGATGAACAAGTAGCCATTTTCCATGTTTTAGGCACTTGGAGTTTTCACGCAATACCGCTTAAACATAATATGACAATGGCAGAAATTGAACAAAAAGTTCATAGATATTTATCAGCAGAGTTAACCGCACCTTCTAAGGAGATATTAGAAAAGATAGTACAAGAGCCTTACTAAGTGAGTTTATGGCAGTAAACCTCGTCTTTTTTGTGTTTTACAATCTGTAAAATAAAAAATATTTATACTTTACAATCTATGAAAAATGGAAAGGGAGAACGCTTACAAAGTTTTAGATACATCTTTATTACCTTCCAAACACTGTTTAAAGAGAGAAATTTACAAAAGTGGAAGGGGGATGCGAAATGGTTTACAAGTTGAATAAGACGGACCTTAAAATAATTTATTCCTTAAAAAACGATGTAAGGCAAACTATTACACAAATAGCGGAAACAGCAGGTATTTCCCGACCAACAGTGATTCACAGATTAAACAGGTTAATTCATGAGGGAATAATTCGTTTTGATGTCGGGGTTAATATCAAAAGACTTGGATTTCACGTGGCATGTGTGGGGCTTGAAGTTAAAGGTATTGAGCATAAGCGAGCTTTAGAGGAAAAGTTATCCAAGTGCCCACGAATCCTCATGCTTACCTGCCCTTCTGAGAAAGCCAATCTTTCGATGTATTTGTTTGGTGAAGACATAGAAACTCTCAGATCCGTAATTGAAAGACTGCGAGAATTCTCAAACACAGAGATAGTCTATATGTTCCATTCAGAACCACCCATCTATCCAAAAGCATTCAGCATGAATCTTTATCCTAAGAAAAGCAGTAGAGCCCCATGTGGAAGGAAATGTGAGGAATGTTACAATTATCAGCACAACTTATGTGTAGGTTGCCCAGCGGTAAAGGCATATAAAGGGCAACTTTAGTTTCCTCTATCCGTTTAGCAAATTAATTATTCAAAAGGTTCTTTTATTAGGTAAATAAAAGAGAGAAATTATTAATGGAACGTTCTATTCTTTTTTAGTTACCCATTCACAAACATGTTCACAATAAGGAGCTCCTTCACCAATACAAGTTACTCTGGTTATCTTTACTTTTCCCCCAATAACATTTGCAAGTCCTTCATGGAAACTGTCATGAAGAGCCTCACATACCATTTCAGGCATTTTTACAGCTAGTTCGAAGAAGAGACAGTTATGAAGTCTATAAACGATTTTGTTTTTACTCACCTTGATGATTTCAGGCTCAGCACCAATTTCCGCCAGGTACTTCTCAACGAAGGCCCTCTTATAATCATCTAGCGTCCATTCTTTAATTTGGTGTTCCGCCGCAATTTTTTTTGCAGTGTTCTCACCTATTTCTATGCCGACTTTTTCAAGAACTTTCTTAGCTTTGTTTTTGCCAAGCATAAACCGTAATGTGTTTATCATAAAGTCAGAAAGTAGCAAATACCTTCGTTTTGGGAATCCAACAAGTTTTGTTTTTTTAGCTACTTTGTAGATTACCTTTGGACGCCCCACAGATCCTTTTCTTTCTTCATAAGATTCGATGAAACCAGCTTCCTCCAGAGCTTGAAGATGGTGCCGAACAGTTATTGGTTGGAGATCTAGCGATTTAGCTATCTCGTCAACACTCAAAGGCTTTCTGTATAGCAACTTTAGAATTCTAATTCTGGATTTACTTGATAAAGCCCTATAGACTTCCGTTTCTTCAACACTCAATTTTAATCGCCTTATAATAATAAACAAACTTTTTTATATTATTATCTTTCTAAAGAAACAATCATATATTAATGATATCAAGTGATATTTTAGGATTTTTACTTCTATCTCAAAACAGTCTTAATAAAGCATTTCCGGCTTTAAAATTAAATTATTAAGTGTAAACATTAGTCGCATCCAAAAAGCTAGCAACAATGATGTTTACACGAGAGAGTGCTTCCATGTTTTCACTTATTTAATAATTTTCAAAATTAAGAAAACAATCATAAACCAATTCCGGTTTTATGGTATTTTTTGAGAGTTGAAGCAATGTTTTTCCGTCTTTCAACAGCTCTATATATGTGAATAGTCAAAAATGTGTAAATTCCGATTAGAACAAGATAACTTAAAATTTGAATATTTATTCCTTCGATAATGTATCCTAAAAACAGAATTGACCCAATTAATGCATGACATGTAATTGTTAATGCGTTGGCAGGAACTAAATCAAAGGAAGATGAATGGTATTTAAGAACACATTTGATAGCTTTGATGGCAAGAGGCAGAGTTATTATTCCCATCAATGAAAAAATTGGCATTAGGCCATTTAGAACTCCAAGTAATATGGAGATATAAGTGGTAGCCATCAAGATTAAGTAACCCCAAGTAGCTTTTTCACGTCCAAGCCTAACAACAAGAGTGCTTTTTCCAACGGTTTTGTCTGCATTGTAATCAGGAAACTCATTGACGTATAAAACTGCCGTGATAAGTAGAGCTACAGGTATTGAAGCTACTAAGGGCTCTATTGCTGTACTCTGTGTTTGGACATAATAGGCTCCTAGAGACATTAAAACGCCGAAGTTTACTCCCACTAATGTTTCTCCGACACCTAAACTGGCCCAACTAAAGGGATAACTAGTATAAAAGAGACCTGAAACAACGCCAATGATTCCAAGTAACAGGATGATCCATCCTCTTAACCATACCAGATAAAGCCCAATGGAAATTCCCAAAATAAAGAAAAATATAGCTCCAGAAAGAACTTCTGATGGAGTTAACAGTCCAAGTTGAATCATTCTACTACCTCCACTGAAAGGCCGAACAAACTCTCGATTTATTTCGTCGTTACCGCTTTTATAATCAAAATAATCGTTAATTACATTAGTTCCTAAATGGAGGAAAATTCCCGCAAGAAATGTAAGGAGAAAAAGCCATGGGTCAAAAATTCCGGTTTTCGCCCATGCTATGGAGGTTCCTAAAAGAATGGGAATAATCGTTGCCGTTAGGAATGGTGCACGAAGCTCCATAATCCAATGTTTAATTTTTCTCTTAAGTTGAGCAAACTCGTTTACTGCAGCTTCGTTTTGTGGAAATTCTATTATTGTAGGTGGATCCCCCTTCACGATTTCTCTAAATATTCTGTATTTGACCTCCACTGGAATTATTTTAATACAATCGAGAACATTCAAGTTGCCTGTTTCCTTGAGATGTTTCACAACTGGAGACTTTTTTGACAATTCTTCAAAGGCTTTGCTTCTTTCATTCTTATCTTTTACGAAAAAGGCTCTTCCAATTATTTCTACTTCCGTAGAGTCACTTATATCGTTTTCATGTTTAAAAACAAGAAGGGAAACAGAAGGATTTTCAATAAGCTGCAAGGTTTTAGGGTCACCTTTCATCGAAGCCAGATAAACATTAAAGTTTTCATCATTCCAGAAATGCATCATCCTCGTCCGGATATCCACACCAGACACTGTTGCAACAACAGCATAATCTACGTTTTTCAACACTGACAAAATCTTATCTTTGTCATGTTGCAAGATTTACCACCCTCTTCGCTCTTTACATTCAAGTGCAACAAACATCAAATACGAGAAACCATAGTTTTAAGGTAAGTTTTAAACATGGATTCTCTCACGGGTTTCAAGCTTTTTTGGGCATCCTCAATGAATTTAAGAATCTTTCGTTCGCAGTATGCATGGGAGCCTAACCTGTTCATTTCTGCAAATAGTTTGTCGGTGACATTCCTGGATATTTTTCTCTTACCGAAATTTTCTATTAGAATAACCTTAGTTTGGTTGTCAGAGTTTTTGTATAGATGAATTAAAGGTAAGGTTACTCTCCCATTTCTTAAATCTTGAAATGCTGTTTCACCATCATGAGTAATTACGTCCTTAAGGTCATCTCGTATCTGGTACGCCATCCCATAGTTTTCTCCAAACTTAGCCAATGCATCAATTTCCACAGTTTTTCCTTTACCGACGATACCACCGCAAAGTGCAGCGGCCTTAAAAAGTGATGCTGATTTGTTTCTAATTTTATCAAGATAGTCATTTTCCGTAGCTTCGTTTAAAGGCAGAAATATATCAAGGTATTGACCTTCACAGATGTTTATACCTTCTTTCGATGTAATCTTCAGTATTTCTGCTCCAAAATCTGTTGTTAAATTTATTGCTAGTGATATCAAAATATCGCCTACGAGTATTGCACTGTTTACTCCACATTTAGTATGAAGTGTAGAGACTCCCCTTCGAATGAGATCATCGTCGATAATATCATCATGAATTAATGTTGCGGTGTGAAGTAATTCAATAGCTAAGGCTAATGGCAAGGCTTTTTCTCGTGAGCCGCCAACACTTTGAGCCGATAAAACAGTCATTATAGGTCTTAATCGCTTACCTCTGGACAATACAGCGTAACGTATCAATGGATAGAGTTTTAACTCTGATAAATTTTCGACAAATCTTGACAGCTCATGGTCAATAATCTGTTTTGTTTCCGAGATATACCTCTCAAAGTTTGTTAGGAGGAGTTCTTGACTTTTAGGTTGCATTGAAGAGGACCACTTATGAATCTTAGCGTAGCCGCAAGAGCGCCGTTTGAGCCGCTAAAACCATGGGTTCCCAAGTTTCTGACAATGGAGGAGCATAACATGTATCTGCTTTTGCTAATTCCCTTACCGTCATTCCTTTCTGTATGGCAAAGGATAATGCGTTTACACGTTGGGCTACTTCTTCGCCGCCAATAATTTGACCGCCAACAATTCTTTCTGTTTCTTTTTCAACTATAACTTTGATTCGAATAGAAGAAGCCCCTGGATAGTAATCAGCCCTTGTTTTTGAAGTTATCGTTCCTACAACAGTTTCGATCCCGGCTCTTTTTGCAGCTTTTTCTGTCAAGCCTGTGGCGCCTATTTCAAGATTAAATAGCTTTGTTACCGCTGACCCTAGAACTCCAGGGAAAATAGCATATCCTCCAGCAGCATTTATTCCTGCTACCTTTGCCTGCCGTACGGCAGTAGTTCCAAGCTGGCTTATTGTTGGACGTTTTGTAATTAAGTTTATGGATTCAACACAATCACCCGCTGCATAAATGTCTTTAACACTTGTTTCCATTCGCATGTTAACCTTGATGGCCCTAGTTTCGCCTAGGGCAATTCCAACCTTCTGAGCAAGTTCCGTGTTTGCTCTTACACCAGTAGCTACAACAACGAAGTCTGCTGCAATTTGTTCTCCGGTAACGGAAACCCCTGAAGCCTTATCAGTTCCAAGTATTTCATCAACTCCTCGTCCTGTAATAATTCTTATACCTTTTTCTTCTAGTTGCTTTTGAACCATTTTAGCCATATCTTCATCTAACATTCCAGGCAGAACTTGGGGAAGCAACTCCACAACAGTCGTTTGGATTCCTTGTTCAATAAAGGCTACAGCTACTTCTAAACCAATCAGTCCAGCTCCAATAACGACAGCTGATTTTCCAGTCTGCATAGCTTGCTTGATTCTTTCTCCATCCTCAATGGTTCGTATTACAAATACTCCTTGTTTTTCTCGACCTTTTATGGGGGGAATAAATGGAGAGGCCCCTGTTGCTAGAATTAGGCTGCTGAATTGAAGGGTTTCAGTGTTGCCGTTTTTGTCTTGCACCTCGATCGTTTTTCCATTTGGGTCGATGTTAGTTACTGTAGTTTCGAGCCTAAGGTTAAGCTTCATCATTTGATAATAAGAGGGAGGGAACACTATGAGGTCTTTAAAATTTGGAATATGTCCTGCTAGGACGAAAGGTATACCGCATCGAGAGTAGCCAGCATGTAGCTCTTTGGTGATTAGGGTGATGTTCGCTGTGCGGTCAGTTTTTCTAGCTGCAGAAGCCGCGTCAACACCCGCAGCATGTGCTCCAATTACAATTATTTCTCTTGTCATTTATATGATCCTCAGATGGGTTTTAAACTAATAAGAAAAGTGGGCTTTATATTTTTATTGTTCTAATAAAAATATATTTAATGTTCTACTAGAGGATTGTTACAAAAATCTTATAAGAAAAATCCGCCATTATTTTTATTCGTATCATAAAAATTAAATAAATGTGGACGTTTATGAGTGATATAGAAGATAATGAATTGGAAACTTTGAGGAAAGTTGGGATAAAATGGAGTTTGTTATCCTGTCTGTATAAGGTTCTTCGTGAAATTGATGCAAGCTTACCCCCTTCCCTCGAAAATAAACTTGAA
This sequence comes from Firmicutes bacterium UBA3567, assembly GCA_002376045.1. Lineage (GTDB taxonomy): Bacteria > Bacillota > Thermosediminibacteria > Koleobacterales > UBA3567 > UBA3567. The sequence goes on from DFNM01000091.1 coordinate 8,199, forward strand.
GTAGCAAGATGTATTATTGAAACTGGATGTCAGAAGCCTCAGGAAGCTGAAAAAATACTTAAAGATGTTGAAGAAATCTTGGCGAAAAGAACTAATGAAAAGAACAATGAGAATTTGACGGTATTGTTAAGTAAAATAAACAGTGACCCTAAGCCTAGTGAGGAAATACTTGAATCTCCATTAATGAAAAATCTGGTTAATGATTATCAATTCTTAAGCTACCTTATCTCAGAATGATAACTATTGTATTGCAGCAATCGTTTTAACATGTTTGATTTTCTCTACATCTTCATGTATTTGTGGGGATTTTCTTCGAATTTTTCCTTGCACATCAAGCAGCAGAAGTAGTAAGTTTTACCCATATGTACAACTTTGTATTTCGCCTTTTTCTCGTCTACTTGCATTCCACAAACTGGATCTTTCGCCATATTTTCACCTCCTTTTCCGTTTAAACGTTAAACATTTTATGAATAGGATGGGTGAATTTTCGTTCTTCTTAGCAGGTTGGCGTTTGTTACAACTGAGACCGAGCTTGTAGCCATACATAATTCTGCGATTACTGGGTGAAGTAATCCAAAAATTGCTATTGGTATGGCAACCGTGTTATATATGAAAGCCCAGAAAAGATTCTGTTTGATTTTCTTAAAAGTCGCTCTAGAAAGTTTTATAGCGCTAACTAAGCCTGAGATGTCTCCTCTAACGAGGATTACATCACCCGCTTCAATTGCTATATCAGTGCCTGTGCCAATAGCTATTCCGACGTTAGCTTGAGTTAACGCAGGAGCATCGTTTATTCCATCGCCCACCATTGCAACCATTCCATACTTGCTTTGAACCTGCTTAATGATTTCCACTTTCTGATCAGGCATAACCTCCGCATAAACTTCGTCAATACCAATCTGTTTTGCTATAGCCTCGGCGGTTCGCTGATTGTCACCCGTTAGCATGATAGTTTTCAGTCCCATTTCTTCGATTTCTCGTACTGCGGCGATTGTATCATCCTTTAAAGTATCGGCAACCGCGATTATTCCGATGACCTTCTTGTTTACAGCTACGACCATCGCAGTTTTCGCTTGTTCCTGTAAATCTTTAAACATTTTTTCAACTTTTGGGCTAAGACCTTTTGAGTCAAGTATGGAGGGCTTTCCAACAAGTACCTCATCGCCGTTTATTAAGCCTTTGACACCCATGCCTTTTATGGCTTTGAATGATGTAGGATTATCCAATTTAATTCCTTTCTCTTGGGCTTTACGAACAATAGCTTGACCCAACGGATGTTCAGAACCTTGCTCTACACTAGCGGCATAATACAAGACTTTATTTTCTCCCTTAGGGTTAATTCCAATTGGGACAATATCTGTAACTTCTGGTTTTCCCTTAGTTAACGTTCCAGTCTTGTCAAAGATTACCGCTTTAACTTCCTTCATGGTTTGAATTGCTTCGCCTTTCCTAATCAGTATACCATTCTCTGCGCCAATGCCTGTTCCAACCATTAAGGCAGTAGGTGTTGCTAAACCTAAAGCACAAGGACATGCAATAACTAAAGTGGCAACAGTAGCAAAAATTGCAAGCATGAGTATAGGTTGGTCCATGTTAACCCAAGGTAAGAGTGAACTAGCCCAGTTAGCTACGATCGCCATGTGGTCTGGAATAAGGATCCATAAAACGAAAGTTGTTAAAGCTATTAAAAGTACTGCAGGGACAAAATAGCCTGTTACTTTATCCGCGAATTCCTGAATTGGAACTTTTGTTCCTTGACATTCCTCAACCATTTTAATAACTTGTGCAAGAAATGTATCTTTACCAACTTTTGTAGCTTTTATTTTCAATAAACCTTCTTGATTTATTGTGGCGCCTATAACTTCGTCGCCGGGTTTTTTCTGTACAGGCATTGATTCTCCAGTAGCCATAGATTCATCAACAGCGCTTTCGCCTTCAATAACCACGCCATCTGTCGGTATCTTTTCGCCAGGACGCACTATCATTATGTCACCAACCTTCACCTCTTGAATTGGAACTTCTTTTTCTTCGCCGTTAACAAGAATTCTAGCGGTTTTGGCTTCCAGTTTTAATAGTCGTCTAATTGCCTGTGAAGCCCGCCCTTTGGCTTTTGCTTCAAAGTATCTACCCGTGAGATGAAAAGCCATAATCATGGCTGAAACTCCAGCATAATTTAGAATTGATGTGAAGAAAACTGGCGGTCCAGTCAGGAAAGCTATTGTTGTCCCCATCATGATGAGGACATCCATATTTGCAGTTTTATGGAATACTGCTTTTATAGCCGAACGTAACGTCGGAAGACCAGCCCAGAAGAGAACAGGAACCGCAAGTAGAATAAGACCCAAGTTGTAGATGATCTCATTCGGCCAATACAAACCAAACAACATCTCTGGAATCATCCATGCTATTATAGGAATAGTGCAACCCCAAGCAACAAGCATTCTTAAACGAGCTTTTCCCATTTCTTCAACAGATTTGTCAACTTCTTCCTCAGATTCTACCGCGTATCCAACATCTTGAATAGTCTTTCTTAAGTCTAGTATAGAGACGAGTTCTGGAAAATATTCTACGGTCGCCTTTTCAGTTGCAAAATTGACATTTGTGGATTTTACGCCATGGAGGCGTTTAAGAGCTTTTTCTATTGTCGCAGCACATGAAGCACAACTCATACCGCTGATTTTAAGACTTATTTCCCTCGTCTTTTCTCCTTCTTGAAGACCCACCGGTTCATAGCCCACTTCGCTTATTATTTTACCTATCCGCTCTAGGGTCATCTCTGCAGGATCATATTCAACCACTGCTTTTTCGGTGGCAAAGTTCACATTAACGTTTATTATTCCTTTCTCTTTTTTCAAGGCTTTCTCTATTGTTTGAGCGCATGATGCACAGTGCATCCCACTGATGCGTATCAACGTTTTCTCTTTGGCCATTGTTGAGCCTCCTAGTCTTCTCTATTAGGAGGAGCAACATATAAATATTTCTTTTAAAGATATATCTGTAGGAGTGTCATATTTGACATCTAACATCGATAACCTCATTTCAGACTTCTCTCGATTCTACATACTCATCATACTCTATGAAGGCCCAGCTCATGGCTACAACATAATCAGCAAGTTCAAAAAACGTGTTGGAAAGAAAATTAGCCCCAGCCTAGTCTATCCATTTCTCAAACAACTTGAAGAAAAAGGACTAGTAAAGCATAGTGTTAAACCAATAGGTGAAAAAGAAAGGAAAATTTTTGAACTCACCAAAGAAGGAAGAGAACTCTGCACTAGGCTGTTCAAAAGATTCGCCAACTTGATCTCCATAGCTATCGAACCAAGCCTAGAAATTTGTGCCCACTGCGGATGCAAAGTTTACGAAGGAGGCCACCGTGAAGTCATAAACGGAAAAGAAATGATGTTCTGTTGCATACATTGCGCCATTTCGTACAAAAAGGAAAGGGAATACAAGTAAACTCCATATGGATAGGATTCTCACTTGTTCGATTGTTTGTATCTATTTCTTCCAGCTAAAATATTGTTTAGATGGAAAAGTTTATTTATAACAGCGTTATAGAATTACGATTTCTCGTAACCTTGAACAAAGGGAGTATAAAAATCAATGTTAGGCCAATATCTGATAACCTTTAGGGAAGTTCTTGAAGCCGCACTTATAACAGCAATTATACTATCTTATTTGATTAGAACTGGCAGACACTATTTGTCACGTTACATATGGTACGGTGTTTATCTAGCAGTTGCAGTAAGCACAGCGTTAGGAACGGCCATCTGGATAGTATACGGTATTTTGCCAAAGCCTTTTCAATTATTGTTTGAAGCTACAGCCGCCTTTGCAGCTGTTGCAGTCCTGTCTTCAATGATATATTGGATGGCTGCCAAGGGGAGATACATCAAGGGAGAAATGGAACAACGCATTGAAACCGTAACAACGCGTGGGACAATTGTCGGGCTGTTGTCAATATCATTCATTGTCGTGTTTAGGGAAGGACTCGAAACTGTGCTCTTTTTAACGCCATTTTTATTAAATGACGCTATAGCAACATTTATTGGGCTTGTAGCCGGAACAATAACAGCACTTCTACTGTCCTATTTAGTATTCATAGGTGGCATGAAAATAAACCTAAGGAAATTCTTTTACTTTACCAGCATACTGTTGATATTCCTAGCAGGTGGACTAGCAGGTTATGGTATACACGAGCTAATAGAATATTACAAAAAAACTGGAGTTAACATCGGTTGGCTTGCCGAACCGGCATATGTATTGGATGTTCCAAAAGAAAGCGTATTACATCATAAAAATGTGATAGGATCCATTTTCGCAGTTATGTTTGGCTATACGGTAATCGCAGAATGGGCAAGGATTATAGTTCATCTTGCATATCTAGCAGTAGCACTTCCATCTATAATTTGGGTCTACCAAAAACAGGTAAGCGAAAGAACATAGCTCATGTTGGCATGTTAATTGTAAGGTTGCTTTAGATTTTAGAGAGATGAATGTAGAACCTAGGGTTTATTTATACATGCGATGGTCATAACTGAGCATAGTTTACATTTTTCGATGTTAACAGTTGGGTCAAATGTTTTGTGCAATTTACACATCAAGCCTTTAGCTCTGATTGTTCTACAAATTTCGCAAAAAGCGACTATGTAGTCCTTATGAGATAATTCTTCCTTAGCAAGGGAACTCGCTAGGTTTTCTATTAATTTGGTAATCTCGATTTCGTTTTCTAAGTCCATTGCTCTTCCACGTATCTTTCTTGTGTATAAGCTTATAGCAGGTTGACTAACCCCTAATAGTTCAGCTACTTTTACTTGTTTCATAAGATGTTTTGTCATCAGTTCTTTAGCTATCATAGCGCGAACTACAGGTAAGACACATTTTACTGCGACTTCGCATGGTAGTAACATTTCTGGTTGTCTCCATTAATATGTTGTATAGAAACGCATAAATATAATTTATTACAATTGTAATATTGATGAGAATGCGATCTACATGCCCAGGGCTAAACGACTTCTTGAGGCCAAGACCAGAGTTCATTCCATGCCCGAACTGCGGAGCTAACGTCGAAATATGGACAGATGAGAAAGAGGCGGAATGCCCAAACTGTGGGATAATAGTCTCAAGAAACATCCAATCTTGTCTTGATTGGTGTGAGTATGCAGAAAAATGCAGAAAAATAATCGTGGAACGTAAGGGAGGAACTCAATGAAAACCGTAAGGAAAATCATAAAAATAGATGAGGAAAAATGCGATGGATGTGGGCTTTGTATTCCCGCATGTCCAGAAGGAGCATTGCAAGTTATTGACGGCAAGGTTAGACTTGTAAGTGATTTATTTTGCGATGGGCTTGGCGCATGTATCGGTAATTGCCCAAAAGGGGCTATAGAAATAGTAGAGAGAGAAGCGGAGCCTTATAGCGAAAGAAAGGTAATGGAAAGAATAGTCAAACAAGGAACAAACGTGGTAAAAGCGCATTTGCAACACTTGAAGGATCATAATCAAAAAGAGTATCTGGACGAGGCGTTGGCGTATCTAAAAGAACATAGAATAGAGATCAGCTTGGAAAGTAAACCTTTGACCCATCATGCGCATGGAAATTCAGGATGCCCGGGTGCTAGCGTAATAGATTTTAGGAATATGGAATCAATGCCTGTTTCTAGGGCAAGACAAGGATCGGAATTAAAGCAATGGCCTATTCAGTTAAAATTGGTTCCACCTACTGCGCCTTACTTCTTCAATGCCGACCTAATGGTGGTTGCAGACTGTGTGCCTTTTGCTTACGCTAACTTTCATCAAGATTTCTTGAGAGGAAAATCAATTGTGATAGGTTGCCCAAAGCTGGATGATTCCCAACTTTATGCAGAAAAACTGGCTCAACTTTTTAGGCATTCAAATCCTAAAACCGTAACGGTGATCACTATGGAAGTCCCGTGTTGTCAGGGGCTATACTATATTACACAAGAAGCGTTAAAGCGATCAGGCAAAAATATTCCATTGGAACAAATAGTTATTAGCATAAAAGGTGAGAAGAAGCAGTAATCGCAACTATTGTTTTAATGAGGATATTAATGTTAAGAGTTGGGGGATTTTTCTCACAAGCTTTATAACAGTGTTATAGAATTCTATAGAAATTGTAAGAAAGGACGCGAACAGACTTGGAACTCATACAAGAAAGAAGAATGAAGCTAGACAAAACATTGGTTTACAATAGCATACTGGAAACAATAGGCGACACCCCCCTTGTTAAGCTAAACAAAATTTCAAAAGGATTAAACGCCTCTATCTACGCGAAATTAGAATTCTTTAATCCAGGTGGAAGCATTAAAGACAGAATAGCTATTTCTATGATAGAGGCAGCAGAAAAAGCTGGATTCATAAAACCTGGATATGTCCTGATCGAGCCAACTTCAGGAAATACCGGTATAGGCTTAGCACTAGCAGCCGCAGTTAAAGGTTACAAACTGATATGCCCAATACCAGATAAGATGAGTGAAGAAAAAATAAATGTTCTAAAAGCCCTAGGCGCAGAGATTATTATAACTCCTACAGATGTTTCAACTGACGACCCCCAGCACTATTGCAGAGTCGCAGAAAGATTAAACAAAGAAATTCCAAATTCTTTCATTTTAAACCAGTATTTTAACCCGGCAAACCCGGAAATCCATTATAGAACCACTGGCCCGGAAATTTGGAGGCAGACAGGCGGTAAAGTCGACGTTTTAGTAGCTGGAATAGGTACGGGAGGAACAATCACCGGAACAGGAAGGTACCTTAAGGAGAGAAAACCGACAATAAGGGTTATTGGAGTTGACCCGGAGGGCTCAATGTTTCATCACGAATTTGACAAAATGAAAAGTGGAAGGAAGTATGAGTTTTCAAGGGAAGTACACACCTATAAAGTTGAGGGAATAGGTGAGGATTTCATGCCATCTACATTAAATCTCAAGATAATTGATGAAATTATTACCGTGAGTGACAAAGATGCATTTCTAATGGCGAGAAGACTTGCAAGAGAAGAGGGGATCCTTGCAGGAGGCTCTTCAGGTGCAGCGATATATGCTGCGATGAAGGTTGCTGGAAAACTTCATGGATATGAAACAATCGTAGTAATATTTCCTGACACAGGAAGGAACTACCTTGATAAAATTTACTCGGACCAATGGATGAGAAAACACGGTTTTTTAGAGGACTAAAAAACAATGCAGGAACAAATCAAGGAAATTTATGATAAAACAGCGAAGGAATATGACCATTTAGTAACCCCATGCAGGATGTGCCAGTTTCTAACTCTTATTTATGAACTAAATTTAAGAGGAAATGAAAAGATTTTGGAAATCGGCAGTGGCCCCGGAGCTTTATCTATACAACTGGCAAAGCTCGTGAAGAACGGTGAAGTTGTAGGTGTTGACATTTCCGAAAGCATGATTGAGTTGGCCAATGCAAAAGCCGAGGCTATCAGCTTGAGAAATATTGAATTTGTGTGCGGTGATGCATTAAATCTAAATTTTCCAGACAGAAGTTTTGACATAGTTGTGACCTCCTATCTCCTACACTGGATTCCGGATATTCGTCGATTTTTACACGAAATCTATAGGGTTCTTAGACATGGAGGGAAATTAGGCATCATAGCACCATCGCCAAACATGTACGGGGAGCTGAGACGAGCATATAGAAGGATAATGAAGAAATACAAGCGATATTATGAGGGTACTGTTATTCAAGAAATGATTGGATTGAGAGTTTATTCTGAAAGAGAGATCCAAAAACTGTTATGTTTAACTGGATTTGAAATCATAAAAAGCTTCACAATGAGATTTAAGGAGCCCCTAACCCCTGAAGTATACCTTAAAAGGGTAAATGCAATAACCGATGAAAAATATTTAGATCCGATTCCTACAAAGTTACGAAGTGTTGTTAGAGAAGAGTTAATGAACGAACTATCAGAAATGAGTAAGAACGGATTAATAACCACTGAATGCTCCATATTTATAATCGGCATAAAGAGGAAAGAAAAACATGAAAAATTACGGCTTTGCAACAAAAGCAATCCATGTAGGACAGGAGCCTGATCCTACAACTGGTGCAGTCACCGTTCCAATTTACCAAACATCAACTTTTGCCCAAGAAGAACCGGGAAAGCACAGAGGCTATGAATACTCCAGAACTGGCAACCCAACAAGAACCGCCTTGGAGAAATGCTTAGCTGCTTTAGAAGAGGGAAAATATTGTTTAACCTTCGCTTCCGGAATGGCTGCCATATCAGCTATAACAACCATGCTAAAATCTGGAGACCACGTAATTGCATGTGATGATTTGTACGGTGGTACCAGAAGGCTTTTTGAAAAAATTCTTAGAAATTATAGCATTAGCTTTAGCTATGTAGATGCAACTACAACCAAGAATGTTGAGGCAATAATAAAAAGCAATACAAAAATGATTTGGATAGAAACGCCTACTAACCCTCTGTTAAAGATAATAGACATAAAGGGTATATCATCTATAGCAAAAAAACATCGAATACTAACGGTTGTAGATAACACCTTCGCCAGTCCTTACTTTCAAAAACCGTTGCTTTTAGGAGCTGACATAGTTATTCACAGCACTACAAAGTACATTTCCGGACATAGCGATGTTGTCGGCGGAGCAGTGATAACATCAAACAAAGAAATTTATGAGAGATTGAAATTCGTTCAAAACGCTGTTGGCGCTATCCCAAGCCCCTTCGACAGCTGGCTAGTCCTCCGAGGCGTTAGAACCCTCGCGATAAGAATGGAAAAACATTGGGAAAACGCTCAAAAAATATCAGAATTTCTGGAGGAACATCCAAAAATCGAGAAGGTTATCTATCCCGGATTAAAGTCACACCCACAACATAGACTGGCTAGAAAACAAATGACAGGTTTTAGCGGCATAGTCTCTTTCGAGATTAAGAAAGGGAAAAAAGCAGCAAAACAGTTCTTAAAGAACTTAAAGCTCTTTAAGCTAGCTGAAAGTTTAGGCGGTGTTGAATCCTTAATAGAACACCCAGCACTCATGACCCATGCATCTATACCAAAAAAGGATAGAGAAAAAATTGGAATAACTGGCAACCTAGTAAGAGCTTCTATAGGCATCGAAGATTCAAAAGATTTGATGCAAGATTTAGATAACGCCTTAACTAAGATCTAACATTAAATATAAAAGAGGTGAACGATAATGAGTGAAAATCAAAGCATAGATTTACTATCAAAAATCTTGTTAGTTATTTCAGTAATTATTCTTTCCTACATCGCGTTATTTTCAATATTAACTGTGCTTTTCGCCTCTCCACAGTCGTCTTCTGTAAATAATATGATGCATCATATGATGAGTTTCAGCCCAAATTTCCTTGTTATAAACTTGGCTTCTCTCTCCTTAGCATTGTTGGCTGGGGTGTTAGTTTCATTATGGCTAACAACCGAGAAAACAGGTAAAAAAATGACTCAGAAAGACGAGTTAGAAATAATTAAGCGCGCCTTATCCGAAGATGAAAGAGCGGTTTTGGACGAGATTAAAAGAGCTGGAGAAATTACCCAGGACTCTTTAAGGTTTAGGTTAGGCTGGACCAAATCAAAGCTTTCGAGGATATTAACAAACCTTGACAAGATGAACCTTATACAAAGGGAAAGAATTGGCAAAACCTATAATGTTTTCTTAGCTGGAAAGAGAGAAAATAGCGAAGAAACGGTTTGAAACGGTTTCACTGACAACCCTTAATGGAAAGCGTGCTGATTACTTATTGAAGGAAGTTGCGAAGGAGGTGAAAGTATGAGAAACAAAACAATAGCAAAACTTTTAGCTGCAGTGATAACGACATTGTTGATTATATCTATTGCGATAGTCTTCGCCCATCCATACAATGCAATAACAGAAAAAGAGGATAAAGGAAACTATGAGGATCATGAAGAATGCGAGGAAATCATGGAGCAAATGCATGATGAATGTAGCGACATGATGAGAGAAATGCACCAGTATAACCAAACAGACGGAATGCCCGAAGAGAACACGGAAGATTATGAACAACGTAACGGACACGGATGCCACTAAGATAGCTCCATCGTAATTGTGCAATGCAGAAAGAGGAGGCTTAAGGAATAATATATTTAATCAAAAGCTTTTTCTTTCCTAATAAACGAGCAAAAGAAATGTGAAGAAAGGTGAGCTTTACAGGTTATCTTAAGTTAAAGATTCCCCCAGCTGCCGTACTGTTCTTTTTATCTCCCGCGATTGCTGAACTTCTTTCAGGTTCCGCTCCTCCAGTCGAGTTTTTTAATCCATTCAGTTTTGTCATAATTGTTTCATTGTATGGGAGTGGTGTGATAGTTATAAGAGAAATGAAAATTCGCTGGAAAAAGGGTATAGGTTCTGTGCTTTTATTGGGTGCGGCCTATGGAATCTTAGAGGAAGGGTTGATGGTAGCAAGCTTCTTTAACCCTAATTGGCCAGATGTGGGAATATTAGGGGTCTTTGGTCGATGGTTAGATGTCAACTGGGTTTGGGCCTTAGGACTAACGATTTATCATGCGATAGTAAGCATTACCATCCCAATTATGCTTGTGGAAATAATGTATCCCGAACGCAAAAACGAGCCATGGGTAAGTAGTAGGGGGTTAAAGATTTTTCTTGCTCTTTTAATAGGAGACGTAGTCTTGGGGTTCTTTCTAATCTCAACATTTTTGGATTATTGGCCTCCCTTTACGCAGTACATCCTGACGGTTTTTTCAATGATTGGATTTATTTATTGGGCCTATAAACTACCCGCTGACTGGATAAGAAATGGAACGAAAACTCCAAGTAGACCATTATTCTTTGGAGTCGTTAGTATGCTTGCTACAGTGGCTGCCGCTTTAATTTTCGGCGTTCTACCTTACCTTGTAGAGTTTTCACTCTTTCCAGCAATGGTAATGATCTTAGGAGTACTGTTAGTCTTCAACATAATACATTTTCTTCGGCAATACGATTGGAGACGAGCAAACGATTTGCATAAATTTTGCCTTGCCGTTGGAACATTAATTCCATTTGTTATTATTGCTCCTTTACAGGAACTTGATCAGACTAGAACGGATAACCCGACGGGAATGGGACTGGTTGGCCTGGCTTTTTTGATTGGGTTTATTTGGTTAGGATGGAAAATCAGACAGCGAACACGGATCACTGAGGAACACGTAAACCTTAGAGGATAAGTTTCTTTGTTTGATCCAGATGCATTAAGTTTTTATTCTTAAGAAGAGTTTATTCGAAAAATACATGAGGTAAAATCGATCACTTATTTGACAACTGGTGTAGATGTGGAAAATATGACTCGTAATAGTATGCTAGTTGATGTAATTGGAAATTGGTTATTTACATTAATTATCTTACCCTTAACTTTGATCTTCTTAATTAGAAATTTTGGATTGGAGTTTGTTACAAATGATTATGTTAAACTGATTTTAGAATTTGTATTTGTTGGAATGTTCCCTTTAATAGTAGTTTTAGCTAGAAGAGAAAAGTGGGAAGATTATGGATTTACTTTAGTAAATTGTAGAAAAAGCGTGGTTTACGGGTTAACATTAGCAGCGCCATTTATGATACTTAGAGTGTATGCCTATCTCTTCTTAGGCTATGTGGGATGGTCTTGGAATTTAAATCCTCTTTTATTTTTACCTGTCTTGGTTGTTTATGGTCCTTTAGAAGCGTTCTTTGTTATTTTCTCGGTTTACAAGATGGATAAAGGATTGTCGTCTAAAAGGCTAGTTTCCATAGGGCTGATTTTTAGTTCAATACTTTTTGGGCTAATGCACATAATTAACTATATATGGTATCCAGACATTATGCTAATTTTAAGAAATTATGTTCTTGGAAACATAATTCCAGCTTTATTTATTGGGTTAATATTCAAAAAATCTAATTCAATAGTGGGACCTGCACTGTTCTGGAGTTTATTGAACTTTTTCTAAGGCGTACGTCGAATATCATTTGCATAATGGTACCACTTATAGAAAAGTGAAGAATCCTTTTGTCAGCTTATCTTTTTTACAAATTCTTTTATGAACTTCATCACATGTTTATTTTTTAAGCTATAGAATACCCATTTGCCTTCACGTCTGTTTTTCACCAATCCAGCGACCTCTAATATGTTAAGATGATGGGAAGTCGTAGGCTGAGTCAAATCTAATGCTACCATAATCTCACAAATACACATTTCTCGTATATCAAGTAACATGAGAATTTTTAGTCTTGTTTTGTCAGCGAGAGCTTTAAACAGTCGAGTTTGCTTTTTCAATGTGTTTTCATCAGTTATTTCATTGATTAGCCCTCGAAGTTCTGAGGCGTATTCCATAACATCTTCTGCTGGACAAATGCTTGATTTCACTAAGCGTTCAAGTCTTTCACTTATTTTGTTTTTTTGTTTGAGAATCATTGAACATCATTTAAACTTTATATCAAAATATTTAAATATGTTCTTAATTTTTCATATTCACAAATTTAAATATATAATTCCAATCATCCTTTGGAGGAAATTAATGATTGGTTAAAGAACATGGCAGGCTTGGCATATTTGAGAAATATTTAACCGTATGGATTTTTGCATGTATAGCTATCGGATTGTTGCTAGGGAGATTTTTCCGACTTTTGGGCGATTTTTGGATTCCTTGAAATTTGCTAAACTATCCATTCCAATAGGCATATGTTTATTTTTCATGATGTACCCAACGGTAGTAGGCATAGCTTTTAGTGATGTCAAAAAGGCTGTAAGAAAGCCGAAACCTATGCTTTTAACGATAATTGCGAACTGGGTTATCGCGCCGCCTTTAATGACGTTCTATGCAAATCTGCTTGTTGCCGACCCTATTCAAAGGGCAGGCATTATACTTTTAGGCATGTCTCCATGCACTGCCATGGTCATGTGGTGGATTATGTTAGCTAAAGGAGACTTAGCTCAAGGACTAATAAACACAGCCATCAACGCGTTACTAATGCTAATTCTCTACGCACCTCAATCAGCGTTTTATTTAGGCGTAAGCGGCATACCTGTACCCTGGGATCTAATTGCCATGAGCGTGATCATTTTCATAGCCTTTCCGGTATCTTTAGGAGCGATTTCTAGAAAACTACTAATAGGAAGAAAGGGAGAGGAATGGTTTAACTCCGTTTATCTTGAACATGTACGCAAGATATCTATCGTCGCATTGTTGCTTACTTTGATTGTCATGTTTT
>DFNM01000009.1 GCA_002376045.1 Firmicutes bacterium UBA3567
TTATTAATTTGTGTTCCAATTCAAGTAAAAACCCAAAAATCAGGATACCTTTTTATTCTGGATTAAAAATATGAGCCAGTTTCAAATTCAGGGTGATAGTATTAAAATACTTTCTGCTTATGAAGCAAACTTCTGGAGGAACATTACATGTCATTACGCAGTAAAATAATGATAATAATGTGTGCAACACTCATTAGCTTAATAGCGGTTATATATACCATAGGGCAAACTATAATACTGAAAAGCTTCACAGAGTTGGAAAAAACAATCGTTCATCGGAATGTTGAACGTGTTCTGAACGTTTTAGCTGATGAACTTATCTATTTAGACAGGATAACCGTTGACTGGGCTGCCTGGGATGATACCTATGTATTCATTGAGGATGTTAACGATAACTATGTCAGGTCCAATCTTGTCGACTCAACATTCACCGACCTCAACATCAATGTTATGCTGTTTATTGATTCATCTGGCCGAATTGTTTTCGGCAAAGGGTTTGATTTTAGAAATGGGAAAGAGATGCCTGTTCCCAAAAGCCTGCTTACACATGTTTCTAAGGCTGCTTTACTGCACCACCAGGATACGAAAAGCAGGATAACGGGGATTCTCCTGCTGTCTGAAGGCCCCATGCTGATTGCTTCCCGGCCTATTTTGACCAGCGAGGAGAAAGGTCCTATCCGTGGAACATTGGTCATGGGGCGATACCTGGACTCTGTAGAAGTTGAGCACCTGGCTAAAAAAACACACCTGTCGATTACCGTGCGTCGTTTTGATGATTTGAAGATGCCTCACGATTTCCGTGTGGCTCGTTCATCCCTGTCGGAAGAAGAGCCGATTTTTATACGAGCGCTCAGCGAAAGGTCGATTGCAGGATACGCCATGCTAAAAGACATTTACGGAAAACCTGTTCTTGTGTTGAAAGTAGATATGCCAAGGGCAATCTACAAGCAGGGTCAGGCCAGCGTACATTATTTTCTTTTGTCTCTAATTGTTATTGGATTAATTTTTAGTGTGATATCCCTGTTATTTTTAGAGAAGATGATTTTGCCTAGATTATTCTATCTCAGCGCCAGTGTAAATAGTATCGGTTCAAATAGCAATTTCTCGGGTCGTGTGAAGATGTCGGGAAATGATGAACTATCAGAAGTTGCCTTCGGAATTAACAGGATGCTGGAAGCGCTGGAACAATCTCAGAGCAATCTGCAGAAAAGCAAGGAGCACTACCGCAACCTGGCAAAAAAATTATCTGCTGCCAATAAGCAACTTCAAGATATAATAGACTTTCTCCCGGATCCCACCTTTGTTATTGACAGTGATAAAAAAGTAATTGCATGGAACCGGGCAATAGAAGAAATGACGGGAGTTCGCAAGGAGGATATAATAGGTAAGGGCGATTACGCTTATGCTGTGCCTTTTTACGGGAAACCAAGGCCTGTATTGATTGATCTTATCTATTCTGATGACAGAGAAACGGAACTTCAATATGAATATGTGGAAAGAAAAGAAAATGTATTGTATGCTGAGACCTTTGCAGAATCTTTATATGATGGGAAAGGAGCCTTTCTATGGATAAAAGCTTCACCACTCTATAATAGTGAAGGAAAAATGATTGGTGCTATAGAATCCATCCGCGACATCTCCGAGCGTAAGCGGGCTGAGAAGAAGCTAAAATATCTCAGTATGCACGACCAACTCACCGGGATTTATAATCGCAGCTATTTTGAGCAGGAGATGTGCCGCCTTGGTAGTGAACACAATAACCCGATTGGTATAATTGTGTGTGATGTTGACGGTCTTAAATTTGTCAATGACACCCTTGGACATGCCGCTGGAGATGCTCTACTTGTGAAAGCAGCCGATGTAATCAGGAAATCTATCCGCAAAGGCGATTTGGTTGCACGGATTGGCGGGGACGAATTCGCGGTGCTTCTTCCAAACACCGGGGAGACCGACGTTAAAAACATCTGCCGCCGCATCAGGAATGCCGTTGAAAGTTACAACGCTTCAAACCCAAAACTTCCTTTGAACATATCCGTTGGTTATGCCGTCAGCAGCGGGACTTCTGCTGATATTAGAAAGCTCTTAAAAGAAGCTGACAATAACATGTACCGAGAAAAGCTGCGCCGCAGCCGGAGTACCCGCAGCTCTATAATCAAGGCCATGATGAAGGCATTGGAGACAAGGGATTTTATAGCTGAAGGCCATGCGGTCCGCCTGCAGAAGCTGGCAGCAGGCATGGCTGTGGCTATCG
Source organism: Firmicutes bacterium UBA3567 (assembly GCA_002376045.1). Classification (GTDB taxonomy): domain Bacteria; phylum Bacillota; class Thermosediminibacteria; order Koleobacterales; family UBA3567; genus UBA3567. Next base: position 2,252 of record DFNM01000009.1, read on the forward strand.
GGCTTTCCGAAGATAAAATAACCGATCTTCGTCTCCTGGCCCGGTTTCATGACATCGGCAAAGTTGGTGTGCCTGACCGCATTCTCTTTAAAGAGGGGGCCCTCACACCAGAGGAAATCAGTGAAATGCAGCTTCACTGTGAGATCGGTTATCGTATAGCGATGTCAGTAGCTGACCTTGTTCCCATCGCTGACTGGATTCTCAAGCACCACGAGTGGTGGAACGGTAAAGGTTACCCTCTAGGCCTTAAAGGTGAAGAAATTTCATTGGAGTGCCGTATTCTGGCTATCGCAGATGCCTACGATGCCATGACGAACGACCGGCCATATCGTAAGGCTATGTCTTATGAGGAAGCCCTGGCCGAATTAAGAAGGGGAGCCGGAACACAGTTTGACCCCAATTTGGTACAGCTGTTTATACAGATGTTAGAAAAGAAATCCTGATCAATGCTGTAGATTTGTGGATGTTTTTTGAACTACGGTAATCCTGCTATTGTGTGTACCGACTTTTGCTATTTCACCGGTATGGTCATGTCAACACTGAAGTTTCCTTTGCAGCTGGCTCTTCTTCAATCGCGGGAATTTGTCGGTCTGGAAAGGCCTGCAGTTATCGCCGGCTTCCCTGTTACTGCTGTCTGTTATTCCATAGAGCTCTCTTTTGTAGTTAGATATGATATTTTAAAAACTTGTTGAAAGATTAATCAAAAAAGTTGTATTCAAAATGTCGTCGACCTGTAATAGTGCAAAAACCCCCGGGGATCGACAACATTTTTATTTTGCCGATTTTTAAGTGTTTTCAATGGTTACAAAGATTTTTTCAAAGAAAGGAGGACTTTTTTAAAAAATAGCGAATATACAAAACATAGGATTTTCAATAGTAAAATGGGTTTTTAGCCTACCTATAAGGAATTGAAACAAGGTAGGCGGGTTGGATTGACTATGAAAGATTTGCGTTTTTAGCCTACCTATAAGGAATTGAAACTACAAAAGGTGGTGTGATGCATGGCTGAACAGTTTGGGTTTTTAGCCTACCTATAAGGAATTGAAACTAATAACCCTTATCATAGCTATTTATACGAAATATAGTTTTTAGCCTACCTATAAGGAATTGAAACTGTGAAAGATGGAAAGAAGTATATTGATGGGGATGAGTTTTTAGCCTACCTAT
>DFNM01000234.1:0-1023 GCA_002376045.1 Firmicutes bacterium UBA3567
ATTAGCTTAACCCTTAACCAACTGTTTTGGAGAAGTATCTCAAAAAATTATTTGTTAATCCAGATTGTTTCGTTTTTTTTTGCATGAACAAAAAAACTGACCTTTCACAAACACGGTCAAATAAAAAGCTGGCCGGGCTTTAGAAAAATTGATCGATTTATTTCAACACTTCTTCATTCAAGTTAAAGGTTAAAACCTCCAGCTGCGCAGCGAGATCGACCTGTCTTAAAAACACTCCCTTAGGTACATTAACAGTTTGGGGCGCAAAATTTATAATACCTTTTATTCCAGATTTAACAAGAATATCTACTACCTCCTGAGCAGCAGAAGCCGGAACTGCTATAATAGCCAGAGTTATATCATTCTTTTTAATTTCCTGGGGAATATTTTCAATATGTTTTACTTTTATGTTGTTACACATTATTTGCCCAATTTTGTTTGCATCCTTATCAAACACGCCTTTTATATGAAATCCCCTTTTTTGAAATCCTTTATATCTACAGAGGGCTGTCCCCAAATTGCCTGCTCCTATTATCGCTACATTCCATGTTGTGTTTATACCCAGAATCTTTTTGATGTATTTCAAAAGTTCTTCTACTTTATAACCTACACCCCTGGTCCCAAATTCTCCAAAATACGCCAGATCCTTTCTTACCTGAGCTGGAGTAACTCCTACGTTTTTAGCTATATCTGCAGATGATACTGTAACGATTCCTTTTTCTAAAGCCTGTTCAAGGTATCTGGAATACACAGACAATCTGCTTACAGTAGCTTCTGGAACCTTTATTTTTGTAGTTTTCACATTTTTCCCTCCTTAGTTAAACCGCACTTTTTCCCAACTGAAGAATTGTTTTCAAAACAAAAGGAAGAACCATCAATGGTATTATACCACGAACAGGGCATCGGTAAAAAGAAAAAAAACCGAAAACTTACCAGTTTCCCGGAGTGGATGGACCCGGGAATGATGCTCTCCTTTTTCATTTATACTGCACACATGAAGTTTCCACAATCTTTTAGGAACTG
>DFNM01000234.1:1387-15092 GCA_002376045.1 Firmicutes bacterium UBA3567
TATATTATAATGATAATGGTTTGTCCAAAAGGTTTTTACCAAAAATCATTGTCACCGTGTTCCGACAACACCGAAACATCTATTTTTTCTACTATTAACAGGCTACTTTCCCGTACAAGGGCATAGTCACAAAATACTAGAGTTGTAATAAACAGCATAAACAGAATCGCAAAATTGTTTTTGCTGTACACGGTTTGCCTCGCTTTCTTTTCTAAAAGCTTTCTTCGAAAAGATATATTCGACAATACCAAATTTCCCCTACTTGTTTATCAATTTTTCGCTTTTAGGACCTCTTCTCTCAACAACTGCCAGATTTTTTCATACAAGCTGATAAAGGCAGGGTTAGACCTTATTCCTGACAGCTCTCGGGGCCTGTTTAAGCTTATTTTTATGTCAGCTTTCAACCGCCCGGGTTGAGCTGTCATTACCAGGACTCTATCTCCTAACAAAATAGCTTCATCTATACTATGCGTGATAAAAACAGTTGTTTTGTGGCTTTCTTCCCAAATTTTCAATAATTGCTGCTGAAGAATGATTCTGTTTTGTTCATCCAGCGAGGCAAAAGGTTCATCCATAAGGAGTATTTCCGGGTCATTGGCAAAAGCCCTGGCCACATTTACCCTCTGTCTCATACCTCCCGAAAGTTGATGGGGGAAAGCGTTCATGAATTTATCCAAACTCATTTTTTTGATAAAGTGTTCAGCGATTTTTTCCCGTTTTTTCTTAGAAACCCCTCTCATTGTCAGCCCATATGCCACATTAGCTTTTACAGTCATCCACGGAAAAAGGGAATCACCCTGAAAAACCATAGAGTTAAGGGGTTTATCGGGATCCCTTGAATACACCAAAACAAGGCCTTCCGTTTGTTTGCTGAGCCCTGCCAGAATGCGTAAAAGGGTAGTTTTTCCACACCCACTGGGTCCAACAATACACACAAACTCCCCTTCATACACCGTCAAGTTCAAGTTGTCCAGAGCAAGCACCGAATCATTGGGTGTCCGGAATATTTTCTTTACGTTTTTAAGTTCTATTTTTTTTTTCATAAAAGCTCCTCCCTATTTAGTTCTCCTGGTTTTTCCACGGTATAATTACCTTTTCTAAAAAATCTATGCAAAAAGAAAACAAATATCCCAGAAATGACATCACTATCAAACCTACGAACATTTTCTCGATGTCAAACATGTCATAAGCTCTCCAGATCATCCAGCCTATTCCCGCATCTGCTGCAGACCATTCCGCAGCAACAATCAACAACAAAGCCGTTCCCATAGCCACCTTTATGCCTGCAAATATTGTAGGCAAGGCCCCTGGTAGTGCCACAGTTAAATAAAAATCTTTGCGGCTGGCACCAAAGTTTTTGGCCACATCAAGATAAATCTGATCAATGTTTAATACTCCCGCCATGGTATTGATCACAACAAGGAAAAACACTCCCAATGCAATTATCACGATTTTAGATGTTTCCCCAAGGCCAAACACCAACAATATCAGGGGCATTATTGCTATCTTAGGTATAGGAAAGGCCGCAGCCACAATGGGTTTTAATACAGAACGAACCAGAGGGAACAGCCCCATTGATAAACCTATAATAATCCCCGGCAGCGCCCCCAGGAGCAAACCCAAAATAATTCTTTTAATACTTGTAAAGGTATTGTAAAGCAGTTCTCCTGAAGTAATAAGAGGAATCATCGATTTGATTATAAAAGAAGGGGTGGAGAACAGCCTGACATCAATTATCGAAAATTGCGCACCCAGTTCCCAGATCAGTAGAAAAAAAACTGGCGAAAGATATGAAAGAGTTTTGATAATCAATCCATCTGAACCTGCGAATTTAAGTTTTTTTTCGTCCTTCATTTCCTCCTGGATAATCACTGTTTTTTTACTTTTTAGTAGACAAAGGTCCCTTTTCCCCAAATTCATTGAAGTCACTCCTTTTTAAAAACAGTCGGAAACCCTATTAAAGGTTTCCGACCTTTCCTTAATACTCTCCCAGGATTTTATTGGCAAATTCTACATATGAGCTATCAACAACATCTTCCACGGTAAGACTGTTTCCTTTAAGCAGACCCCTTGCCTTATACCACTCTAGATCAAGTTCAATTCCCTTTTCCCTTACATATCCATTCGGGTTAAGACCGGCAGGAAACATTTTATAGTAGAGGTCTTTGTCTTTAATAATAGACATTTCCGCAAGAATATCGATTACTTCTTTTTTGTTTTTGTTTTTGAAAAAGGCATCATTGTAATCCCTCAATGATTTTACATATGCTACCATGAACCTTTTTGCTACTTCAGGTTTTTCCATTATGCCGGGGCCATACAGCAGCAATGCCGTCTGAGCATGGGGATCATATTCTGAAGGGTCCTTCCATGTATCTATAATCCCTTTCTCAACACCTTTAGCAATAAAGGGTTCTATTAACATACCACCATCAATGCTTCCATTACTTAAAGCTGCCAGTATATCCGGGAATGATCTAATCACCTGTAAATCTACGTCTTTGGTTGTCATCCCGCCCATGTTTAACACTCTATCTAAAGCGATTTCATCCAGAGAAGCTGTTGCAACAATTCCCAGTTTTCTTCCCTTTAAATCTTTATAACCCTCAATCTCTTCTGCCAGGTCCTTTCTTATCACAAGCCTGTAATAACCCTGACCTTTAACATTTACTCCCTTGTCTGCTACAATTTTTATCGGAATCCCCCTTAGCATTGCATTGAACAACCCCGAAGATGTAACCGCAGCTCCCACATCAAGCTGCCCTGCAGCCAGGGAATTTATCATCTCCTGACCGGAATTAAACTGAACCGGTTTAATAGTAATTCCCAGTTCTTTGTAGTAACCTTTTGCCATCCCAATCAACACTCCAGCATCAGACACTACTTTTTTCATACCAACAGTTACTTCTACCGGTTCCTCAAGGGGCTTTAATTCAGTTGCCACTGTATCCTCTTTCCGCTGGGTTTGTTTCTCTGATTCTGCAGCAGGTTGGGTGCATCCAGCTGCTATCAGCACAATCAACAACACAAGCAACAAAGCAATCCTGAATCTCATTGTTAACCTCCTTTCAAAAAATTATCTCTTTGTTATAATATTAAAAATCATCTTTAGTTGTGACTGGAATTTAAAAACACAACCTCCTCAGATATGTCTGAAATCCGACAGATGACCAGGATAATGTCGAGTTACCGACACAATGCGTTCTTCGACCTTGACCACGTTCTTGTCAAATCCCTCATTTATCAATGCAGGGTTGAGTTTTTTCGTTCTACAAAACCTTGGCATGAAGTTTGCTTATCTATAAAGTATGTTTGAATAGGCAATGCCTAATGAAAAAATTCACTAACAAAGGAGGAATTTTTTATGGCTACAAGAAATCCCAAACAAATTCTTGAGGAATTTACTGGAGGGCTGCAGGAATTTGGAAAAAAAGCACCAAAACAAACAAACGCTTTCATGAATCTTTTGGGTGAATGTTATAAGGAAGGTGCAATTTCAACAAAAACCAAAGAACTCATAAGTGTCGCAATCGGGACATACAACCGCTGTGAGTACTGCATCGTATTCCATGTGTATAAAGCCCTGGAAGCAGGAGCTACTAGTGAAGAAATAATCGAGGCAGCCATGGTTGCTGTAGCTTTTGGCGGCGGACCTTCAATGGCATATGCCGTATCTCTAGTAAAAGATTCCATCGAGGCTTTTGCTCCACAATTCGAAAAATAAACCAACAATTTGAAAAATAAATAATCCAACAGGCTGGGTAGCACAGAGCTACCCAGCAGAGTTTTAGGAGGTTATTCTAATGGAATTTGAAATAAAAATGCCGAAATTATCCGATTCCATGGAAAAGGGCACAATAATTAAATGGCTTAAAACTCAGGGAGAAAAAGTTGAAAAAGGGGATCCCCTTTTAGAAATATCTACCGGAAAGGTTAACATGGAGGTGGAAGCCGAAGTAAGCGGATTAATCAAGGAGATACTGAAAAAAGAAGGAGAGGAAATAGCAGTCGATACTCCCATAGCCATAATTGAATGCAGCAAAGAAGATATTGAGGCTCCACCAGAGGTAAATGCTGTTGATACCAGCTACTTTGGAAGTCTGCTGCACAAGAAAAAGGAAAAAAAATCGGCTGATATCTGTATCATTGGCGGAGGGCCAGGGGGATACGTAGCTGCAATTAGAGCATCTCAATTGGGTGCAAAAGTAATCCTGGTAGAAAAGGACGAACTGGGAGGTAGCTGCTTAAACAGGGGGTGCATACCCACTAAAGCACTGGTTAGAAGTGCAGAAATTTTAGATAATATACAGAATGCAGGGGTTTTTGGTATAGATGTGAAGGAATACAAATTGGATTATGCTCAAGTAATTAAACGTAAAAATGAAATAGTATCAATGCTGGCACGTGGCATTGAAAGCCTGCTCAAAAAAAATCGAGTAGAAATAGTAAAAGGCAAGGCAAAAATCGAGGCAAAAGATACCATTACTGTAGAAGGAATCAAGACACAAACACAAATCGGTGCTGCAAATACAATCATTGCAACAGGGTCAAAACCTTTAAAACTACCCATAAAAGGTATTGATAGCCCTAACGTTATAACAAGCGATGAAATATTAACAGCCACTTCCCTCCCCAATAGCATTGTAATAGTTGGCGGTGGAGTAATAGGCATGGAATTCGCGTTTATTCTAAACAGCTTCGGAGTCGAAGTTGTGGTGGTAGAGCTAATGGAAAACATCCTGCCTAATATTGATGAAGATGCTTCAAACCTTATCAGAAAAATTGCTGAATCCAAAGGCATAAAGATTCTAACCGGCACCCAAGTAGAAGAAATTCAGGAAGTGAAAAACGGCGGCAATATAGTGATTGTAAACCAGAATGAAAGTATTAAAAACATTTATGGCGAAAAGGTATTTATTTCCGTAGGACGAAAGTTCACCATAGAAGGACTAGGCCTGGAGGAAGTTGGTATAGAACTGGACAGGGGAGCCATCAAGGTTAATGATTTTCTGGAAACAACACTGCCAAACGTGTATGCAGTAGGAGATGTAAACGGCGGCATCATGCTGGCTCATGTAGCTTCTGAAGAAGGTATTACAGCCGTTGAAAACATTATGGGAAACAAACACAAAATGGATTACAGTGTAATACCCAGTGCCATCTTCACTAACCCCGAAGTTGCAGTGATAGGTCTTTCAGAAAAACAGGCTGTAAAAGAAGGATACAAAATTAAAGTTGGCATGTTCCCTTTAAGCGCCAACGGCAAGGCCCTTACCCTTGGCAAGAAAGAAGGGTTTGTGAAAATCATTGCAGCTCAGGATAACAAAATACTGGGCGCTTGTATCGTCGGCCCCCACGCTACGGCTATGATTCACGAAATCGCTGTGGCTATGAAAAACCACCTGACTGTTAAACAGCTTGCTAAAACCATCCATGCCCATCCTACTACAGCTGAAACCATAATGGAATCCGCTTTAGCTTCACTGCAACAGGCAATACATTTTTAAAATACGGAAAAGGATAAGCCCCAAGGGGTTTATCCTTTTTCTATTTTTGAAAAAAGGATTTTACGCATACGTTATTGAAATAATACAACTAAACTTATGAAATTTTTGTTGTGAGAAGGTGTAAAACATGGATTCTTCCTACCTTACTAAAATAAAAGTATCAGAGGCCATGAGCAAAGAAGTTGTAACAATTTCTCCAGATACTACAATAGAAAAATTAAATGACTTAATGCTTCTTCAAAAACAGGAAGAGGTTATCGTAGTAAATGAAAAGAAAATTGTAGGTATCATAACAAAAAACGACCTTGCCAAAAACCTTGCCAGAGGTATTTCCAGAGATACACCAGTTAAGTACATTATGACACCCAATGTAATATGTCGCAAACCCGAAGAAGATTTGTTGAAAGTTAGAGAGGAAATGAGAAAAGCTGGAATAGGCAGAGCACCTGTTGTGGATAAAGACGGTAATATTTTGGGTATTCTGACTGTTAAGTCTATTTGTGATGGCTTTTCCGATAGGTTGTGGAATGTTGTAGATTACCTTCAGACGATCTTAAACACAATAAGTGAAGGGGTTTGTATTGTCAACCCCGAAGGAAAAATAATGTACTGGAATAGGGCACTGGAATCCATGCTTGATGCAAAAGGGGAAAACTTAAAGGGAAGAAACATCGAAGAAATTATTCCTGAACAAACTCTTAAAAAAATACTGTCAGCCAAAGGTGATTTTGAAAATGCTGTTTTCAATGTGGATAAAAAAACTTTTGCAGTGAATGCTATTTCCTTTGAATTCGACGGCGAGCATTTAAACAAAGTTGTTACAATTAAGGACTTATCAAACATATCCCAACTTAACCAGAAATTAAATGAGGCAAATATGAGAATCAACTATCTTGAAGAACGAGTAAGAGAAATTTCTAAAGAAAAATACACCTTTGGAAATATTTTTACATCCAATAAAAAAATGGAAAGAGTAATCACCCTTGCTCAGAGGGTAGCTCCTACTCATGCAACTGTTCTGATTCAGGGAGAAAGCGGTACCGGTAAGGAGCTTTTGGCGAATGCCATTCACGAAAACAGTCCACGCAGGAATGGTCCCATGATCAAGGTGAACTGTGGTGCAATTCCAAACAACCTTTGTGAAAGTGAGTTTTTTGGGTATGAAGAAGGAGCTTTTACTGGAGCACAAAAAACGGGAAAGCCCGGTATATTTGAAGTAGCAGACGGTGGAACCCTCTTTTTGGATGAAATCGGAGAACTGCAGCTGGACATGCAAGCCAAGCTCCTGAGAGTGCTGCAGGACCAGAGTTTTATAAAGGTTGGGGGAATCAAACCCGTTAAGGTTGATGTAAGGATAATTGCAGCAACCAATAAGGATTTAAAAAAACTTGTTGAGGAAGGAAAGTTTAGGGAAGACCTGTTTTATCGAATTAATGTGGTGGCTATCGAAATACCTCCCTTGAGAGAAAGACCAGAAGATATCATACCCCTTACAAACAAATTTATCAAAGAATTTACACGAACCCATAACAAACCCATTAAAAATATTGATAGCGAAATTCTTAAAATTCTTGAAGAATATCACTGGCCGGGAAATGTAAGGGAACTTAAAAACATAATAGAAAGGCTGGTAGTCTTCTCCCAGAACAGCAAAATATACAAAGAGTATCTCCCCGAACATCTGCTAAACAGCAAAAAGGCAAACTGCAAAAAGGACCAAAAGGATTTAGAGGGAATGATTAATGAAATTGAAAGGCAGACAATAATAAGGACTTTAGAAAAATATTCCTATAACAAAGCTAAAGCAGCCAGAGCTTTGAACATACCGCGAACCACCCTTTATTACAGAATGAAAGCCCTGAAAATAGACTACTAAAAACAAAGCGGACCAGCTTCATAAGACAGATATGTGTGGAGGGGGGGAATAAAGGTAATCTTTAAAATTTCAATTGTTTAGGATATTTTTATTTTTGAAAGCCCGGTTTGTTTGAATTTGTTTGCAGGAAAAAACGATTTTTTATAGAACCTGTACCAGAACAAAATCATTTATAGCAAACAGTGAGAGGGAAAGATCATGTCTCATTTAGATAAATTTTTAATGGCAGGCATTGATGCCATAGACCAGGGCTTGATTGTAATTGACCGCAAAGGCCTTATTAAGGTATACAATCAAAAAGCTGCCCGTATCTTTGGAATTGACCCCAGAATAGGCCCGGGGCATGAGGAGGGAACTATACAAAACGGTGATATAGTTGTCATTTCTGATAACTGTCTCGGAAAGGACGACGGCAACCTGAAACCCGATGATTTAAGAAAAATAGGCGTTGATCCTGAAGGGATTGCAGCGGGTGATGCCGTTGTTGCCATAGGGGTAATGGGAGCCCGGGCAGGCACTACCTGTTTTAAAACAGCCAAGACCAAAAATGCACCCCTCAGCATCAGCAAAACTATGAATGGCGTCTTTATTGAGGCCTTTATTGATTTCAATGAAAAACGCCTTGGCATAAGGGCGAACGACCACTGCTTCGATTTTTTCTACTCCATTGCGGCAGGACACGCGGTAATCCTTAGTGGGAAATCCCTAAAGATAAAATTTTACCAGACGAGGGGATACACTGCCCGCAAAGAAGACATAAAAAGCATTTTAAACGGTAAACGCTATACCCGAAAGGGACCCGATGCAGAAATACCCAAAATGTATGACAGGCACATTTCTATTTTCCACCCCGATTCGGACATCATTGACAGGCTGACACAGGTTGCAGCCGGTCGGGCACCGAAGGTGATACTTAAAGAGTCGATAATCAACGGAATTCCAGTAAGGTGTAGTATACTCCCCATTGAGGATAGCGGAAGTGTAACAGGGGCGCTGCTGAAGGTTGAGGATATAAGGGAACTTAAAATCCTGATGCTTGAAAGGGACAAGGCTATCGAATCCATACAGCACCTTGAGAGGCAGCTTGAAAGAACCAGGGTTCAGAGAGAGGCCTTTAAACACATTATCGGTGTAAGCCAAAAGCTTCAGGATGCGGTTAATCTGGCATGCAGGGCCAGCGAATCTGATTCTACCGTGCTGCTTTTAGGAGAAAGCGGAACGGGTAAAAACCTTTTTGCAAAGGCCATACATCAGTCAAGCTCCAGAAGAGACGGGCCTTTCGTATACATCAACTGTACTTCTATTCCCGAAAACCTCTTTGAAAGCGAGTTGTTCGGGTATGAGAGGGGTGCCTTTACCGGTGCGCTGTCTTCAGGAAAACCCGGACTGCTGGAGAGAGCCCACGGCGGCACCGTTTTCCTTGATGAAATAGCTGAACTTCCCCTTACCATGCAGGCTAAAGTGCTGCACTTTCTGCAGACAAGGTCTTTTACCAGGGTAGGAGGATTAAACCCGTTTACGATAGACGTAAGGATTATCTGTGCCACCAATAAGAACCTGGAAGAACTGGTAGCTCAAAACATTTTCAGAGAAGACCTTTATTATAGAATTAATGTGTTCCCCATAACCATTCCTCCTCTCAGGGAACGGCCCGAAGATATCTCTCACCTTGTAAGGTTTCTGGTTCCAAAACTTTGTGAAAAGCTGAAGCGAGGTCCTAAACACGTCAACGAAGATGTGATGCGGCTTTTAAAACTCTACAGCTGGAAGGGAAATGTTAGGGAGCTTGAAAACGTGCTCGAGAGGGCGATAAATATTTGTGAAGGTAACACTATTACCGTTAACGACCTCCCCGAAGGGTTTAAAAAAATGGCAGGTGTTGATCAGTTGGTAAGCGTCATCAGGATTGGCCCCCTAAAAAAAGCCGTGGAGCAGACGGAACGCCAGCTTATTTCAAAGATACTTGATTATACAGGGGGGTGCCGAAAGGAGGCTATTAAAACCCTGGGAATCGGAAAAACCAGCTTTTATCAAAAGGTTAAGAAATACAGAATTAAATAAAGTTCGCAAAAACGAACTTGCCTGTTCGTTTTTACGAACTTAAATGATATCGAAACAAAAGGCCAAAGCAAAAACAGGCGCATAAATGTTCACAAAAACGAACTTAATTTATTAGATTATTCAGTCAATTTTTGGGCCGAGCACCGTTAAACCGGGTATTTAAGGGGCAGGTCCTTTTTGGTATGATTCTTGCTATTGTTTAAACAGCAGCGCTGAAATACTAAAACTGAGCTTCAAGGAGGTAGGCAGCCATATGAAAAAAATAAGGGTTGCAGTTCTCGGTTTCGGCAATGTAAGCAGAGAAGCCGTAAAAGCTATCAGGACAAGCCCCGATATGGAACTTGCTGGTGTTGTGCTGCGCAATCCGGCAAAAATCCCTGGAGTAAAGCGCCAGGTTCCCGACAGCCCGGTAGTAAAGGATATAAGTGAACTGGACAGGGTAGATGTGGTAATTCTGGGGATTCCCAGCCGGGCGGTACCCGAAATGGCTAAAAAATACCTGAAAATGGGGCTTAACACCGTAGATAGTTACGATATACATGGTGAATCGATCTTAAACCTGAAGCAAAGCCTTGATGCTGTATGCAAAAATACTCAGAGGGTTGCAGTTATCTCAGCAGGATGGGACCCGGGAAGCGATTCGGTTGTCAGGGCTTTAATGGAATCCATTGCCCCGAGGGGGTTGACATACACCAATTTCGGACCGGGCATGAGCATGGGCCACACCGTGGCCGTAAAAGCTATAGAAAGTGTAGAGGATGCCCTATCGATAACCATCCCGAAGGGTCAGGGGCTTCATAAGCGCATGGTATATGTTAAGCTAAAGCCAGGAACAGATTTTGAAAAAGTTAAGGATACAATTTTAAGGGATCCCTATTTCGCTCATGATGAAACCCATGTTTTCAAAGTAGCCGACGTAAAATCCCTTATAGATATGGGGCATGGAGTGCACATAGAAAGAAAAGGGGTCTCGGGCGAAACCCACAATCAGAGAATTGAATTCAAAATGTCCGTTGCAAATCCTGCCGCTACGGCTCAGGTAATGGTTTCAGCGGCAAGGGCTTCCATGAGGCAGGCTCCCGGATGCTATACAATGATTGAAATACCTCCCCTCGACTACCTTTATGGAGACAGGGAACAGCTTATTCTGAGGCTGGTATAGGCCGAACCGGGGAGGGAACTGCATGCATATCAAATTTACAAAGATGCAGGGATGTGGAAACGATTTTATAGTGATAGACAACAGGGATAGTGTTTTAAAGGAAGAGGAACTATCCCGTTTTTCCGCAAAGGTGTGCACAAGGAAGCAGTCCCTGGGAGCAGACGGCGTACTTTTATTAGAAAATTCTTCAGCGGCCGATTTTAAAATGAGGCTGTTTAATCCTGACGGCTCTGAAGGGGAGATGTGCGGAAACGGCGCTCGGTGCATTGCCCGTTATGCCTACGTAAATGGAATTGCTCAGCAAAATATGGTGGTTGAAACCCTTTCAGGCAATATAGAGGCCGCCATTCACGGGAGAGAGGTGGGTATAAAGCTTCCCGATGTTGATGCACAACACATCAGGGAGGGAAAACTAAGATTACTTGACATGGATTACCGCTTTTACAGCCTTTACCTGGGGGTGCCTCACTGTGTAATTTTTTTGGAAGACAACCTCACCACTGAAAAACTGACCGAATCAGGACGAAAAATACGGTATAATACACAGCTTTTCCCAGAAGGAACTAATGTAAATTTTGTTAAATTGATAGATAATCAAACGATATCGGTTATCACCTATGAGCGGGGAGTTGAACAGATAACAATGGCATGCGGTACCGGTTCTACCGCCAGTGCTGTCGTTGCCGCTTTAAATAGTTTTGTGTCAGCTCCCGTAACCGTTGTAACCCCGGGGGGTAGGCTCTGGGTAACTTTCAAAAGAAGTGAAAACAGGTTTTGCAGTATAGAGCTTTTAGGAAAAACGGCTTTAATCGCTTCGGGGTTTCTGTATCCCGAGGCTTTTAGATAATATAACCGGAAGGAGGTGGGCAGACGTATAAGTTAAAAATTCTGAAGTTTAGCAAAAATATAAAAAGGAGGGAATAATTTGAGATCGTTTGGTTTTTCAAAGAAAACTGCCGTTGTTGTATTAACCCTTGTCATGCTGCTTCTCGCTGCTAACATCGTTTTTGCAGCAGAAGCAGAAAAGCCCAAACCTGATTTCGGTTTTCTATCCGTGCTGCCGCCTTTAGTGGCCATAACCCTTGCTATCGTTACCAAGGAGGTTATCCCTTCCCTGTTTATCGGTGCATGGATTGCAGGCACAATGATATCAGGCTGGAATCCCATTACCGGATTCGGTAAAAGCGTTGAGTTTCTATGGAACTCATTGGGAGACCCGTGGGGAGCAAGGATCGTGCTCACAAGTTTGACCATGGGCGGTCTCGTAGGAGTTATGCGTGTCGGCGGAGGTATTGATGCCATCGTAAACTGGATTACCTCCAAAATCAAAACGGCAAAAGGTGCTCTGCTGGCAACTGAAATTGCAGGATTCATAATATTTTTTGAGGACTATGTTAACACGGTTGTTGTAGGCACCACCATGGGGCCCATTACCGCCGATTACAAAATTTCCAAGGAAAAGCTTTCCTACATTGTAGACTCGACGGCCGCTCCTGTAGCGTGTATAGCAGGTATTTCCTCATGGATTGCCTACATGGTCGGGCAGATTCACTCCCAGTTTGAGGCCTTAAACATCTCATATTCATCATACATGGCCTACTTTAAATCCGTGCCTTTTGTGCTTTACAACATCATTGCCCTTGTGCTTCTGACATATATAGTGCTGTCGGAAAGGGATTTCGGTCCCATGCTGAAGGCTGAAAGGCGGGCCCGTAAAACCGGTAAACTGTTGAGGGATGGGGCAACTCCCCTTCTCAAAATTGAAACAGATGAAATCGCGTGCCCGGAAAACTGCCCCAAAAGGGTTATCAATTTCGTGGTACCGCTGGTGCTGCTTGTCGGTCTTATCTTCACAATGATGCTTAAGACGGGGGGATACCCTGAAGTATCTATCGCCACTGCCATAGGTGAAGCCAGCAGCTCCTACTCCCTGGTTTGGGGATCCTTCGGTGCTGTAGCCCTCACGATAATCTTTTATGCAGCGCAGAGGCTTGTGCCCATCAATATGCTGTTTCAGGGTTATTTAGAGGGTATGAAATCCATATTCTCCGGAACATTGATCCTGATATTTGCCTGGGGAATCGGTTCATCCATTAAGGCCGTAGGAACTGCCGACTTTATCGTAGGTGTAACACAGGGTAGCCTTACTCCGGCTCTTATACCGCTGATAACATTCATAACTGGCACCCTCATCTCCTTTGCAACTGGAACATCTTACGGAACCATGGCCGTGCTCATGCCTATCGTTGTGCCGCTGGTTTACGGTACTTCGGCCTCTGCTGGAATAGATCCAATGACTTACATGTTCGCAACCATTGGTGCGGTATTTGCCGGAGCGGTATTTGGAGACCACTGCAGTCCCATTTCGGATACAACTATCATGTCTTCCATGTTCAGCGGAGCCGACCATGTAGACCACGTTAACACCCAGGTGCCCTACGCCGTTCTGGCAGCCATCGGTGCCGTGGTAGGATACATCGGTGTAATTATAGGCCTGCCTGCTATAGTAAACATCGTGCTCGGAGCAGCCGTATCTCTGATTATCTTCAGGTTCATTTCCGAACCAATTGATGAGGAAAAGGCTCTGTCTGCCAAGGCAAAGCAAAGCGTATAAAATCGAGTAGGAGGGAAAATTAATTAAATTAAATTTTCCCGACCTCTCACACCGCCGTCATCAACCATTCGGTATAAGGCGGTTCAGCAGATAACACAGTGGAGTCAGGCTTATGCCTGGCTCTGCTTGTTTGCCACCAAAACCTGCTCAGCGCTCCTATTATACCTCGGAGTTCCTCCCTGCTTCAAACAGGTAGCCCCATTTCTGGGTTGTCTGCTTCAAAATTGGTTTAACGATGCATTCAAACACACCGCAATCTGCTGTTCGGCCCTTCCCATTACTGGTAGTATGGCCTCTGCTGACCTCTGACGGTTCAGCTGCACATCACAGGCGTATCTGTCAGATCTCCCCGGGTAAGAACGGCAGCCTTCATCCCATATACCCGCCGCATTTACTGTATGCCCGGCACTCAAAAGTTAATTGAGTGCCGGGATTCCACGTCGCCGTGGCCACCCTTGCCTTTGGCTAATGGTTCCCACTGCCAA
>DFNM01000234.1:15469-23429 GCA_002376045.1 Firmicutes bacterium UBA3567
CGCCCATGCCGGGCGCACCAAAAAAAGCACCTCACCCGCCCTCAAAAGACGGAACAAGGGAAAGTCAGGGCAAGAACCCTGCTAGAAATTATTCTCCAATTTGGATTTTGGATACATGGCCCTGACTGGCAGCTCTATTCGGTCATTAACAGGTCATAATACATCTGCTTTTTATCTCTTTCAACTCCACACTTTCTCGCCTGTTTTAACAGATACATGTAATTGTTTTTGGCAATAATAATTTGCATAATCGCATTATCGATTAATTCCGCTTTGTTTGCTATCATATCAAAATGTTTTTCAGCCAGGCGCAGTTCTTCCAGGGCATCATCTATCTGTCGTATGAGTTCCTGTGCATTCACCCTTTTCCCCTCCCTGCACATATCCTAAAACATATAATATTCAGGGGGAAGAAAAAATGTTACTTGTTACTCAAAAACTCCTTTCGTACCTCACCTATAAGATACAATGAACCGGTTATGCAGATCAAATCTCCTTCCCTGCTTATCTGTAAAGCTCTATTAACTGCCTCAAAAATACTTTCCCGGGTTTCCGTCACAATATCATGGTTTTGAAATTCCTTTTTCAAAATTTCCGTTCCCAGGGCCCTCTTATTCGAGGGTTTCGTTACTATTGCAATATCGGTAACAGGTGCAATTATATCAACAAATTTGCTGTAGTCCTTATCCTTTAGCATCCCTATTACCAAAATCAGCCTGTTAAATTCTTGTTCTTCAAGGGTTTTTCGTAATACTCTGGCTCCATGGGGATTGTGAGCACCATCCAGCACAACCCTTGGATTGTTTAATACAACCTCAAAACGACCGGGCCATCGGGTATGCTTTAAACCATCCCTGATAGCTTTTTTCCTTACTATAAATTTGTTTTTTTCAGCCAGACACTCTACAGCAGCCAGAGCCAGTGCAGCATTTTCAACCTGGTGAAGTCCACTCATGCTGATCTCCAGCTTTTGAAGGTTGATATTGAGACCGCTGTAGTCAAACACCTGGCCTGATGATGAATTGAAACTCAACCGCCTGTAACTAAAATCCTTACTCTGAAAGAAGATTCGAGTTTTCGATTTTTTGACTTTCTCCTTCAGAACCCTTTTCACTGTCAATGATTGTTTGCCGGATACAACCGGATTTCCCTCTTTTATAATTCCCGCTTTCTCACGGGCAATCTCCTCAAGGGTTTCACCAAGAACATCTCTATGATCCAGGCTAATGGGAGTTATAACACAGACCTTATCCTTCAAAACATTAGTTGAATCCAGCCTGCCTCCCAATCCCACCTCAACTACTGCCAGATCTATCTTCATTGAAGCAAAATAGTCGAAGGCCATAGCTGTAATCAGCTCAAATTTCGTCATGTCCCCCAGACCTCTGCGTGTCAATACTTTTGTTACGGGTTTAACTTTCTTTACAAAATCAACAACTCGGCCTTCTTTAATTTCCGTTCCATTTACTTTAATTGATTCGGTGAATTTTTCCAGGTAAGGAGAAGTAAACAGTCCCACCCTGAAACCATGGTGGATCAGGATGGAGTTGATAAAAGCAGCTGTAGAACCCTTTCCATTTGTTCCCGTTATATGAATAGCCCTGAATCTGGTGTGAGGATTGCCTAAAAATTGTAAAATGCTTTCCATTCGCTCCAAACCCAGTTTGATACCTAACCTGTCCAGATTGTTTATATAATTCAAAGCATCTTTATATTCCATACATCATCATCCTAGTTTCTCAAGTCTTGCCTGAACTTTTTGGAGCTTTTCTTCAAAATCTTTTTGTTTCTCTTTTTCTTTCTCTACAACTTCTTTTGGAGCCTTTGTCAGGAAACCCTGATTGGACAGTTTCGCATTAACCCTTTGCAATTCTTTTTCCAGAGCAACTTTTTCTTTGTTAAGCCGTTCTTTCTCTTTTTTAATATCAATCAAATCCTCAATTGGCATAAATATTTCCCCACCGTTTATCACGGCGGTTAATGCTTTTTCAGGAGCTTTTTCATGCCGATCAATGTATTGGATTTCATCAACTTTAGCCAGGTTCCTAATATGGTTTGATCCATTTTCAATGGCCTCTCTGGTATTATCTGAAGTAATCCTAAAGATAACGCTGGCTTTCTTCGATGGAGGCACGTTGTATTCTCCCCGAATGTTCCTGATGTTCCTTATTGCAGACATTATTAGATTCATTTCTTTTTCTGCACCAGGATTAATCATGTTTTCATTGCAGGTAGGCCATGGAGCAATCATAATGCTTTCCCCTGCTGTCGGCAGGTGGTGCCATATTTCCTCCGTTATAAAAGGCATAAATGGATGCAGCAGCCTCATGGTTCCATCCATTACATGGCAAAGGATGTAGCGTGCAGAAGTTTTAGCATTTTCATCATTGCCATACAGCCTGCTTTTTACCAGTTCAATGTACCAGTCACAGAATTCACTCCAGATGAAATCATACAGTTTTTGAGCCGCAATACCTATCTCAAAGCTGTCCAGAGACCTGGTTACTTCTTTTACGATGGTATTGTAGCGGCTCAAAATCCATTTGTCTTCAAGGCTTAAAGTATCGTATGAAACATGGACATCTCCATCAAAATCCTCTAAATTCATCAACACAAACCTGGAAGCATTCCACACTTTGTTGGCGAAATTCCTGCTGGCTTCAACCCGTTCCCAGTAAAACCTTAAATCATTTCCGGGAGCATTACCCGTACTCAGAGTAAAGCGAAGGGTATCAGCACCATATTTATCTATCACCTCTAAAGGATCGATACCGTTTCCAAGAGATTTGCTCATCTTTCTACCCTGGGCATCCCTCACCAACCCGGTAATAACTACATACTCAAAGGGTTTTTGTTTCATAAACTCAAGGCCTGAAAAGATCATTCGGGCAACCCAGAAGAAGATAATATCATATGCAGTAACCAGCACTGAAGTTGGATAGAAATATTCTAAATCCGGAGTTTTTTCCGGCCAGCCCAGGGTGGAGAAGGGCCACAATGCAGAACTGAACCAGGTATCAAGCACATCAGGGTCCTGTTCCATGTTTGTGCTGCCGCATTTTTTACATTCAACAGGTTCTTCCTCTGATACAATTATTTCATCACAATCCTGGCAGTACCATGCAGGAATTCGGTGGCCCCACCATAATTGACGGGATATACACCAGTCTTTGATGTTTTCCATCCAGTTGATATATATTTTTTTGAATCTTTCAGGAACAAATATTATTTCGCCATCTTCTACAACCCTGATAGCAGGTTCAGCAAGGGGCTTCATTTTGACGAACCACTGTTTTGATATGAGTGGTTCAATCACCGTATCACATCTGTAACAATGCCCGACACTGTGTCTGTAATCTTCTACCTTTAACAGGCAGCCTCCCTTTTCAAGGTCTTTCACCAGAGCTTTCCGGCATTCATACCTGTCCATACCCTGGTATTTTCCGGCATTTTCGTTCATTTTCCCCTCTTCATCAATTACTGCTATTGGTTTTAGCTGATGCCTTAATCCCATTTCGAAATCGTTCGGGTCATGAGCAGGAGTAACCTTGACAGCACCTGTTCCGAATTCCGGATCCACGTATTCATCAGCAACAACGGGTATCTCCCTTTCTACTATTGGAAGTATAAGGGTTTTACCGATATATCTGGCATATCGTTTATCTTCCGGGTTTACAGCAACCCCTGTATCCCCCAGCATTGTTTCAGGTCTTGTGGTAGCAATTGGAATATACTCATCACTGTCTTTTATAAAATATTTGATGTACCACAGTTTGCCGGGTTCCTCTTCGTGTTCAACCTCAATATCGGAAAGGGTTGTTTGACAGGTAGGGCACCAGTTAACCATATAATTACCTCTGTAAATCAGGCCTTTTTCATACAGCCTTACAAAAACCTCTTTAACAGCTTTAGAACATCCTTCATCCATAGTGAATCTTTCCCTGCTCCAGTCACATGATGCCCCAAGCTTTTTTAACTGATTAATTATCGTTCCTCCGTATTTTTCTTTCCACTTCCATACTCTTTTGAGAAATTTTTCTCTACCAAGATCAAACTTGCTCAAACCCTCCCTGGCCAGCTGTTCTTTAACCTTAGCTTCCGTGGCAATACCTGCATGGTCAGTTCCTGGAAGCCATAAGGTGCTGTATCCCTGCATCCGTTTCCAGCGTATCAGGATGTCCTGCAGTGTGTTGTTAAGGGCATGCCCCATATGAAGCTGTCCCGTTACATTGGGTGGTGGAATTACAATACAAAAAGGTTTTTTGTTTTTATCAACCTCCGCCCTAAAACAACCCCGTTTTTCCCAAAAATTGTACCATTTATCTTCAACATCTTTGGGATTATAAACCTTGGGTATGTTCTTTTCCATCACAAAAAACCTCCTCAAATAATAATAACCCTCCTCGTCCAAAGGGCGAAAGAGGGCTGCCTTCCGTGGTACCACCTTTTTTCTCATAGAGAGCTCTTCATCCAAATAACGGTCAAATCACCGCCGAATCCTACTAAAGGTTTCAGATCCGAAGCTCCGGGGTGACCTTCAAAAACCTTTTTAGTGCAGGACCTTCCAGCCTGCCGAGCCCTGCTCTCTAGAAAAAAAAGGCTTTTTACTCTCCCCTTCACAGCCAATACTCTATGCTTTTTAAAGTAATTATACAATATTTTTTAAAAAAGTCAACTCCAGCTAACGATTTCGCCCAAGTGATTTAATATTTCTTTTTTCCCTTCCTTGTTCTTTGCTGAAAATATTACTAATGGGTCTGATGTATGCAAATGTAAGACCTCTTTTATTTGTTCAAGGTTTGGTTTTATTCGACTTTGTTGTATTTTATCAGCTTTAGTTGCAACCATAATTGTTTTGAACTTATAAAATTTTAACCATTCATACATCAACACATCATCATTAGTAGGTTTATGCCTTATATCAATTAATTGAATAACCCCTTTTAGATTTTGCCTGTTTAACAGGCAACTTTCTATCAAATGTTTCCATTTATGTTTTTTGGCTTTTGAAACTCTGGCAAAACCGTATCCCGGCAAATCCACAAGTCTGAAGCTGTTATTGATTTCGTAAAAATTAATGGTCTGGGTCTTACCTGGTGTAGAACTGGTTTTGGCTAGAGATTTGTGGTTTGTTATGGTGTTAATTAAAGTGGATTTGCCGACATTTGATCTTCCTACAAGAGCAATTTCTATCATGTTATCAGGAGGAAATTGTTTTTCAGATGCAGCACTGGTTAAAAACCTGGCATAATTAATTTTCATTTCTATCATCCTTCACAATGGTTTTTTCCAGCACCTGGTCCATGTGGTCAACAAGGAAGAAATTCAACTTTTTCTTTATGTTGTTGGGTATTTCCTCCAGATCTTTTTTGTTTTCTTTAGGCAAAATTATGTTTCTTATCCCGGCTCTATGAGCTGCCAGCACCTTCTCTTTAATACCCCCAACAGGCAGCACCCTGCCCCGAAGTGTGATTTCTCCAGTCATGGCAAAGTCTTTTGAAACAGGTTTCTGAATTAGGGCAGATACGATAGCCGTAGTTATAGTAATTCCTGCGGAAGGACCGTCCTTAGGAATAGCCCCCTCAGGTACATGGATATGAATATCCTTTTCAGAATAAAAATCCTCTGAAATTTTAAGTTCATCGGATTTAGAACGAATATAACTTAATCCTGCCCGTGCCGATTCCTGCATCACCTCACCCAACATACCCGTTAAAATGAATTTACCCTTTCCTTTCATAATGGCAACTTCTACCGCAAGAATATCTCCTCCGCTTTCTGTCCATGCCAATCCTGTCGATACTCCTATTTCATCTTTCTTTTCTGCTTCTCCATATCGGTATTTAGGAACTCCAAGGAATTTTCTTAAGTTCCTTGTGGTTATTTTGATCCTGTCTCTATCTTTTTCTTTTAACAAAATCCTAGCGGATTTCCTGCATAAACCTGCTATGTTCCTCTCAAGATTCCTTACACCTGCTTCTCTGGTATAATAGCGTATTATGTGTTTAACCGCTCCTTGAGATATATTGACCTTTTCTTCAGATAAACCGTGTTCTTTTAACTGTTTCGGAATCAAATGCCTTTCTGCTATTTTAACCTTTTCTTCTTCTGTATAGCCACTTATATAAATTGTTTCCATTCTGTCAAGAAGGGGACGGGGAATGCGGTAGGTTGCATTGGCTGTGGTAATGAACAAAACCTTTGATAAATCAAAAGGAGCTTCAATAAAATGATCACTGAAGGCATTGTTTTGTTCTGGATCCAGCACTTCAAGGAGAGCTGATGCCGGGTCTCCTCGAAAATCAGAACTCAGCTTGTCAATCTCATCCAGCAGGAAAACAGGGTTTTTTGAACCGGCCTGTTTCATTCCCTGTATAATTCTTCCTGGCAGTGCACCTACATAGGTCCTCCTGTGCCCTCTTATTTCGGCTTCATCCCGAACACCGCCAAGAGATAATTTTACAAATTTTCTGTTTAACGCTCTGGCTACCGATTTAGCAAGGGAAGTCTTTCCTACACCAGGCGGCCCTACAAGACACAAAATTGGTCCTTTCATTCTGTCTGTCATCTGTCTAACAGCAAGGAATTCTAAAATCCTTTCTTTTACTTTCTTTAAACCATAATGATCTTCTTCCAGAACTTTCTCAGCTTTTTCCAAATCCAGCTGATCCTTTGTTTCCTCTGCCCACGGCAGATCGAGAATCCAATCAATGTAATTCCTGATAACTACGGCCTCGGCAGCTGCCGGGGGCATTTTTTCAAGGCGGTCCAATTCTTTTGAGATTTTTTCTTTTACATCCTCAGGAAGGTTTTTTTGCTTTATTTTCTCGTGGTACTCCTGAATTTCATTTGTGTGTTCATCATGTTCGTCCAGCTCTTTTTGTATAGCCTTCATTTTTTCTTTAAGGTAATACTCTTTTTGGGTTTTTTCCATTTGTTTTCTAACCTGAGTGTTAATTCTTTTCTCAAGTTCCAGAATCTCTATTTCTTTGTTTAGAATCATATACAGCTTGTTCAATCTTTCCCTGAGTGTTATAGCTTCTAAAATTTCCTGTTTGGTTTTTATTTTCAAATTCAGATTTGAAGCTATCAGATCTGCAAATCTGCCTGGTTCTTCAATGGAATCAATTGTAATGAGAATTTCAGGTGAAACTTTTTTGCTCAGCTTTACATAATCTTCAAACCTTTCCTCTACACCCCTCATTAAAGCTTCAATTTCTACAGTTTTTTCTTGCTCTTCTTCATGGATTTCATTTATCTCCACTTCAAAGTAGGGTTCTGTTTTTATATATTTTGTAATCAAAGCTCTATTGCTACCTTCTACAAGTACCCTTATGGTATCACCAGGGAGTTTTAATAATTGCCTTATTTTAGAAACAGTACCGGTCCTGTAAATATCCTCCGGTTCAGGAAGATCTATATTTGCATCCTTTTGGACGGAAAGCAGAATAAGCTGATCTTGAGACATGGCTTTTTCTAAAGCTTTTATCGATTTTTCCCTACCTACATCAAAATGCATAACCATGTAAGGAAAAATTAAAATTCCCCTGAGGGGTAACAGTGGAATTCGTCTGATTTTTGTCATGAGTGTCCCCCCTTATACTGCTATTGTATTTTAATATTATTGCAGACTTTTGTCAATCCTGAGTTAAATATATTTTAAGCCCGGCATCTGGCCGGGCTATTTTACACTCCTGAGGCTGAAAGCACATCAACTTCTGATGAATGGGTGGGGAAAACTGATGTGTTTACCTTGTTGTAGATAGCATGTTTAATAACCTCTTCTATTCGTGTAACTGGGATAACCTCTATATCATCCATTTTTTTGAATATCTCCTGCCAGTTTTCTTTTGGTATTAATGCTTTGGATGCTCCAGCCTGTTTAGCTGCATTTATTTTAGCCATAATCCCCCCTACAGGTTTGACAAACCCCCTAATAGATACTTCTCCTGTCATGGCA
>DFNM01000208.1 GCA_002376045.1 Firmicutes bacterium UBA3567
TCGACTAAAATGGAGAAGAACCACATTTTTTATTCCCTATCCACAATCGCAAACATAAGCTGCCCTTCTGCAGCTGTTTCCTCATCAACTGAAGCCCGGGCTTTTGCTTTGCCCATCGAGCCCTTTGTCCTAATGACCTCTACCTCCAGTTTTAATAAGTCTCCGGGTTTTACCTGCCTGCGGAACCTCATCCTATCTATCCCGGTAAAAACAGCAAGCTTATTCCGGTTCTGCTCTACTGCCAGTAAGGCTGCAGCACCCACCTGAGCCAGGGCTTCAACTATCAAAACTCCAGGCATAATGGGATTGCCGGGAAAATGTCCCTGGAAAAAAGGCTCGTTTATTGTTACATTTTTGTATCCTACTGCTTTTTCCCCAGGCTGTATTTCCTCTATTCTATCCACCAGTAAAAAGGGATACCGGTGGGGGAGGATTTGTTGAATTTTTTTGTTCTCAAGCTTCATCATAATCAGCTCCTTCTCTTTCATATTTATAATTATTTAAAATCTCTTCCCTGATTTCCTCCATTTTGTCTAAGACTTCATGGGCAAATCGCTTCTTAAGACCCGCCTCCTCTTCTGAAACTCTTATAATGTATTCATGTGCCCGCTCTTTTTCTAAACATAGGTGCGAAACGAATTCCACCGAATAATTCCACAACAGCCCATAAACCTCGCCTTTTCCCAGCCTCTTCATCAATCTGGGAAGCAGTCTGGGTTGTTCCAGGTATACCAGGGCATATATTAAGCTGAAAAGATATTCGTGGGGTGCTCTTTCTACCAAAGGCAGCAGTGCATCAGCAATTATTACCCTGTAATCATGGTGGTAGGAAAGGCACAAACACACAACATGAAACTGCCATTCATCATCCTTCGTATACACCTCCAGTACCTTATCAATGAGAAACCCTGCTGTTTTGGGAGTCGGTTTATGCCGGGCGAATTCTGCAGCCACAAAGGTGTATGCCTCATTTTTCTTGGCAAGTTCAATAATTTTATGAATCAGGGATTCACCACTTTTCTCAACCAGTTTCACCATAAATTGAAAATGCTCATTACCCGCTACTTCAGTAAGGGATGCGCCTAATAAGGGCTCCGCCAGGTTATCACCTGAATTTAACAGCTTTGTGATTAATTCTTCCTTATTTCCCTGAGTATGTTTTGCTTCAAATAAAAGTTTTTCCGTCAGTGACCAGGATTCAATCAAATCGTCACTGAACTCTCCAAGCTCCTTCAGTATATTAGCGGAAAGTACTCTCACAGCAAAAGCATCTTCCTGATTAAGGTTTTCCTTTAACAGATTTAGAAACCTATCCCTGTTTATGTTTTCAATGTTGTAATTCATGTTGGTAAGTATCCAGAATTTCTGATCGGCTTCTGCTAATCTGTATGTTTGGTATAACCTGTCTTCTATCTGCCTGGACTTAATGCTAATTTTCGACAGCAGGTTGGCTTTGATTCTTTTCTCTGTTTTTGAACTTATGACATCTAATGCTTTTAAGCTGTCACCCTCCTTTTCGAGAAGGAGATTTGTGGATGCTGCTGACCTAATCCCAAAATTGGGAGATTTTAGGTAATCAAACAATGTGTCGTTGTATTCTTCCTGGGGTATAGGTATAATCTTTAAGGCATTTTTCTGCTGCTGGATGCTGCCTTCTAAAGCTTTCTTAAGAATACTATTAACCGAAGCTTTGATCTGCTGGATGTTCGTCTCCTGTTCGTCATCATCAAATATGAGTTCAAGGGCTTTTTTAATAGCGAAAATTTCTTCCCAACCTGTATGTAGAATGTAGTCCTCTAATTTATCCAGTCCATTTGCCAGGATCCAGCCAACTGCTGCCAGTGTAGCAGATTCCGTATCTGCTGCCGAATAACCTTTCATAAAGTATTTCATAGCCTCTCTAAAATCAGCCGGATCCTTCGAGTGCCTTGCAAGTGCTAAATAAAACATTTGTTTTTCTACATGACTCAAATCCTCAGAGTATTGTTTTTTTAACCAATCAATGCTTTCGATTTTTTCTACATATTCTAAAATATAAAACAATATTATTTTGTGTAATTCGCTATCTTTTATTTTTTCTTCAAACAATTCCAAATCCTTTTCACTGTCTGCAATTTTACCCATTGCTGCCAGATAGAACTCCAAATCCCGGGTAAGTTTTCCCTCTTCAAATTTTTTTAAGAACTGCTTTTCCAAGTAGGGAAGGGCTTCCTCTTTTCTCTGCTTTAATGCCTCATAAATGTCCTGCTGCAAATCCCTCTCTTTTTTCAACATTTTTATAAGGACCGGTATTGGCTTTTTTGACAGGTTTGTGCTTTTTTTTGATTTCACGTGTAAAGACCTCCTTTTTTGTTTTTTTGTATGTTCCAAGTTTCTACTATTTCCCGGGAAATGCACCATGTTTCTCCCTTTTATTATATTATTATTCTTTCAGCAGCAATACAAGCTTAAAACCGGCAACAGCAAAAGCAAAAGCTTCAGAAGTAAAACCAAAAAGCTGCCGACATGGCAGCCTGTAAATTTAAGGGTTCTTGTTTCCACTTTTTTGAATAAGCTGGCGGTATATCATTTCTGCCAGACCAAATCCATCAGTTGAAGCCGTCTTCTGTGCAATGACTTCATCAAACATGGATTCATAAATATCTCTTTCCATACTTCTGGGAATAAAACCCGAATCAGGCACCGTTTTTCGCATTTGTTTTAGCAAAATATTCAAAAAGAGGGATTCAAACTGTTGGCACGCTTCCATCAGCTCTTTATTTTTTTCGGATGAAGTAGCTCCACCTTTTTGGACATCACGCGGAAAAGGAGCTATCTGACTCAAAGGAATTGTCTTCATCTTTATTCACCTTCTTTGTTTTCAACAGCGTCAGATAATGCGCTATATTTTTATGGTTTTATTTGCCCCAAACCTTTTTATAAAAAGGTTTGGGGA
>DFNM01000062.1 GCA_002376045.1 Firmicutes bacterium UBA3567
TGGACTTCAGGTCCTCGATGCTTCAATTTGTCAAGCATCTTTTCAACCTGTTCTTTACCATCTTTTACCTGGTAAACTCCAGCTATACCACTCATTTTTATTAAAGTACAATCACCTCCGCTTAAGCTTAATTTTTTGCTGTTAACTCCCTCAACTACTGAATTTAAATTTTGTTATTACAATTTTATTTGATCCACCTCCATGATTCTCCCAATTTTTCCATAGGCTGGTACACCCGTTATTATAACATAAATTTTTCATATGTCAAAAAAAGATGAATTAAACAGCCTAATGAAACTGCAAGCAATACAAATTATAACTTTTCACCATTTAATTTTTATTTCTGATAGATTTTGATGTATTCAAAAAATATTAAATTAAAAACCTCCTGGAATAAACTTATGTTCGTTTCAGGAGGTTTAATTTCCTAGATTTGTGAATTCTAAAAAAGTGTCTGCAATAAAACAATTTTTTCGTTCTCAAGTAGGGTATAATTTATAATATTGGGTCTGCATTTTGTTCGCCTTTCCTATAATACAAAGCCCCTCATACAGTTGAGCTTGTGCTTTTAATGAGAAATACTCTCTTTTATTATAACAATCTAGTAGGAGGTAAATGATTAATTCATTTACCGTCTTCTCACACCACCGTACGTACCGTTCGGTATACAGCGGTTCGTTAGGAATTAGTGTACTAAGGAATACCCCTGTGTAAGACTTACAAGACCTAATTTCTCGAGATATTCATTTGTAAGGGTTTTGTTAAGTATATGACTATTGGATATTCTACAGTAGCCTTTTCTCGTGTTGGCAAATTCCCATGCTTCATTTTCTCTCATTCCAAGTCTGACTAATTTATCGTATTTGGTCTTGATTCTCTTCCATTGCTTCCAGAAGCACATCCGGATTCTCCGTCTTATCCACCTGTCAAGTTCTCTGGCTAATCCTTTCATGTCTGCTATTCCAAAGTAATTAACCCATCCAATAATTAATTGCCTGAGTTTCTCTATCCTGTAGTCCATACTTTTACCATTGCTCCTTGACGTGATTTTCCTTACCTTATCTTTAAATCGCTTTACGGCTTTGGCATGTACTCTTATGCCAATTCCGTTTCTATGTGTATAAAATGAAAACCCGAGAAATTTTCACCTCCACGGCCTGTCTACCGCACTCTTCTCTCTGTTCACTTTTAGCTTTAGTTTGTTCTCTAGAAAGTTCGTTATGCTTTCCATGACCCTTTCTGCTGCTTTGCGGCTTTCGACATAGATGTTACGTCGAGTAGCGCGGGGGAATCTCACCCCCACGCCCTCACAGAACCGGACGTGAACCTCTCAGCTCATCCGGCTCCTACTGTCCAGCCGCTTTAAGAAGCTGCCAGTGGGCAAACAGCCACGGCTGTCTTTCCGCAATCCGCCGAAGCCACTGTTCTGCCCGCCTTTTATGGTTTTTCAGCTTCTTGTATTTCCTTTAAACGGCTTTGCTTTATTCACCAGATTCCTCCCCTCTGCGGGTTGATCTGAGTATAAAGCTGAACAGTACAACCCCTTCGCTCCAGCCCTATTACGGGCTTTCTTCACTACTACAGGTTGTTCCGCCCCTGTGCTTCGCTTCGGTACTCTGCCCTCTTGGGGGCCTCCCAATTGGGGTTCTCCCTTATCATCGAAGCTACAGGTTCCCATGTTCCACGCAGGAGCCTAAGACAAGTTCACGCCGCCTTTATGCCGGACGCCACCTGGGCAGTAAGCAGGTTTCCCCCAGATTTATCCCGGGTTAACGACTCCACCCGGTTTTGACGTCGTCCCTACGCTTTCGACACGTGACCGGCGGTTCGCTTCGCGCTCGTCTCCTTGTCTCCTACCTGACAGGTTTCTTCCTGCCTTTTCCTCAACGCTCACTACACCGGCTCTTAACCCCTGCAGCTTGAGGTGGTTTAAAGCCTGCTCCTGCAAGCCGGCTTTGAGGGGCCTTCCCTCATCTCCTGCGTAGCACCATTTTTCCCTGTCGTTCGAAGGGAAAATGTTCATGGCGCACAGTCATCGGCATACCGGCAAAAGCGATGTCCCCTTTTCTCTAACTCATTGTCCAGTTCATCCAGCATGATATTGCTTAATAGTGGACTTAAAGATAGTGGATTAAAAGGCCCTCCCTGCGGGCAGCCTCTTTCGGTTTCTACCACTACTCCGTTTATCATTACTCCGGAGTTTAGATACATGCGAATTGTTTTCAATACCCTTTTATCCTTGACTTTCCTCGCTACTAACGCCATCAGTTTGTCATGGTTTACCCTGTCAAATTACTTTTCAAGGTCGTCTATATCGACAACCCATGTGTATCCTTCTTCTATGTAGTTCTTTGCTGCTATTGCTGCCTGTTTTGCACTCCTTCCCGGCCTGAATCCGTAGCTGCTTTCTGAAAAGCCTGCCTCAAATATTGGCGTCAGTACCTGGGCTATTGCCTGCTGTATCATCCTGTCCAGTACCGTGGGTATCCCTAATTGTCTTACTCCTCCATCAGGTTTGGGAATTTCTACCCTTCTTACCGGGCTGGGACGGTATCTCCCCTCCAGTATGAACTCCTGATGGCTTCGCCATGTTGTCTTAGAAAAGGCAGAAGTTCACATCCACACCATGGCTTCCCTTGTTCCTCTTAACCCGTAAATACGCCTGGTTAAGATTATCTCTGTCGAGTATCCTTTCAAGCAGTCTACTGGTGTCTTCCTTTCCACCGTCTTTTCCTCTTTCTGACGCCGGAGAAATGCTCTGCACTTCCTCATTATCTCGGAGTTCCACCCCTACTTCCTGAAGATAGCCTCTATATTGAGTTGTCTGCCGTCTATGCATCCCTCTCGAGTCTTTCAAGTTTCCAAGACCTTCTAACGTTCGGCCCTTCCTCTAGTATTCTAGTATTCATGACTACCAGAGCACTATGGCCTCTGCTGACTTCTGAGAGTTTAGCCGCACATCACTGTACGGGCTGCCCTTTGGAAGTTCATCCGTATCAGGCGTATCTGTCAGACCTCCCTGGGTAAAGAATGGCAGCCTTCATCCCATATACTCACCGCATTTACTGTATGGGGTTCGGGCAGTGTTAGACTTCGTTTTATTCAGCAAACTCGTCCACCCCAAGTCACCCTCATATGCGGTTCGTGTTCCTCGGGCCGAGACTTTGCCTCCGGCTTCCATCAGATTCCACGTCGCCGTGGACACCCTTGCCTTTAGCTAATGGTTCCCACTGCCAGGCCCATAGCGGACTTTCACCGCCAAGCTACCGCCTATGCCGGGCGCACATATAAACAAAAACCCGGTAGAAACCGGGTTTTTATCTTACTATTTTTCATTTATATAATCTGCTAGATCTGAAATTGATTCAATCCCTAATTCTTCAGCTCTTTCCTTAGTCATCATTAAGGTATAAGTGTTGTTAGCTGGGGCATAATCAAGCCAGATGATGTTGTTCTCTTTTGCATCCCATTCTTTAACTTTTTTATATGCTTCCTCAGCCTGAGTAATTTGATCTTCCTTCATTACTGTCATCAATACAGTTCCAGTGTATTCCCAGTAAATATCTATTTGATCCGATGTTAAGGCTTTTCTCAAAACAGGGGTTTCTCCTAGACCTGTTCTGTCTTCTACTCGATATCCATTGGATTCCAATAAATCGATCAGCATATTCCCCAGTATCAACTGTTCAGTCCAAGGCTTACAGGAAACCCTTATAGCAGGGCCTTCTTTTTTATCTGCTGTTTCTTTGAGTAGTCCCTGTTCTCTAAGAAAGGCTTCAGCCACATCTTCGGGTTCTTTACCATCCACATCCACTTGCTTGTTTAAGTTAGCAAGGGTTTTTTGATCTAAGAGAGGAGGTAATTGGTTGATAACTTCGGCCAAATTAGGGTAAGTTTCCAGCACTTCTTTTCTTATAGTAGGTGCTGGATTGTATACAGGGAAAAATTTTTTATCGTCTTTTAGGTTTACGAGATTAAATGCAGGAATTCTACCATCTGTTGCAAATCCCATTGCTATATCGATTTTTCCGTTTCTTAAGGCATCATAAGTTAAACCAGTTTTCATGGTTACTATGTTGTCTCGGTCAAATTTAAAACCATAGGTTTCCTCAAGGGCAGGTAAACCGTCAGCTCTTTCCAAAAACTCTACATTTACCCCAAGTTTCAAAGTTGTATCATTTCCACTACTTTGATCTTGTCCTCCACATCCAGTTAACATTAAAGACATACTCATAACAAAAACCAGCGTGATTAAAAAGATTTTTCTAAAATTCATTGGTCTAAACATCCCTCCATAAGTTTTTTTATTTTCTTACTCCCTTGTAGGGAGTTAACACCTTTTTATGAACCAAATCAAATCCTTGGTCGATAGCAATGGCTATTATAGCTGCTAAAATTGATCCTGCTAATATTTTTACAGGGTCAAACATGGAAATTCCGGTAAATATTAGTCTCCCCAATCCGCCCCCTCCAATCAAGTCTGCTATTACTGCTGTTCCTACAGTTACTACAGCCGATGTTTGTATACCCGCAATTATTACCGGAAGAGCTAAAGGAATTTCAATACTAAACAAAACCTTTTGGCTCGGCATACCCATTCCTCTGGCTGATTCTATAATATCAGGATTTATACTATTTATTCCTGCTATGGTGTTTCTTAGGATTGGAAGAAGGGCATAAACTGTCAAAGCAATTATCGAGGGTAAAAAGCCAATTCCCATAATGGGAAGAAAAATTGCTACCACGGCTAGACTGGGTAATCCCTGAGCCACATTAAAAAATGTCATGGTTTTGGAAGACCAGGATTTGAATCTCGGTCTTGTAAGAAGTATCCCTGAAGGAACTGCGATAAGTATTGCTATAGTTACTGAAATAAACACTAGTTGAAGGTGTCTTACAATTAAAGATCCTGCTTCTGTTTTAATAACTTTAACAAATTTTAAAAACAAGTTTGCTTCCAATTACACCACCTCCTCTGAAGCATCTTCTTCAGCTTCATGAATAAGGAGTCCTGGTGAAACCAACTTTTTCTTAAGCACTCCCATGAGCAGGTCAACACCCACAGCTATCAGGGAAACCATTATGGCACCTACAATTATCATCTCAGATTTAGTCCTAACGATCCCTTGATAAATCAGACAGCCAAGATTTTGCTCTCCGATAAAAACTGCGAGAGTTGCTATTCCAACCATCATTACTAAAGCTACCCTTATTCCCGCGAATATGACGGGCAGTGCAAGAGGAAGCTGTACTTTTATGAGGATTTTATTTTTAGGCATTCCCATTCCTCTGGCAGCTTCCAGGATAGCCGGATCAACTTGATTCAATGCTGTATATACATTTCTTACAATGGGTATCATTGAATATAGAAGCAATGCAAATATGGCACTGCGAATGCTAAGGCCGAAACCTGGTATGGTCATTAAAATACCATACAGAGATACACTGGGTATAGCCATGATAAAACTTCCTATACCCATTACAGACTTGGCCAAATTTTTTCTATTTCTTATTGCTATACCTACAGAAATCCATATTATAAGGGATAAACTTATTGAAATTCCTATTAACAATAAATGTGACAGTGTGTATTTTATAATTTTGTCAAAGTGGTCTATAAAGTAGTTCAAAACAGACACTTATATCACCAACCTGTTTTCGGATTCATCGCCGTTTTTGTATGATTCTCCTACATAAGAGCGGATGTCTCCTAGGGTTACAGTTCCCACAAATTCATCATCATTGGTTATAGGAATTACTGCAACATCGTTTTGGAGCATTTCAGCCAGAGCATCTTTTAAAGTCGCGTCCATAGGCAGGGTGGAAGAATATTCTTTTATGTATTTTGCCCAGTTTGTCTTTTCATTGCTTTCTATTATGCTGTTTTTGTTGACATATCCTATAAGACGTTCTTTATTGTCCAGGACTAAAATGTACTTTTGACCTGAATCGGTAATTCTTTGTATTACATCTTTAGAATCCATTTCTAATTTAACTGTTGGCACTTCTTTTCTCATAACTTTGTTAACCCTTAAAAGGTTTAGAACCTTAAGAGCTCTATCTGATCCCACAAAATCTTCTACAAACTTGTCTTTTGGAGCAAACAGGATATTTGATGGAGTATCATATTGTACTAGCTGACCGTTATTCATAATGGCTATTCTATCTCCCATTTTTATTGCTTCATCGATATCATGGGTAACGAAGCAGATAGTTTTCTTGATTTTTCTCTGAAGCTTTAAAAATTCGTTTTGAAGCTGAGTCCTTGTTATAGGGTCTACAGCTCCAAAAGGTTCGTCCATAAGCATAATGGGAGGATCAGCCGCCATGGCCCTTGCAACACCTACTCTCTGCTTTTGCCCCCCTGATAACTCGCGGGGGTACTTATAACGGTTCTCATCGGGATCAAGCCCTACAAGTTCAAGGAGTTCATCTACACGTTTAGCAATTTTATCCTCGCTCCATTCCAGGAGTCTTGGGACAGTTGCAATGTTTTCATACACGGTCATATGGGGGAAAAGACCAACCTGCTGGATTACATATCCTATGTTTTGGCGTAGCTTATCGGGGTTTTGTTCCATGGCGTTTTTCCCGTTGATATAGAGTTCCCCTGAAGTTGGTTCTATCAGCCTGTTAATCATCTTTAGAGTAGTGGTTTTCCCACATCCCGAAGGCCCCACGAACACACATATTTCACCTTTTTTTATGTGAAGGTTCAAATTTTTAACAGCAGGCCGTTCCATTCCAGGGTAAATCTTAGTTATATTTTTCAGTTTTATCATTTTTCATTAATCACCTCACAAAAATTTTTCTATATAATGGCAAATAAAAAACCCCATTTTTTATGGGGTATTTATTATTGTGTATTTAAAAAGCATTACCATAATACATGTTAACAAATTAGTTAAAAAAAATCAAATTTGAAACTTAGTAGAGTCCTGAAGTTCTGATATAAATTACCAAAAAGTACCAGGTGTTGCGGAATGAAGGTTTTTGGTTGTATTTATGTTTTTTGTGATGATTTATTCAGGAGGTTTTAATCCTCTGCGCCTGTATATATCCTTTTTTGAGTTTATCTTTAAAGCACTTTGCTTGACTCTTATGCCTGTAAAAAAAAGCCATCTCTTCCAGGTGAAAAATACCATAATATTCACCTGCAAAAATGATCGCATGGTCAGTGTAATCTTTAAGCTTTTTTCTTCTCCATCGCCTGGTACCATCACTAAAAGACCTGTAGGAGTTTTGAACATAGTCTTCATTTTCTTCCCAGTTTCGGTAGGCCATGGCTAAAGCATATGTAGCCATTGTCAACACTACATGGGAAACCATGGCAGCATAACTTTTTTTGGGAGGCTGGTCAAGATGCCCTCCCTGTTTGGTTTCCCTGAAAAGAAGGTTTTCAATAATGCTGCGGTCATCGTAACGATCATAAACTTTTAATGGTTTGTTTACCGGTCCGTTAGTTAAAAAGACAGGCCCATGTTCAGGTGAATAGGTGGTATCTTTCCACCTGTGGACTACAACGGCATTGATGGGTTTGGGAGTGAAATCTTTTTTATTCTTTTTCTTGGTTCTTCTCCAAAATAGTTGGTT
Source organism: Firmicutes bacterium UBA3567 (assembly GCA_002376045.1). GTDB lineage: Bacteria > Bacillota > Thermosediminibacteria > Koleobacterales > UBA3567 > UBA3567. The sequence continues at coordinate 7,594 of DFNM01000062.1, forward strand.
AAGGGCTAAGATTTCCTCGGACAGGCCTGTTTAATTTTAAGGATGAAATATTCCAGGTCGTGGAATCCAAAGCCTGTCGTTTAATGAGCTTAATTTTGTTGTTAATTCCTTCAAGTTTACTCGTATGTATACGATAATCAGCATAGTTTAAAATTCTATACTGGTATTTTTTCAAGGTCTTAACAAATTTAAGTAATGCAGGTATATTTGTTTCAAGTGCTTTTGAATACTAATCTTCAAGAGCTTTTAACATATGTTGACGGTCAGTATGCTGCCAGATTGATTTGAGTTCATCTTTTAAGATATACACAGCAGCCAGGTTCTTGTTTACTGAGAGCAGTTCATCTAAACGTATCTTTTCACTTTCTTTTAGATTAGGCAACTGCTTCAATATTATTACGTATTTCTTCTGGCATCTTTGAGAAGAACTCTTTTAAGGTATCAAATTTTCGGTCCTTACCGACCCAAACGATGCGACCTGTTTCAAAATCTATAACCGTTGTTAAATATTTGTGATGTTTGCCGTAAGAGATTTCATCTATGGCAAGACGTCTTAAACCTTTATAATCTGTAACACCAAAGTCTTTTTGAAGCCCCTGTTTTTCAATCTCTTTAACAGTTTTCCAATCTAATGCACTATATTTAACTCAACTGAAATGGAGAAGAACCATTTATTTTAACAAACTTGAACTTAAACTTAAAAAGAAATATGGCTATGCAGTTAACTCAGCGTAGGTAATCGTAGAAGTAGAAGTGAATGCTACCAAAAGCCCGTCAAAAAGCCAGTTCCGCATCCAGCGGCGGTTAAAACAATAACAGAATTCTTCTAGATAA
>DFNM01000087.1:0-5491 GCA_002376045.1 Firmicutes bacterium UBA3567
ACTTACAAATATTAACTATTAAATTTTTTAAGCACAGGGTGTTGAAGATGCGTTAAAATCAAATTACTGATTACACTACAAAAAGATGTCCCTTAACCCATCCCCCAATAAGTTAAAGGCCAATACTGTAATCATGATCGCCATTCCGGGAAATGTGGTAAGATAAGGAGCCATTCGCATAAAAGCCCTGCCGTTATTCAACATGGTACCCCATTCCGGGGTAGGTGGCTGAGCCCCCAGGCCCAAAAAACTCAAGCTTGCGGCAGCCAGAATCACATTACCCATGCCGAGGGTCACCATCACGATAATCGGCGTCACTACATTCGGCAATATATGGCAGAGCAAAATATGCATATCCCCGGCGCCAATCGCCCTTGCCGCTTCGACAAATTCCTTTTCTTTTACGGATAAAACAGAGCCCCTGACAACCCTTGCATAACCCGTCCAGCCCACTATGGTCAGGGCAAACATAACGTTAAACAATCCCGGGCCCAAAAGCCCGGCAATTGCCAGGGCCAGTACCAATCCGGGAAATGCCAGCAAGATATCTACAATCCTCATAATTATTTCATCTAAGATACCGCCATAATAACCAGCCATCATACCTAATAATACGCCGATGCAGGCCGTCAGTCCAGTAACTATTATCCCGATTTGCAAAGATATCCTGGTTCCGAATATAATCCTGCTTAAAATACACCGTCCGAGCTCGTCAGTTCCCATGGGATATTCCTTGCAGGGTAATAGTAGAGTTTTTTCCAGATTCTGTTTATACGGGTCATGAGGGGCGACAAAAGGGGCAAAAAGAGCTACAAATACAAGAAACAAAATTATTATCAGGCCGACCATAGCTGTTTTATTTTTTTTAAGTTGTCTTAAATTTTTTATATGTGGCCTTAGTTTTAAAGCTAACTCGAACACTATTCTGCCCCCTTTTCATACCTGATCCTGGGATCAAGATACATATAGGAAATATCCACGACCAGGTTAACCAGAACGAATACCACGGCCATAAATAAAACACAACCCTGAATCAAAGAGAAATCCCGGGCAAATATGGAATCCACTAGCAGTTTGCCTACTCCAGGCCACGCAAAAATAGTTTCAATTATCACCGTGCCCCCAAGTAAGTGGCCTAACTGCAGACCAATCACGGTGATAACGGGTATAAACGCATTTTTTAGCGCATGCTTGACAATAATACTTTTTTCCTTTAAACCTTTGGCCCTAGCAGTAGTTATATAATCCTCCTTTAAAACCTCAATCATGCTCGACCGGATCAGCCTGGTTGTAATAGCGGCCATGCCTGTCCCAAGGGTTACGGCGGGTAGTATGATGTATCTAATACCACCGTAACCACAAACCGGAAATATCCCTAGATATAACGAAAAAAACATTATCAGGAGCAGACCCAGCCAGAAATTGGGCATAGAAACTCCAATCAACGTTCCTACCATACTTAAATTATCAATTAAAGAATTTTGCTTTACTGCAGAGATAATCCCGATTGGAATTGATATCAATAAGGACACCATCATACCGGCAATGGCAAGTTTTACCGTAGCGGGAAATCTGGTCAAAATTTCAGATAATACAGGCGCACCAGTTACCAAGGAGCAACCGAAATCGCCATGCAGTACGTGGTTCAGCCACTTTACATATTGCACATAAATCGGTGCATCCAATCCCTCTGCGTGCCTTATCCGCTCGATATTGTCCTGGATCAAATTATCAATACCATATCTGGCCATTGCTATCATTTCTGCTGGATCTCCCGGTACCATGTAAATTATTGAAAATGTCATTATTGTTACGCACAGTACTACAATAATCATAAATATTAATCGTCTGGCAATGTATTTTAGCATCATAAACCCCCGATTAAATTGTCTATAGATAAAGTATCTTCAACACCTGTCTTCTCTCTCATACCTGTAGCAAAATACCACAAAAAAACTATCCTCTTTTTCCGTAAGGAATGTTTTCTGAAACTCTTAATTATCTATTACCAAGCGCTTATAAACAAAAACAAAACATAGAAGCAACATCAAACAGATTTAGAATTTGTGGCATTTCGTGCGTACTATTGAACAGAAATAGGGCTTCTTCTTTAGTAATCGACCGTTCTTTTGCTTCCATTAACAATTTATTCACTTTCATCTTTGTAACCTCCTGTAATTTAATAAAAAAACCAAGAAGGTCTACCTTGCTTCATCAAGGGAGAGACCTTCGTGGTCCATTGCCAAAAATATTTCATTTTCACTAATAAACATCTCGTTTGCTTGGAACGACTTCTACCGCCCGCTTATTAATAAAGCCATCTAAACCTACATGCCCTTGCGGGGTACAAACTATAACGAAAAAAGGAGAGGTACCATCTTCTCATCAAAAGACTTCAACGAGAAATTGTTTTAAAAAAAATTCAATCTCCAAGTTCTGCCTTCCAAAGATTACGTAACGAACTCCAGCCGGGTACTGGTTTAAAGTTTTTAATCTTGTTATTCATTGCTATAATGCGGTAATCTTCCCAATAAAGAGCAACTGGTGCATTATTCGTTATTTCTTGTTGGATCTTTCTGGAAAGCTCTATTTGTTTCTCAGGATCAGTTGTTTCATTATACCTGCTGATTAGAGAATCAATAGTGCTGTTTTTAATAATTTTAGCTATCCACCCACCACGAGGTGCGGAATGGTAAGTGGTCATAAAATCCTGAGGTATACTGGTGGCTCCTGTATCTACTTTAATTGCCATGTCAAAGCTTCCGGTTTTAAGCGCCTTCATAACAGCGCCAGTTTCAAGGTGTTTTATCTTCACATCTATACCTAAATTTGATAATTGCTCCTGTACTATTTCGGCAATCCTTAGCCATTCCGGACTTGTCCCGGTAGTAACCAGAGTAATCTCTAAAGGCTTCCCATCCTTTTCAATAACTCCATCGTTGTTTTCATCCTTCCAACCTGCTTCTACCAAGAGCTGCTTTGATTTTTCAGGGTCATAAGAATACCTCTCTATAGCTGAATTAAAGGTTTTGCTATCCGGAGACACCGGGCCCGGAATAACTTTTCCACCTTCTCTCAGCACGGTATTGATTGCATCTTTATTTATTCCATAACAGATAGCCTTCCTAACTTTTATATCATCCAATGGTTTCTTTAAAGAATTCATAACAAGTACATTAATTCGGAATCGCAGTTTTTCCGAAAGTTTAAACTCAGGATTTCCTTTTAGTTCTGCCAGGTATTCAGAAGGGATATGACTGGCTGCATCCGTTCCGGTCATATCAATCTCCCCTGATTCTAAAGCCATGATTCTGGTGATATGATCAGGAATTTCTCTAAAAATTACTTTATCTATTTTTACTTCTCCCTGCCAATAATGCTTATTTTTTAACAAAGTATAGTACTGACCCTTAACATACTCGCCTAACTTAAAAGGACCTGTTCCGACAGCATTGGTTAATTTACCATCTTCCGTAAAAGTGGGCTTAAATATCGAGCCAAGCATATGAAGATAATGTAACAACATTGGATAAGGCCTCTTGAGCTCAATTTTCACTATATAATCATCTGGAACTTGTATTTCCTTTATAGCATTCATAATACGAGGTTCATTGAGATACTCAATGGATGATTTGACATATTCTGCTGTTAAAGGTGTTCCGTCATGGAATTTAACGCCTTTTCTCAAATGAAATATATAAGTCTTCCCATCTTCTATAACTTCCCAGGATTCTGCAAGAAGCGGTTGAATTTCAAACTTCTCATCCATCATCACCAGAGTTTCAAAAATCAAATGATCCGCGCTGCTAATTCCACTTATACGTGAAGATGTTTCAAGAGGATAATACAAGGATTTTACACCAATGGTTAGGTTTTTGACATCAGCCTTTTCTTGTTTTATACATCCAAAAATTGATATCCCTATAAATAGCGAGATTAATAATATACAGATTAACCACCGATATTTTTTTCTCATATATATTTCACCACTTCCAGCTTATTTGTTAATTTTCATTTAAGTCGGGCCGAAGCCCCATCTCTTTGACCATATTAACATAAATCGGAAGGATGTTTATAAATACGAAATTTTCACCTATTTTCCGAACTTCACCTCGAAATCTTCTAAACTGCTCAACTTTACTAACAGGCTCAAACATTCCATGGATAATTCTATGATTCGCTCCAGCCATTATCCAGAGTTGGAGTTGCTCATCCCTTCCAAAAGAACCGTCCAAGTCAATATCCCTGTGCACTAGCCTTGTAATTGCCATTGTCTTTGCAATATCCACCGAAGTTGCCGGGAGCTGGTTACCCATTGGAGTTCCTGGGATAGGGAAAAATCCGGAAATATAAATAAGACTTAAATTTTGGAATCTCTTTAAGTAAAAAATATGTTCAACTCTATCTTCATAGGTTTCACCGACACCTATCATTATGCCACTTGCAAGGCCCACGCCGTGTTTGTCAATAAGCTCTGCAACTCTCTTTCTTTCTTTTAAACTTTCACCAGGTTTGATTTTTTTAAATATCTCCTCATTGATGGTCTCAAAGGAACACCCAATGCTACCAATTCCAAGCTCTTTCAATTTGAGGATATTTTCCTCCGACATATCCGCACCATAATTGACAAAAACATTTAGGCTTGTTAATTCTTTGACAATTCTTGTATCATCGACTGCCTCAGCTCCTTTATTACCGGAACACCCACCACCGAGTTGAACTCCTTTAAAACCGATATTCTCTGCTATCTTTACTGACTCTGCTACCTCTTCCAGGCTAGCTATAGTTTTAAAAAATTTGAAGTTTGAACTTGCCTGCCCACAGTATCTGCAGGGCGGGCTTGTTTTGCACCCCTTGTTGGTTGACAAAGCAAAAGCCTTCAACTTAAATAGCTTTCCAAGTTGTTGGTCTCTGACAGTGCTTGCTGTTTTAAAAAGTTGCCACAGTTTTTCCCAGTCATTGGCATAGTGGAAAAGAAAAAGTGCTTCATCTTTTTCTATTTCTCTTTCTGTTGCGTTTTCAAGGATCTTATAAAACTGCATTCTCATTACCTCCGATTCTATGTTGTAATATTAAACTTCCTTAAATCTACATTTAATCTATAAATGAAGGCCTGGCTCCGATATCCAATACCTTAACCCCCGGTCTAAGGACCCCTTCCAATACTAGCATGGCTAGCACAATACGCTGCCTTTGTTGTTTCTTCACATTACCAGTACGTTGTGCAAACCATTTGGGAATATAATCTCAAATCCATCTTCCTCTAGTTTCATATTTCATAATTTATTTATCATACTGGCCAGATATCCTGCTCCAAAGCCATTATCTATATTGACTACTGCTGTTCCGCTGGCACAGCTGTTTAACATGGTCAAAAGAGCAGCTAATCCTCCGAAGTTTGCTCCATAGCCTACACTTGTAGGAACAGCTATTACAGGTTTATCAACCAAGCCGCCCACTACGCTGGCTAAAGCACCTTCCATTCCTGCTA
>DFNM01000087.1:5807-35860 GCA_002376045.1 Firmicutes bacterium UBA3567
AAGCACCTTCCATTCCTGCTACTACTATAACCACTTTTGCTCCTGTGATGGTATCCAGGCTGGCAAATAGTCTATGAATTCCTGCAACTCCTACATCGAATACTCTTTTCACCCTGTTTCCCAGCATTTCAGCTGTTATTGCTGCTTCTTCTGCTACCGGAATGTCCGTAGTCCCTGCTGTTACCACTGCAATATAGGTATCTGTAAGCTGAATTTCTTTTTTTCTGACCGTAATTATTCTAGCCAGATCATGATATCCTGCCTCCGGACAAATAGCTTTTATTGCTTCATAGGTTTCCCTATTAGCTCTGGTTCCCAATATATTACTACCCCTTTTCAGCATTTCACTTGCTATTTGCACCACCTGGTCCTTTGTTTTTCCCGCACAGTATATGATCTCAGGATAGCCGGTCCTAATCTCTCTATGGTTATCCACTTTTGCAAAGCCCAGGTCCTTAAAGGGAAGGTCTTTTAAAATTTCTACTGCGCTGTCTATGGAAACCTTATTTTTCTTTACATCTTCCAATAACTTCTTTATTTTTTCCCTATTCATCTACAACACCTCATTTAAGCTTCCCGTTCTATAACCCTGCAGATCCAGGGTTACATATTTAAAGCCAAAGTTTTTTATGTCTTCCGCTATTTCATCTAGAAGCTCTGCATTAAAAAGTTTTTTTCTTTCCTCAGGGGAAACCTCTATCCTCGCTAGGTCCCCATGTAACCTTACTCTTATAATTTTAAAGCCCAGGTTCATCATGTATAACTCGGCCTTTTCTATTTTTCTTAGATCTGTTTCTGTTATCTCCTGTCCATAAGGAATTCTAGATAAAAGACATGCATAAGCCGGTTTGTTCCATGTAGGTAAACCTATCTCCTTTGAAATCATTCTTATGTCTTCCTTTGTAAAACCTGTTTCCAATAAAGGGCTTTTTATACTAAGTTCCTTTAATGCCTTCATTCCTGGTCTATAATCCTTTGTATCATCTAAATTTGTCCCATCCGCTACATACTTAAAGCCCTGTTCTTCTGCAAACTTCAATATTTCTGTAAATAAAGCTTTTTTACACAAGTAACACCTATCTGGAGGATTATTTTTTATCTCCGGTAAAATTATTTCCTGTCTCTCTACTATCTGCTTTACCCCTATTTTTTTTGCCAGTTCTACCGCCTCCCGTATCTCCCATTGGGGATGATATGGAGATGTTATGGTAAAAGCCACTGCCTTATCTCCCAAGGCATCCTTTGCTGCTCTAAGCAAGAAACTACTATCCACTCCTCCTGAAAAAGCAACTACCAGGCTGTCCATGTTTTTTAAATAATCTATAAGTTTATTGTATTTATCTTTTATATTCATCTCATCACCCTTTTCAATATATTAACTGCTTCTTCTACAGTAACAGGAATTTTACTTCTTTGGCAACATGCCTGCAAGAATATGCTCGGCACAATGGGAAGGGTTAAATTTGCCTGCATCAATATTTCTTCTTCCAAAAGCAGGCTTCTATCTCCCTCTTTCAGAAGTTGCCCCTCTTTCAAGATAATTATCCTGTCTGCCCATTCTGCTACAAGGTTTATATCATGAGTAGCTATTAAAAGTGTTTTTTTATTCCTATGCAACTCATTTAATATCTCAAATAAATCGTGTTTTCCCCGGGGGTCTAAATATGCCCCTGGTTCATCCAGAACTATTATATCTGAATCCATGGCAAGAATTCCCGCCAGGGCCACCCTTTTTTTCTGACCATAGCTTAAGTGATAAGGCATCTTATCCTTTAGCTGCCACATATCCACCAACTTTAATGCTTTTTCAACTTTTTCCCTTACTACCTCTTCTGCTATACCCATGTTTACAGGACCAAAGGCTACATCCTCCCACACTGTAGTAGAAAATACCTGGTCATCTGGGTCCTGAAAAACAACACCCACTTTTTTCTTTATTTCCCGCTCTGTTTTTTTATTCACCTCTTTGCCATCTATTATCACCTTTCCCCTTTGAGGTAGTAGGATACCATTCAAATGCATTATTAAGGTGGATTTCCCCGCACCATTAGGCCCAAGCAAGGCAGTCTTACTCCCTTTATCTATGGAAAAGCTTATATCTCTAAGTGCCTCGGTACCATCAGAGTATTTATAATCAAGATTTTTCACTTCTATTGCCTTTGTCATATTGTTAAACTCCTATCAAGAATAAATATGGTTGCTGCTGTTATTATGAATAATGCTGCCAGAAGAATATCTGATAATTTTATTTTATGGGAATGGTATTGAGCAGTATAGCCATTATATCCCCTGGATAGCATGGAATTATATATTTTTTTACTTCTGTCATAGGAACGGATTAACCCCATTCCTATAATATCTCCTACAGTTTTAAAGGTTTTTTTGTCGAATAAGTGTTTTCCCTTTACATAGCCCCTGGCTTTTCTGGCTATATTCATTTTTTCTATTTCCTGATTAAATAAATCAATATATCTAAGGATAAATTCCATAAGCGCAACTATTATGTTCGGAAACTTTAGTCCCCTTAAACCGTTTATAATTCCATTTGCCCCTGTGGTAAGAAAAAGCACTGCCATAATCACACAGGCTGTCTCCATCCTCAAGAATAAAACAAGTGCACGACTTAAGCCCTCAACTGTTACACTTAAGCCTAAAAAGCTTACTACTTCCTGCCCCTTAACTGTAAAGGGAATAAATATTATAATTAACAATTCAAAGGGAAAGGCCAGGAATAGCCTTTTAAAAAGTTTTCTTATCCCTACCTTTCCTAGTATACTGAATAATACGGCTGCTATAAGTGCTGCAAAAAGTGTGTATGTTTTATTCAAGGATACTGCTAATGCTATAAAAACTGCAAAGCTTACTATTTTCATCCTGGGTTCCAGTCTGTGTATTACGCTTTTATTTCTATCATCCAGGCAGCTCATCTGCTTTCTTTCCTTGCTACTGCCTTTCCTACTGCTATTGCCGCCACAAAGGTTACTATTACCCCTATAAACCCTGCAAGGGAGGTGGCCAGCTTTTCATTTTCTACACCAGGAAAGGTATAATCGGCAATTAGAGACGGAAAACCTGAATCCACTGCACTTTTAATGAAACCCTTGTCTTCAGCCACTCTTTCCAATCCATCCGGAAAAGAGCTGGCAAAGGGTGATAAAAATACTCCTATAATAAGAGCTATTAAAAGCCCAACCACTATGCTGTTAAACTTCTCCATTACCATTACCCCCATTCTCCAGCATTTCCGGTTTAACCTTCTTAACATAGCTTATTACAAAAACAGTTATAATACCTTCACCTATGCCTATAATTGCGTGCCAAAAAAGCATTGCCGGTATAACCACACTAAAAGGAATGGTACCGGATACTGCCAGTTCTATGGATGCTGCTAGAGCCGATATCACAACTGATACCCATGCCCCAACAAATAACGCGAAGGGATGTAAGGCGTTTTCTTTATCCAGTAGCCTGTAAATACAGTAGCCGCCCCAGGTAGCTATAATACCCATGTTCAGTATATTTGCTCCTAGAGCCGTTACTCCACCATCTAGAAATATAAAACATTGTATTATAAGAATGGTTGACATTATAATCATGGCAGAAAAAGGTCCCATTATAGCTGCTGCTAAAAGTGCTCCTATCAGATGGCCTGAAGTGCCCCCTGCCACGGGAAAGTTTATCATCTGGGCAGCAAATATAAAGGCTGCTATAACTCCCATAAGAGGTATTTTCTTATAATCAAATTCTTGCTTTAATTTCTTTATTCCATAGCCTACCGATGCTGAGCTTATTCCCATGGCTGACACCCATGTCTTTGTATCTAGAAATCCGTCCGGGATATGCATCTATATACCTCCTTCACAATCTCATACACCTTGTTTAAAGGTAAATTGTTTTCTTCCGCCAACTTTTTACACTGATCATATTCTGGCTTAAATTTCACTACCTTACCATTATATATGCCTAACTTTATGTCTACCTGCCCGTAAGGAGTTTCCACGGTCACCACCTTTCTATCCATCATCTTTCTTTCAACACTGTATTTTCTTATACCGAGTGTGGTTGTTTCTTCAAAGAGGATGTTTGCCATCTTATCAGCATCTTCTTCTCTACACAGTACGCTTATTTTGGTGGCAGGCCTGTTTTTCTTCATTATAACTGGAATAAGATATGCATCCATTGCGCCATTTTTCAAAAGCCTCTTTATTACATAGTCATATATTTCTGGATTCATATCATCTATATTGGTTTCTATGAGTACAGCCTTCTGGTATTCATCCTGGCAGCAGCTTCCACTTATTTCTCCCATAAACACTCTGAGTACATTGGGGATTTCATTATCCCTTTCACCTATGCCATAAGCTGTCTTTAATATCTTAAAATCCTTTTTAGCCGTAAATTCTTCAGCAAAGGTTACTGCTATAGCCGCTCCCGTAGGTGTAGTGAGCTCACATGGAATATCTCCTGACTTTATAGGCACATTCTTTAAAATTTCAGCAGTAGCTGGTGCAGGTACCGGAAATCTGCCGTGAGCGCAATTTACAAATCCGCTTCCTACCTCTATCGGCGAGCATATTATTTTATCTACACCTAGCTTATCTCTACATATAGCTGCTCCTACAATATCTACGATGGAATCTATAGCCCCCACCTCATGAAAATGTATTTCATCTATGCTCTTTCCATGAATCTTTGCTTCTGCTTCTGCCACTTTCATAAATATCTCCATACTCCACCTTTTTACTCTATCATTTAAACCGCTTTCCTCTATCAAGTGTCTTATATCGGATAGATTCCTATGATCATGGTGGTGGTGATGCTGGTTGCGGTGATGATGTTCATCTAATAACACATCTACTTTGGTACCGGTTATACCTCTTCTATTGGCTTTATATATTTTTAACTGATAGCCATGCAGATTAAGTTTTTTTAATTCCTCTTCTAGATATTCACCACTTATTCCTAAATCAACCATTGCTCCAAGGTTCATATCACCGCTTATACCTGAAAAACAGTCGTAGTAAAGTATTTTCTTTGTATCCATTTTCTCACACCTCTCTTCAAAAAATAAAAAATCACGAAAATCCCTCCAGCTTTCAAATCGGATTTGGACCTTCGTGATCTAATCATCTAACTTTATTTACTTCTACTTCGTATAAGCTCTTTACTTCTACTTCGTATAAGCTCTTTGCATCTTTGCTATCAGTTTTTTAATCAGCACGGTGACTGGCTGGTTCTCAAGCTCTACGCCCCCTACATGGGGCTAGATAATACACAACATGAACTTTTTTGCAGGGCTGTTTACCACTACCTCAGTTATCCCTGTTGTAACTTCACCCATCATGGAATTAGGAATAATTATACCCCCGTACCCGCTATAATATCCATGTTCCTTGTAATAATTCGAATAGCATTTTCACCGGTGGCTCTCCTGCCGTCCCCAGACATTACCATATTAGAAGTTGCACCTAAAATAATACCCAGGGCGGTTATTTTGCTGAATTCTTCAGTTCTTTTTTAAGGTTTTCGATTATCTGAAGCCTCTGCCTAATCTGTCTATTACTGCCATCTTTACAATGGGCTTCCTTAGACACACCCTTCGTGGGTATTTTTCTCTCAATCAATCATATATTTTTAGTATGACTAATAGACTGTATATAGCACTTTTGCATAAAATCAATTTTTCACTTAATTTCTATAGCTCCAAACTCTTATCTTTTGGTCAACGTCTTAATAAATAATAATCGACAACTGTTTAAATTAAATAATTTGATTTTGTTTCATATTATTAGTCTTACCAAACCAAACAACACGACCAGCTTCAAAATCTAAGATCGAAAATTTGATACCTTAAAAGATTTCTTCTTACAGATGTCAGAACAAATCCGAAACCAAACCAACATAGTGTCTATGGATATGTTTTAGTTCTTTCACGTTTATCTATATTCGATAAATTTTTGAAAAATCCTTCCTAAAGTATATGGAAAAAGGGATACCGACCTGTTATAAAGTCAGGCACCCGATTTTACAGTACTCTAACAATTAGCCAGTTTAGCCCGCCGTTTCTGGCTTAATTCATAAGCCACGTCTATAATCATATCTTCCTGTCCCCCAACAGTTTTGCGCCTACCACACTCTACCAGGATATCCCTTGCATCTACATTAAACTTTTCAGCACCACGCAAGGCATGAAGCAAAAAACTTCCATAAACACCAGCATAACCAATACTTAAGGAATTTTTATCTATTACTTGTGGCCTTTTCATTTTGGGAGCAACTATGTCATCAGCAACATCCATGATTTTATAAAGATCTACCCCTGTGGAATACCCCAGTTTATCCAGTACTGCAACCAGTACCTCTGTTTGGGTATTGCCGGCTCCTGCTCCCAGGCCCTTACAGGTGGCATCCACCATATCCGCCCCAGCTTCAACAGCAACTAGGGTATTTGCCATTGCCAAACTCAAGTTGTTGTGAGCATGATACCCCACCGGAATGGAAACTGCTTCTTTTACTGCCTTGATCCGTGCAACTACGTCCTTTGGTGTCATGGCTCCAGCTGAATCTGTAATGTAGACCCTGTCTGCTCCGTAACTTTCAAATAATTTTGCCTGTTCTGCCACTTTTTCAGGCGGTACCATGTGAACCATCATCAGGAAACCAATCGCTTCCATACCCAGCTCTTTCGCAAGTTTGATATGCTGTTCTCCAATATCAGCTTCAGTAACATGGGTTGCAATCCTCGCCACCTTGGCATCATACTTTGCAGCCAGTTCCAGTTCTTTCATTGTGCCTATACCCGGTAATAAGAGGATATCAAGTTTTGCATTTTTAAGCACTCTGGAAACAGTCTTTAGATATTCCTCGTCTGATGCTGCAGCAAACCCATACTGATATGATGAACCGCCAAGGCCATCACCGTGACCGATTTCAATGGTATCAATTCCAGCCCTGTCCAACCCTTCCGCAATCTCTGCCATGTCATCAGGAGTAAATTGATGGCTTACTGCATGCATTCCATCCCTCAATGTTGTATCAACAATACGAATATATTTCTTCATCTTACTTACACAACCTCCTTTGCTGTTTCCTCTAACAATTTCTTGGCAATTCTCTCACCCACAGCCTTGGCTGCTGCTGTCATGATATCAAGGTTCCCTGAATACTTTGGCAGGTAATCTCCTGCACCCTCTACTTCCAGCATTGTAGTCACCTTATCACCATCAACAATTGGTGGCACCTTTGAACGATAGCCCGGGACATATTCCTGAACTTTTGCCACCATTTTTTCCACTGCATCCCTTATCGCCTTTTCATCCGGGTTTTTAACCTTCGTATATACAGTGTCTCTCATAATAATTGGTGGCTCAGCAGGGTTTAAAATAATGATTGCCTTACCCTTTTCGGCACCTCCTATAACCTCAAGTGCCCTGGCAGTAGTCTGGGTAAATTCGTCAATATTCTGCCTTGTACCGGGCCCTGCGCTCCTGCTGCTTATTGTGGCAACAATTTCAGCATATTCCACATCTGCCACTTCGTTTATTGCCGCAACAATCGGAACGGTTGCCTGTCCGCCACAGGTAACCATGTTGATATTTGGACTGTCAATATGTTCCCCTAAATTAACAGGAGGCACTACGTAGGGGCCAACAGCAGCGGGAGTAAGGTCAATTGCTATTTTGCCATCCTCCTTTAACAGAGGAGCATGCATAAGATGAGGTTTAGCCCCGGTTGCATCAAATACAATCTTTATTTCTTTGTTTCCCAGGATAGCCTTGATTCCCTCATGAGACGTCTTATATCCATTTTCTCTGGCAAGTGCCAACCCTTCAGACTCGGGGATAATACCCACTACCATCTCCAATTCAATATATTCACTTTTCATCAACTTAAACATCAAGTCCATCCCTATATTGCCTGGACCGATGATAGCTGCTTTTATTTTTTTAGCCATTAATCAATCACTCCCTTTAAGCTATTCTTCAAAAATCGCTTTGACTTGTCCCAATCCACCAAAGGTAGCAGTGAATATATCATTTCCCGTAATTTCATAAGCCTTTGTTAGAGAACCTGATAGAATGATTTCCCCGGGCTTTAAGGAAATGCCGTACTGGGCCAACTTGTTTGCCAGCCAGGCTACTGCAAGGGCAGGGTGGCCTAAAACTGCAGCCCCTGCTGCCGTGTCAATGATACGTCCATTTTTTTCAAGCACAAGGCCAACGTATTTTAAATTAATATCATTAACTGGCACCATCCTACTTCCGAGAATCACAAGAGCACTGGAAGCATTATCTGCCACAGTGTCCTGAATCTTTATCTTCCAGTCCTTAACTCTGCTGTCAATGACCTCAAAGGCAGGCATAACTCCTTCTGTCGCCTGTAAAACCTTTGAAAGCGTCACACCAGGACCCTTTAACTCATCTTTTAATATGAAAGCAATTTCTGCCTCTACTTTAGGCTGAAGCAAACGCGAGAGCTTGATGGGCACTTCTTCCTCACCAATCATGCTGTCCAGCAGGTGACCGTAGTCAGGTTCGTGAACCCCAAGCATATTCTGCATCGCCCTGCTTGTAAGTCCAATTTTTTTGCCAACAACTCTGGCGCCTTCTTCTACTTTTCTTTTAACATTGATCAACTGCACTTGATAGGCATCATCAATTGTCATATCAGGGTATTTTTCGGTCAGAGGCTCAATGGGCTTCAAGCTTCTGCCTGCTTCATATAACAGTTCTGCAGCCTCTTTAATTTGATTTTGATCCATAATCTCCACCTCTTTTCTCTGTGATTTAATGTATGTGTGAAAATTTGCACCTGAGTTTTTCCCTCAATGCTTCTGCTAGCTTGTTGGCTAACTCATATTTAGATGTTCCATTTTTTAAAGCACTGAGCAAAATTTCAAGACATATTTTTACCTCATCATTTGGCCCAGGCAGCGCAACAATTAAGGAACCACCGGTTTCACCCACGCAAATCCTTACTCCTTCTTTTTCATGACGACCGATTCCTTTTTTGAATTTAATAATATAAGGGGTTGCGGCCTCGGGGTCAATTTTAAGAATTCCTTCAACAGTTTTATCCTTGTCCTCAGCACCAATTCCCCCGGTTGTAATAATTACCCCGTAACCGTCATTAAGGGCCCTTCTTATCTTTCCTGCTATCAGGTCCGGGTCATCATCAAGAATTTCTCCTATACTCACCCGAAAACCTTCCCTCTCCATTTCCTCACGAATGAGGGGGGTATTTGTGTCTTTAATCATACCCCTTTTAACTTCAAAACCCGTGGGAAAAACAATTACCCTCTTTTTTAGTTTTGTTTTTATTTCTTCTCGCATTTTCCTGGTGTTTTCCATTACTCGTGCAGTTTCCATTTCATCGAGCGCTATAAAACCCAGTATTCCATCTGAGTGGATATCGGTATCAGGTGAAATTTCCACCCCCGCCACCTTTGCCAATGCATTAAGAAGCTGCTTTTTTTTACCAAAAAACTGTTCTGCTTTAATTTGATGCTGCAAAATATCCAGCGTAATACGGTTTTCCCTGACATCCACCACCAGTACTTTATCCCGCGGCAGTTCCAGGGTTTGTGAAACAACCTCTGCTATTTCATTTAGATCAGCATTATTAAGTTTCAGGTTTTCAATCCAAAGTTCCGTTTTTTCCAGGAGATTTAAGTCCATCTCATCAACTCCTCAGAAACTTATTACATTCATTTTCATATCAAGAAGCGGCGCATCAATAATCTGTGTGCCGATATCAAGAATATCAATTCCTAACTCGGAATACCGGGGTATATCACCAATCTTCACTCCTCCGGCAAATGCAACCTGTTTTTCATCTCTTACTCCCATAATTTTTAAGGTCTTAATTGTTTCCAGAGCATCCTCTACGCGTCCCGTGTCTACCATAAGAACATGAGCTCCGCCAGCAATCGCTTCCTCTGCTTCCCGGCTTATAGTCGCAGTTTCTCCCCTGATTTGAATTACCTTCAAATGATTCGGCAGCTCAGAAGCGGCTTCCAGTGCCGCGCTTATGCTGCCAAAAATACGGACATAATTCTTATCAAGATATACAAAAGGAACATCTGCAATCCGAAAGGAAGCACCACCCACTTTAACAGCTTCCCTTACCATATCTTTAATCTCCAACGGCATCTTCTTCCAGGCGCCGGAAACCACTCTGATTCTGCCGGCAGCCAATTCAACTGCTCTGTTTGCTGCTGTAGCTATACCGGAAGCCTTTGTAAGAGTTCCAGTTACTACATCCTCTGCGGTTGTAATCTGCTTGGGATTTCCTTTAAATTCCGCTATTACGTCTCCTGCTGAAACTTTTTCCCCATCTTCTATAAGGAAATTAATGATTACACCGAGCTCCTCCAGTTTTTTACGGGCATCTTTACTGCCAGCTATTATGCCATCTTTTTCTACAGTTATTTGAGCTGTGATCTCCTTTTTTCGTATCCGGCTAAATATTATATCTCTTATGTCAATTGTACCTGTATGCACATGCAATACCCCCAAATTTATAAAAAAGTTGCAGGACCCCTCACCCTGCTTAAATAATTTTTATATTACTCCACTTTAAAATCGTTGGGTTCAACAAGATAGGAAACTATTACACCGCCTACTAAAGCCCAGAAAGGCGCACTAATTTTAAACAGAGTCAAACCACTCATTGCAATTATTAAGGCAAAAAATGCACCTGTCTTGAATTTTTTTGAAGCGAACGCTTCCTGGAATGCACTTATTAGCACCCCAATCATAGCCAGACCTGCAACAATACCAATTAAGGATTTGGGTAAGCCTGAAACAAAAGCCACCGCCAGGCTCGCTATAAGACCAAAGCCCCCAAACAGGATACCGTTGACTACCGTAGCAGCATAGCGACCTTCCTTATCCTCGCCAGCTTCTTCGGATGAACATATTGCAGTCATCGGTCCTGCAATATTGGCATTATGCCCGCCAAAGAAGGAAGTAAGCATGCCGCCTATACCGCTTACTATCGTCATGGCATTGACTGGCGGTTTATAACCTTGAGACATTAATACACCGGTAGCCTGGGCATTTTCTGCACCTATTACCAGGATAGCCAGCGGAATGGCAATTGACAGTAAAGCGTCAACACTAAACTGCGGCATGAGAACTCTGGGAGCTATAAAACTGTAATCAGTATTGCTCCAGTCCAGTCCGCCAGTTATGGCAGCAGCAATAATTCCCAGTAATAAAGCTCCCAGGACAGGCGGTATCTTTTTGGTTATTCTCGGGAGAACCATAAACCCCAGTAAGGCAGCTATCCCCATTATCGGAGCAGATTGAGTAGAGGTTATAATACCGGTACCGAAGCGAATCATTGCACCTGCAATCATCGCCATGACTATTGGAAGGGGTAACCAGCGCATTACCCTGCCGATTAATCCTGAAAGCCCTAATACTAGGACAATCAAGCCGGCAACGAAATACGCACCAGCTGCTTCAGAAACGGAAAAATATTTCATAGCACTAATCAGCATAACTGCTGCCGGAATTGAATACGCACCGTTTATTGGTTGTTTGTAATACAGGGCCAAAAAGAGACTTATCAGACCGCCAAAGAAGTAGATAGAAAAGAGCCATGATATGGCCTCAACCTGGGTAAGACCTCCATTTGTGGCAGCGTTGATCACTAGCAAGGCTGGTCCGGTACAGCCAAAAATTGCCGCAACCGTTCCAGCAGTAATTGTTTTGGCGTTCAAGTATTTAGGCAAATCCCTTAACCCTTCAGCAATTCCGGGCCCTTTTTCAAAACGTTCATTTTTTACTTCTGCTTTCTGAGCAGAAATTTCTGGGTTCATTATGTTAAACCTCCTTATTACAGAATAGGATGAGAGGCCCTAAATTTTAAAATTAATCTATAAAATTATTTAATTGTTTCCGGGTCAATTCCTCTTTGCCTCAACCACTTGGGAAGTAATTCCTTGTCAACTTTTTCACTCACCTGAGGAGCTTTCTCCTGTAATAGTTTAGCCAGACTTTCGCTTACATTTACTCCTCCAACTGCTCCGTCAAAGATTATTACCTTGTCTGTTCCGCTTACTTTATATGCATATTTCATAGCAGTATCCAGGTCATCAGCAATTACTGCATGTTTCATGTAATCCAGGTTCTGCGGGTCCCTGTTCAGTAAATCTGCCTGTTCACGACCCACTACTATTGTAGGAACGTGTTCCGAGAAGAAAGCACTTGGGTAGCCACCCCACGCGTAATTGTGAACCACCATCTTAATGGCAGGGTTCACAGGAGGCACATTGTCAATGAGAGGCCTACCATCCTTGCCATAAAAGGCTTCAGTATACCACGTATAGGGCGGTAAAGGCCGATCCAGGTCGAAAAGGTCCACATTTGCACCTGCAAAGTTAGCATAAATTACTCCCGCAGCAAACACATATGGTACGGGACACGGAAAGTCCAATCCGACAATACATTCATCTATTTCTCCAAAGAGAGTCATAATTTTACCATAATACTTGCAGCCACTTACAGTCAGCCTATCATTCAGCGCATACAGGTCATTATCTGCATCTACGCTGACCACTCCAACAGGTGACATTTCTAAAAATGCTGTAAAGGCAAACTTGCTCTGTACGAAATCGGAAGCAAATATCGCACGTGCAGTGAAGTTAGCCCCCCTGGGTCCCAGATTTTGATGGTAAGTGGAACGTGTCTCAATCCTGGCATAGGACATTCCGAAGGGCTTCACTGCCCTGTCCACCTGGCGGTGAAAATGAACTTCCCTTACATCACTATTGTGAACATGAACAATCCAGTCGGCGTCATAAATAGCTTTAATACCATAAAGCGTTCCTATCTCTGTTTCTATGGGAATTCCTTCATCTACCGGTGCTACGCCCTTTGCCTTTCCTTTATAATGCTTATCTAAACCAAACGCTTTAATATATTCCTCCGTTTCCCGGAACCTCAGGCCCACTCCTGCCCTTAGCCTGATATTTTCCGTTCCCGTTCTTTCTGTTATTACATCTCTTACAACTTTTAATAGCTCAGCATACGGTTCCCCGCCCAAAAGGGTAAATCCGTGGTGGGAGGCACAAACATTTACGGAATCACCGGGTTTAATCATACTCATATCTACTTTTTCTAGTGCTTTCCTGGCAGCTTCCCTGACCGCGGAAATCCCCTTTTCACTTGGATAGATGACATCCGGTGTGTCCGGGAAAAGGTCCTTTAACATTACTGAGGTCATCCCAGGATATTCCGCCATCCTCTTTTTCACGTACTTAGGGTCTACTCCATACTGGGACACCCTTGGCTTCATAGGAGTAATAGGTTTTCTCATTGTTTACCGGGCCTCCTTTTCAGCTTTTAATTTCGCAACTTCATTAAGAAGTTTAATATCTTCATCAAAGTAAAACCCTCTTTGAGAATACTTTTGCTTAACTTCCTCAGGAATTTCCCAAATAGTAGGAGTCCGCCCGTACCATTGATAACCTTCCGGCCTTTCGGGCTCTATTCCGGCTGCTTCCAAAAGCCTTAAAACAGGTTGAATACATTCAACTTTACAGCCGGTCCTAACCCCGGTTTCCAGAGATATTTTTTCCGGAGTATCAGCACCCTTGATAATGGCTGCAGCCACTTCTTCTGCTCTGGTTGCAGTACAGTAGCACACTATCTGTTCGGGATTCATTCGTGCCTTTTCACATAATTCTTCAATTTTCTCCCTGCTGACCGTGGCAGGATCAACGTATACTCTTATAGGTGTTTCTCTTTTAACCATAGTCACCGCATTTTCAGGGCAACGCTGGTTACAGTTCCCGCATCCCCTGCATTTTTCGGCATCAACCCTCGATACTTTATTTACTACCTCAATGGCAAGCGGGGGACAAACTTTTTGACAAATTTTACAGCCTATGCACTTTTCCTCGTCAACCTTAGCAAGCATTGTCACTACTCTCATGGTTTTCCCTCCTTATAAAACTATTTAAGCTATAAACAAAGCATGGTCTATACCCTCTTCAGCAATTTCTTTTTAGAATTCTTTAATTCTGTTCTTGCATGCTTCTTTCAACCTCCTCTTTGTTCATGACTACCGAACGTTGTTCTTAATAATTTTGGCAAGTTATTAAGCATTATTAAGCATATTGCTTGTTATTTGGAAAACTGGAAGTCCGTTATACTTTCTCAACTTTTCAATCTGATAATATTTGGATGTTACAAGAACCTACTTGAGATAAATGTTTGGTATTGTTGAACAGTATTCAGTTTTTTGTCTGCTGTATTTATTCTACTTAATTTGCAAAAATCCTCCTGGTTTTTTAAAAATTTATTTAAAATTTCTTTGTTACCGGTAACATAATTGGGTAAATCATGTAAAGAAAGATCCTGGTCTGTTCCTTTACCCATAAAACCTCTCTTTATCCTTCAACTACTTCTTTAAACCCTTTACCAGATTATGATAACCTGCATAACGACACAGATTTCCGTTTAATACCATTCGTAATCTTTTTCCGAAAGCCTTAGTAGGAAAACCAGCTAAAATTTTGTCAAAAGAAAAAAGATTGCCTTGGTTATTAGGCAATCTCCACGATACAAGAAGGTTCTTCAATAGTTACTTGTTATTATAGCCAATCGCCCTCGATATCTCCAAAGCAGCCTTCATTACCGACTGGGCCATTTCCTCCAGTTTATTCAGTGGCATCCGTATTGAAGGGCCTGCAATACTTATAGCAGCCACCACTTTACCGGAATAATTCCTTATTGGAGCAGCAACACACCTTAACCCTTCTTCTATCTCCTCATTATCAATGGCATAACCTTTCTTTCTAATATTTGCCAAATGTCTTTCCAGGGTCTCTTCATCGGTAATAGTATTTAACGTAAACCTCGGAAGCCCATACTTCTTGATAATTTCTTTTCTTTCTCCAGGGGTCATCCAGGCCAGTAATACCTTCCCAACACCAGTACAGTGCGCAGGTAAACTCTTTCCAATTTCTGTGTGAATCCGTATCGATTGGGCGCTTTCTTGCTTCTCAATATAAACAACTTTCCCCTGGCGCATGACAACCATGTGAACAGTTTCATTATGCTCTTCAGACAACCTTTTGATTATCGGCTTGGCTTTGTTGCGCAAATCCATACTCTGTAATGCAGCATTAGCAATTCCTAGAATTGCTATCCCCAGCTTATATTTACCATTTTCAGGGTCTTGTTCTAGATATCCCCTGTTCAGCAGAGTACATAAAGTCCCATGAAGTGTACTTTTATTAACCTTAAGGATCCTGCTCAGCTCAGTAACTCCCATAGACCTTTTTTCCTGAGCCAAAATCTCCAGAACATCCAGTGCTTTGTTTATAGATTTAATTATCCCCTTGCCGTTATTCATAAAAAAATCCCCCTAGCTTACGTATTTGTTGTTCGATTAAAGTAAATAATGTCATTTAAAGAATTATTCATAAGAGTTATATAATCCTTCTTAAAATAATGAAAATACATTAAAAAATATAACCGGGTTTAATTTATATCGAGTTATGGAGTGAGGCTTGTCAAGGGCAAGCAAAATCCATTTCAAGATCACGTCAAAGTCAGTTTCAACCACAATATGTAGTGTCAAACAAGATCCATCAAAATATTGCACTCGAGGCAATACTTTGACGAGGTCCTGAAACCCATTTGCTTTACCCTTGACTGGCCGGATGAATAACTACAATTACCTAAACTCGGTTAAAATTCTAACGCAAAAGTAACATTTTCCCGTGATAATTAAACCCTTCTGGAGGTGATATTTTCTCAAGTCAGTGGCAGTGTATATTCAGCTTTCTAAAAAAATATATAAGCAAATTCCAAACTTGTAATCAGGTTTTTTGCTCCAATTCTAAAAACCTAAATCCCCCACCCGTCCCTGCAGTATACCGTTCACGGGCCTTGTTTTGATAGGAAAAACCTTTTATTATCCTCCTTATTCTCTCAGCAGTAATATCACGGCAATAGTCCATCATCTCAATCAAGATGAATTTTCTGTTCAAGCCATCTTCTTTATTCAGTTCAAGCACTGCATGGCCTGTTGTCCCGCTACCGGCAAAGCAGTCCAGGACAATATCACCAGGGCCTGTAGCCATCTTAATAATATGCTTTATCAATGCAACGGGTTTGGGAAACTCAAACACCTTTTCCCCAAAAATCCTCTCCAATTCAAAGGTTCCTGCTCTAGCACTCCCTACGTTTTCTATAATAGATGTAGCGATTTCTTTGTTGTTCACTTTTCTGTACTGAGGGGTTCCGGCCCTGTTAAAAAATATTTCTTTATATTCCTGCCCCCTTCTATCAAAAGCCTTTTCACCTTTCAGTATTTTTTTTATTATATGAGGAGACGACCACTGAGCTTCCAGCACAACATCTTCTTTTAACACTCCATTTTCAAACCGCATCTCTTCTGAAATTATTTTGATTGGTTCTGACCTCCCGCCCACCTTTCCTTTAAAAACCTTGTTTTTTACCCCTCGTATTTTCAACCCTGCAGGAAAGGTTATCCTGGAAGTGGGGTGTTCTACTTTGGTAAGCCTGCTGATGATTTCTTTTTTCTTTCCCATGGAATAAAAAAAACCTCCAAAGGAGTTTTTATCCCTGGTATAACAAACCACATATTCATTTAAAGGTTTTATACCCCCCAAAATTTATCGCCTGGTTGTATTTCCACACAAAATCTATCACATGGTTTTCTTTTCCGAACACTTCATCCATTATACATCTGAGATGATGGTGTTCATTGTCATCGATGGAAACAAAGATAACCCCATCATGTTTCAGCAATTTCTTCAATAATTTTAACCGAGGATACATCATTGAAAGCCATTTATCATTATTAGAAAGCTTATTGAAATCTTCACCCATCACATTCTTAAGCCATGTGTTGGATGCATAAGAATTGGCGTTATCATTGTATATCCGGTTTCCTTTACCGATATTGTAAGGGGGGTCTATGTATACACACTTAATCTTTCCGGCATAATCCGGTAAAAGGGCTTTTAAAGCCCTGAGATTGTCACCATAAATAATCATGTTATCATCTGTGCCACATGAAAGCTCTGGTTTTTCCTCTAATACCGCCGGAGAGATTCTTTCATCATAATCTACAATTTTCCATTTCCCCGGCCAGTTCAGTTCGGGCAAAACCCTTCCCTCCAGAAAAAATATTTAGTATTAGATTTCTGTAAAATTTATCAAAATCCTTCAACAAAAAAATGGGGGAAGGGTTCAAAAAATATTTTCTAGAGTCAATCGTTCACTTTGTGGAATGTGTTTTAAAAAAAGAAGCAACCCTGATATTTCCGCAAGGGCTTCCCTGGCATCTGCAGCCTTAATGTACGAGGTGACATGGGTCAGGCTCAGTTCAATATTGTCTACCTCTTCATGATCGATCAAAACTGCCCAGTAGCTTCTGTTGTGTTCCCAGGTCTTTCTAAGATCCTTTACATATGAATCGGCATCCATCCAGGCTTGTTCCCTGACAGCTTTTTCAATTTTAATCAAGGCATCTGCCATATCATCAGCCGTCTTCTCCAGATAATTAATTGTATAAAAGCTTACAATTAACATCAGTAGAGTTAAACTCAACACAAAAAAACCATCACGCATTGTTTTTCAATCCTTTCTGTTTAGCAGCTTTGGGCTGGGCATAAAACTGCCCACCAGTATCTATTATTGCTATCAGGGCGTCCTCCGGTCCGGCAATCCCAAAAGCCTTCAATTGGGTCAGCAGCCACTGTTTATCAAGGTTCAACCTGTCAAGATTTTTTGGCTGCACCACGCCATCCAAAACCAGAGTCAGGGGTAGTTGAGCTGGCGGGTTAACAATATTGATATCTTCAGCAACTACAGGCTGTTTCTCAGCTTTAGGAATAACACTCAATTGGCCGTTGGTTTCCAGCACTGCAAACTCCACGTCATTGATGTTTGGGTAATTCTTAACCCTAAGCTGTTCCAACAAATCACTCATGCTGTAGCGAAGCTTTCTGAGTTCTTTTTCTTTAATCTTACCTTTTTCAATCAGGACACTGGGAGTGCCACATATTATTCGACGAAAGGATTGAGATTTTAAACTGAGCAGTGAGATGGTTACGTGAAGGATAAAAAGAATTATTATGGGGGTCAGACCCCTTATCAACGGTATTCCCGTTTCTTCCATGGGTATTGAAGCCAGTTCAGCGATCATTATAGTTACAACAAACTCAAAGGGCTGCAACTGACCTATCTGTCTTTTACCCATTAGCCTCATTACCACGACTACCGTTATGTAGAGAATAACTGTCCTGATAATGGTTATTAACACACGGCACCCTCCTGTTTTACAAATACAAATTTCTATAAAAGGCTCTCATAACGAGAGCCTTCTGGCTTTATTGCTGTTTGTATTGAGGTTCTTCCTCCTGCAGCTGTTCTACTCTGCTCCTCAGGCCCTGGACAATGTTTTCCGCCTGCTGAGCAAACTGATTAAACATCTGCTTGGCCTGCTGATTCTGAGTCTCCAGAGCAAAACTTTTAAGATCTGCTGCCACACTCTCAAGACTTGCAAGAGTGGTTTGAACCTTTTGACCGACTGTCAAAACAACACCTCCTCAAGGCCAATTCTCTTTTTTATTTTTCACAATACGGTTTTTAAAAATACATGGCAATTTTAGCAATTTTATTTTTTTAACAAATCCTGCAGCATTTTGGCATTTATGACAGCTTGAGCATTAAAATGGTTGTTCATGGCTACAAAAACTACTTCCGTCTGTTTTTCCAATTGAAGTATTCGGGGTACCCATTCCATCAACTCCTGTTTTGAATAGAGATAATCATATCTTTCATAGGGTTTACTGTGGTTGTACCATTTTGCAGCGTTCCTCCCATGGAACCGGATATACCCTATGCTGCTGGTGGCGGCTGTAACAGGCGGAATCAAGCCCTTAATCCTGGGTTCATCTACACACACGAAACCCATTTCATTCTCCTTAAGAAACCTTATCACCGATTCCTTTATCCAATCACTGCTCCTAAATTCAACAACCAGTGGAATCTCGCCGAAATTCTCTCTGATTCTCTTCAAATATTCTGTGTTCTTCCGGGTGTTGCGAAAGCTGTACGGGAACTGAAGCAGCACACATGCCAGCCTGTTTGATGCTATCATGGGTTCCAGAGCATCTATAAATTCTCTGGAGTAATTCTGCAGATCATCCCGTTTATGAGTTATACCTCCAAAGGCTTTAACCACGAACAAAAAGCTTTCAGGAGTCTTTCCAAGCATGTTGTAAAAGATAAATTTGTTGGGCATCGTGTAATATGTAAAATTCAACTCAGTAAAAGGGAATTTCTGTGCATAAAAAGCAAGCATTTCTTTTTTATTAATGTTTCGAGGATAAAAATTTCCCTTCCAGTCATTATAAGCATACCCAGAGGTAGCAACAAGTATCATTTTTGAGCTCCTTACTTCCATATTTTTAACACTTTTCTTTTTTAATAATATAACATTAACCTGCTTTTTACAAACAAGTTTAAGGATACACAAGGCAGGCATACAAAGCTTCAGGCCATGTATTCAATGATGAAACTCATTTGAACAATTATGCCATTTACAAATACAGGTTCTTTAAGATACAATTATATTGACAAATCCTTAAGAGGAGAGGGATTGAATTGCCTGCAAAGGAAATTTTGAGGCAAAAACCCAATATCTACAAAGCATGGAAGAAGTTCATAACCTTAGGCAAGATTGACTCAAAAATAATACAGCCTGTTATTATAGAATCATGGAAAAGGTGTGCCAAATACGGGATAGATCCCTTTGGCAAGCACAATACCAGACTTAACGAGAGGGAATTGAATCAAAAATTCGAAAGATTCCATCATCTTATAAAAGTAGCAAGACCCTTTATGCAAAGCCTTTACAAATTCGTTAAGGATTCGGGTTTTATCGTCAGGCTTTCTGATAATGAGGGATGTATCCTGGAAACCCTGGGAGATAAAAGCATCGTAGACAGCAGCAAAGAACTAAACATCCTTCCAGGAGATAACTGCAGTGAACAAATCATAGGAACAAATGCTATAGGAACATGCCTTGTAACCCAAAAACCTCTGCAAGTGTTTGCGGCAGAACATTACTGCAAAGCCTATCATTACTGGACTACTTCCGCATGTCCCATAAAAGACACAAAAGGGAGAATCATTGGTGCTCTAGGAATGACGGGATCCTATGAAAAAGTTCACCCCCATACTCTGGGTATGATAATAGCCGCAGTGGAAGCCATCGAGAATCAGCTCAAACTAGAGGAATCCAATCGGAAACTCCTGATGAGCAACCAGCATTTCTACGCAATAATGGAATCCATTTCTGAAGGTTTGATTTCAGTAGACAGCAGCTGCAAAATTACCGATATCAATCTTGAAGCAAGGAAACTCTTCGGGATTAAAGAGGAAGATGTGCTGGGGAAACACATCAAGAAACTTTTCAATTCAAACTACAAAAAAATACAAAGGGTTTTAAATCAGGGGATCGGTTTTGCTGAAGAGGAAATTGTGCTTTACACAAAAAGACGGGGAACAGTGCGGTTTATTTCCACCGCTACCCCTATCAAAGATGAAAAAAACAACACTGCTGGAGCTGTTATTACCTTCAGGGAAATCAAAACTGTCCACAACCTGATAAACAAAATGATCGGTTCTGAAGCCAGATTCACTTTTGAAAGCATTCTTGGTAAAAGCAAAAAACTCCTGGAAGCAATCAAAATCGCAAAGCTAGCAGCAGAAAACGATACAAACGTGCTTTTGCAGGGTGAAAGCGGAACAGGTAAAGAAATGTTTGCTCAGGCCATTCACAACAACAGCAGCCGCCGGGATGGCCCTTTCATATTCATAAACTGTGGAGCAATTCCCAGGGAACTTGTCGCCACCGAGCTATTCGGTTATGTGGAAGGTGCCTTTACCGGTGCCAGAAAAGGCGGGCATCCTGGAAAATTCGAACTGGCCGATGGGGGTACCATTTTCCTGGATGAGATAGGGGATATGCCTCTGGATACCCAGGCAAATCTTCTAAGGGTACTGGAAACAAAGGAAATCAGAAGGATCGGGGGCAAAAAGGTTATTCCCATAAATGTTAGAGTTATCGCTGCCACTCACAAAAACCTTGAAAAGGAAGTGGAACAGGGAAATTTCAGGCAGGATCTGTTCTTCAGATTAAACGTCACTCCCATCAAGATTCCTCCTCTAAGGGAACGCAAGGAGGACATACCGCTGCTGGTTAAACATTTTACAAAAAAAATAAGCCGCCAGATGAATAAACATATTGAGGATATTCATCCAGAAGTCATTGACATCATGTGCAGGCATAATTGGCCGGGCAATGTGAGGGAACTCCAGAATGTGCTGCAGCAGGCAATAAACCTGTGTAACAGCAGGGTGCTGACTTTGAAGCACCTGCCCGATTCAATTAAGAATTCTCCCTCAAACAACAGCTCAACAATCTCCGCCAAAACCCTTAAAACCTTGGAAGAAATCGAAGCCGAAGCAATAAATAAAACCTTAAACCTTTTAAAAGGAAACGTAGCAAAAACTGCCAGAATTTTAGGCATAGGCAGGAATACCCTGTACAGAAAGATGAAAAAATACAAAATAAAGGCATGAACCGTTCCGTTTTGGCGCATGTGTTATGTTTTGGAACAGCTCAAAACGTTGCGAAGTATTCCCTGCCTCCAAAAAAATAGTTCTATTTTGGAACAATATCCTGTCAGTTTCTATACTTATGGGCCGATTCAAATGGCCCATTATTTTTTACAAAAATCATGAAGCCCTTATTTGTATTGCTTTGAAGGGAATACTAACACAGAAATTGCTTTTTGGGCATAAAAATTGCAATTATTATATTAGTTCGGTAGCATTTTATTAAGGAGTAGATTCATGATGCCTAATAAAAACAGCTTAATTATAATTACCGCATTCCTTTCTGTTTTCTGGTTAACATTATCCGGAAGTTTTGATATGCAGCATATTATAACAGGGATAGTGTTGGCTGCAATCATTTCGTTTTACAGCAATCAACTGTTCGACTACAATAATATGACCATAAAATTATCTAAAGTTATGCTTATTTTAGAATTTGTGTTTTTTCTAATAACGGAAATCACAAAAGCAAATATTTATATAGCTAAAATCGTACTGAACCCCTCTTTACCCATATCCCCAACCAATGTAAAAATAAAGACTGAATTAAAAAGCGATTTTTTAAAAACCTTATTAGCAAACTCCATCACATTAACACCGGGAACTTTGAGTATAGATATTAACAATGATGAAATACTCGTTCATACCCTTACTTATGAATCTGCAGAAGGCTTGAAGAATTGGCCAATATCCAGGATACTCAAAAAACTGGAGGGAATATAGATTGAATACAGTTCTTCTTTTTGCCAGTACGTTTTTGGTTTTCACAATCACACTTTATCTTGTCAAAGCAGTATCAATAAAAAATACAGCAGATAGAATTATAGCTATTAATGCAATTGGAACAAAAACTGTCGTTTTAATATCATTCGTATCTTATTTTTTTGAACAAAGATTTTTTCTGGACGTGGCCCTTGTTTATGCCCTTATAAATTTTTTGTCAACGGTCTATCTTTCCAGAATTATTATAACCCGACAGGTAAAGGATGGTGTGAAACTTGATTGAAATTATTTCAGGAATTTTGATATTGGCCGGGTTGTTCTTTTTCCTTGTGTCAACTATCGGGTTTATACGGCTTCCTGAAACCTTTACCAGAATTCACGCAACTACCGTCTGTGATACAATGGCAACTTTTTTAACTCTAGCAGGCCTTGCTCTATACAGCGGATTCAATACCCATTCTGTTAAACTTATTCTTGCAATAGTGTTTATCTGGCTAACAAACCCTACAGCTGCTCACCTTATTTCCAAGGCAGCAACTCATCTAGATTCCACAAAAGGTTCGTTTTACGGGAAGAACATATAAACCTTTTAAATGTCATGCTTTAACGATTTAGATAACAGGAGGCAGAAAATGATAGTTTTTAATTTTATACTTTTAACGGTGCTGATTGGTTGTGCCCTTTCAGTCAGTTTCATTAAAAATCTATATGGTGCGGTAATTATATTTGCGGCATATAGCCTCATAATGGCTGTCGTATGGCAGCAATTAGGTTCACCCGATGTTGCGATAACAGAAGCCGCAGTAGGTGCAGGTGTCACCACACTGCTTTTTTTTGCCACATTAAAAAGAATTGACGGGGGTAAGGGAAATTGACCAGAATAATAATTTCTTTTATAATCATTACCGTTCTGGCTGTATTAATCTCTATTACTGTCCTTGAAATGCCCCAATCTCAAAGCTTTGATAAGCCATCAAACAATTACGTTTACAAGAGATACACCCAGAATGTTTTAGAAGACACTGGCGTTCTCAACATGGTAACCGCCGTACTTATTGATTATAGAGGATTTGACACTTTTGGAGAAGCAACGGTTTTATTTGCAGCAAGTATCGCTGTTGCATCTATCTTAAAAAAATCAAGAAACGGCAAGAGGTGAGAAAATGGATAATACAATTCTAAAAAGCATCTCCCGCATATTGTTTCCATTCATCGTTATTTATGGCTTGTATGTAACTTTTCGTGGCCATCTCTCACCAGGTGGTGGGTTTGCCGGAGGCACCATTATAGCATCGGGATTCATATTACGTTCTTTAGCCTTTGGAACCGGCGACAAGATAGAAGTAATGGCAGATACAATCCTGAAAAAAGCAGAAAGTTTTAGCATGCTGTGGTTTGTAATCCTGGGTTTATTGGGAATAGTTTTTTCCCGCAATTTTTTAACAAACTTTGCCAACCCTTCCCTTATGGGTAAACCCGGAGCATTATTCAGTGGAGGCCTAATAATTTTTATAAACTTAGGCATATCGATTAAAGTTGCTGCTACAATTGTATCAATATTTTATTCCCTTGAAGGAGGAGAATAACGGGTGTACTTTTACAAGGCTCTGTTGAATAATTATTATTATTTTACAGCCGTAATTCTTTTTGTCATCGGATTTTACACTCTTTTATCAAATACCAATCTCATCAAAAAAATTATAGGTTTAAACATCATGGATACGGCAATTTTCCTGTTGTTTATTTCCATCGGATATGTAAAAAGCGGAAGTGCTCCCATTATAGACCTGGCAAACAAGCAGGCAGTTTATGTTAATCCCCTGCCCTCTGCCCTCATTTTGACAGGTATAGTGGTAGCTGTCAGTGTAACAGCCTATGCCCTAGCACTAACCATCAAACTTTACGAACATTATGGAAGCATAGATCTGGATATAATTTTTGAAATGAGGAGACAAGTAATAAAATGAAGCTAATGGTTCATTTTCCAGTATTAACCATAATACTGTTTTTTACCTCGGCTTTTGTTTTTCCCCTTACGGGGAAATGGAGCAAAAAAAGTAAATACAATCTCGCTCTAATATCGTCAGCTATCCCACTAATATTATCATTGTTAATGGCTTTTTACGTTTCCAACAAAGGGGGCTTCAGTTACTATGTTGGTAATTGGGTTGCTCCCTGGGGTATTGAGATCAAAGCAGATTGTTTGTCCGTTTACATGGCATCAGTGATTACCCTGCTCGGAATGCTGGTAATAATGTTTACTCGTCATATCTCCCCTTCAGATGTAGAGGAAGATCAAATTCACACTTATTACTCTTTGATGCTTCTTCTGTTTGGATCAATGCTTGGTATCACCTTTACATGGGATTTATTTAATCTCTTCGTTTTTATGGAAATAAACAGCATAGTCGCGTGTGCGGTGGTTTCAATAAAAGATAAAAGGGATGCAATAGAAGGAGCATTGAAGTATTTGCTTTTAAGCAGCCTGGGGTCGGGATGTATACTTATTGCCACTGCCCTTATTTATGCTATAACCGGAAATCTAAATTTTTCTTTTATACATCGCGAACTGTTAAATATAGTTAAAGATTATCCCCTTAACATCCTTGTATCTCTCAGCCTTTTTGTCGTAGGGTTCGGTGTTAAAGCGGCTCTGGTCCCTCTACATGTATGGCTACCAGATGCTCATTCATCCGCTCCCAGCCCATCGAGCGCTGTTTTATCAGGTCTTGTTCTTAAAGTGTATGTCATCGGTATAATCAAAGTTATGTTTTTCGTATATGGAACAGCAATAATTAAAGAACTACCAATATTAAAATTGTTAAACATCTCTGCATCCCTTTCCATTATTCTGGGATCTGTAATTGCAATGGTTCAAAAGGACATAAAAAAAATGCTTGCTTATTCCAGTATAGCTCAGATAGGTTACATATTTCTTGGTATAGGACTTTTTAACGAAACCAGTTTAAGAGGAGCTCTTTTTCATATCTTGAGCCATTCTATAACAAAGGCTAACCTGTTTTTAGCAGCAGGAAATATAATCAAAAAAACGGGAATTAGAGAAATTAATGATTTAAAGGGATTGGGCAGCAAAATGCCTGTAACTCTTTTCGCCTTTACAGTAAGTTCTCTTTCGATGGTTGGCCTGCCTCTACTTAGCGGTTTTCACAGTAAATGGTTACTGGGTCTTGGAAGTTTGAGAGCCGGCCAGTCCCTTTCTCTTACAATTCTCCTGGTCAGCAGTCTACTTAATGCCGGATATTATTTACCTATAGTTATTTCCGCTTTTTTTAAGGAAACTAGCCTAAATCTACGAGAAGAAACTCTTATCACAAAAGGAATTGAAAAATTCGTTTTGATAACTCTATCCTTTATGGTGCTGTTTTTTGGTCTGTTCCCGGGTGTTCCCATGTATTTTGTAACAAAAGCTGCAACTTTGCTTCTCGGTAACTGAGCTGTAAAAGAAGGAGGTAAAATTATTGCCGATATTGATAATTTTAGTAGTTTTTCTGCCTTTCCTAGCTGCTTTCACATGCTGGATTTTAAAAGAAACAAACTTCAAAAAGTTTTGCCAATCTCAACAGCCACAACAGTTTTTGCTGCATTGTTATATTTAAGCTATACTGGGAATACTCCAGGTTTCACCCTTTTAGAATTAAATAAGTATTTAGAAATCAATTTTTACATTTGACCCACCGGCTCTTCTGTTCGGGATCTTGGCCGCTTTTTTATGGATGTTTACCATCGTATACTCAATGGGTTACATGGAAAGTGGGAAAAACAAAAAAAGGTTTTTCACTTTCATGCTTGCCTGTCTCGGCATTACCATGGGTATTGCTTTTGCAAGCAACCTTTTCACCTTTTATGTCTTTTATGAATTCCTTACTTTTGGAACATATCCTTTGGTTATACACAAACAAACAGAAACATCCTTTGAAGCAGGAAAAAAATACCTGTTTTATTCCCTTTTCGGAGCAGCATTAATTCTCCTGGGAATAATTGCAGTCTTTTGGAATTCAAACACTCTGGTTTTCAATCCCGGAGGCATTTTGAAACAAAACCTTATCAGTCTTACTGTGGGGCGTATGATCTTCCTGGTTTTCTTTTTCGGATTCGGTGTTAAAGCTGCAGTTTTCCCTTTACATTCCTGGCTTCCTTCTGCTATGACAGCACCTACACCTGTCAGTGCCCTTTTTCATGCCGTAGCAGTTGTTAAATCCGGAGTCTTTGCAATCTTTCGATTAATGTATTTTGTTTTCTCCCCTGAACTCGTTAAAACAATGGGGCTGCAGCTTCCCGTGTTGTGGATTGCTTCTTTAACCATAATTTTGAGTTCTTTGTTTGCCGTGTATCAGCAAAACATAAAAAAACGTCTTGCATATTCTACCATCAGTCAGCTCAGTTACATTGTTCTGGGATTTGCTTTCTTCTCCCCTGATGGTATAAAAGGAGCATTGCTTCACATGATTAACCATGCACTGTTAAAAATTACTCTGTTTTTCTGCGTCGGAAACATAATACTGAGGACAGGTTTAAATGAAGTCAATGAATTGAATGGAATAGGCAAAAAAATGCCCATAACAGCAACCTGCTTCACACTTGCATCCATAGGACTGGTGGGTGTACCCCCTACTAACGGATTTGTGAGCAAATGGTTTTTATCGATGGGAAGTCTGGAAGCCGGTGAAACTGTTTACATAATAGTCCTTATGATTAGTGCTCTCTTAACAGCAGCATACTTATTGCCCATTTGTATCAGAAGCTTTTTTTTCCAGGAATCAGATAAAATCAAACATCAAAAAAACCTTGAACCATCGGCAAAAATGCTGGTTCCTGTAATAATTTTAGCGGGGTTAAGCCTTTACCTTGGTTTTTACTACAGCATCCCCATGGTCCTAATCGAAAAAACTGTTGAAATACTTCTTAAGTTATAGCAAACAGTATTAAGAGGAGGTTTGCAATGCAAACAATATTTTTATCAACAAGCATAATAGTTTTGCCTCTAATTATAGCACCAATTGTGTATTTTTCTTATCAAAAAAAAAGTAGTTTTCTTCTTAAAATATTAATTTTGTGCCCCTTGGCAATAGCTTTCTTAAATGTCTTAATACTTTTTCCCATTATTTTAAGACACAAACTGGTTGCTTTTAGGTTCGATTTTATATTCCCGCACGGAATATCTATTTATATTAACGAACTCAGCCTGATAATGGGGTTTATAACAACAACTTTGTGGCTTCTCGTTACATTTTACTCCTTTGATTACATGGCCGGCAAGAACAACCTTAACAGATATTATTCCTTTCTGCTGGTATCCTTTACCGGATGTGTGGGAGTAGCTTTCGCAGGAAACCTGCTTACACAGTTTTTGTTCTTTGAAATCGCTTCTCTTGTCCCATATATTCTAATTATTCATGATGGAAAACCACATACAATAACAGCTGCCAACAAATATCTGTATATGTGTCTGATGGCAAGTTTGGCATTGTTTTTTTCGGTAGTGTATACTTATTTTTTGACAGATACTTTAGAATTTGCAGAACTGAAAAATTTAGCGAAGCAGGGAATTGTTTTACCAACATCGATTTTTGTCAGTTTTATCTTGGGTTATGCCACAAAAGCCGGATTGTTTCCACTACACATATGGCTTCCTGATGCTTATCCGGTGGCACCATCTCCTTTCGGCAGTCTGTCATCCGGAATCATGATAAAGGTAGGCATATTTGGAATATTTAAGCTTTTCTTTGAGATCTATGACTTTAATCTAATCAACCAGTTAGGCTGGGGCACTGTTTTACAGGTTATTGCTGGCATAACCATTTTGCTCGGTTCTGCCATGGCATTGAACGAAAAAAACCTAAAAAAACTCCTGGCCTACTCATCCATCAGCCAGATGGGTTACATCCTTCTGGGAACAAGTTTGTTAAACAACCGCGCATTGCTCGGGGCTGTTTTTCATCTCTTCAGCCATTCTTTTGCGAAGGGGACACTGTTTTTGTGTGCAGGAGCAATTAAACAGAAAACTGGCAACTTGAACATAGATAATATGAAAGGATTGGGCTACAAGATGCCCATTACCATGGCATGTTTTACAATTTCTGCTTTAAGCATGATAGGAATACCTCCCTTAAGTGGATTTGTAAGTAAATGGTACCTGGGATTGGGTTGTCTTGATGCTTCCATGCCCCTGTATCTTATAATTTTGCTGGTAAGCAGTTTGATGAATGCAATCTACTTTCTTCCCATTACAATAAATGCTTTTTTCACAAGTGAAACTCAAAAAAAGTTTACAATAAATGAGGTCCCATTTAAGATGTTGTTCTCTATAGTATCATTAACCTTTGGAACCATTCTTGGAGGGGTTTTCAGAACTCCTATTCTAATACTTGCGAAAACTGCTGCAAAAAAACTTCTAATCTAGAAGGAGGGTAACAACTAGTGTTTTTACTCGCAGTAGCATTAATAGTTTTTCTTCCGATTGTTGCAAGTATGCCTATATATGTTGCGGGCATCATTAGTAAGCGTATAAAATACTTAACTGTTCTTACTGTTACCATCATCAATTTTGTAACCGTTATAAGTCTTTTCCCCAAAGTCAAAAACCATACTCTAAGCTATACTCTGCACAATCTGCTGGGTATTGATATAAGCTTCAAATTAAACCTGGTTGCATTTATTTTTGTTTTTATTACCTCCCTAGCATGGGTTATAGTTATAATTTATTCAAAGGACTATGTATCAAGGAGGCCAAAAAGCAAAAGGTTTTATGCTTTCCTGATGATTACTCTCGGAGCAACTCAAGGAGTTTTCTTGTCGGGAGACCTGTTACTCCTATTTTTGTTTTTTGAACTCATGAGTTTCGCTTCCTATCCCCTGGTTATTCACGACGAAAACCCCGGTGCTTTGAAAGCCGGAAAGCTTTACCTCTACATGGCCATTGGCGGTGGACTCATACTTTTACTGGGCATATTCATGACCTATCATCAATTTGAAACTCTCAGCATTGAAGCTTTGTCTCACCATATCCATTCACTGGATAATAAAAAGTATATTATTGCATCACTATTGATATCAGGATTTGGTGTTAAAGCCGGAATGATTCCTCTGCACATATGGCTTCCCGAAGCTCACTCTGCTGCGCCTTCCCCTGCCAGTGCTCTACTCTCGGGAATACTGATAAAAGGTGGAGCTTTTGGTATATTAGTAACAACCTTATCAATATTCAGGCATGATGAGCTGCTGGGTATGGCCGTTTTAGTGATTGGCACAATAACAATGTTATCAGGTGGTTTGAGCGCGATTTTTCAAGTAAATATTAAGCGTATTCTGGCTTACAGCAGCATAAGCCAGATGGGGTACATCCTTATCGGTATTGGTACCGCCCTTTACATGGGAAAACATGGAGTTGTTGCATATACAGGTGTGGTTTACCACATTTTAAACCATGCATTCTTTAAGGTAGGGCTTTTTTTGGGTATAGGTAGTATATATTTTAGAACCCATGAGCTTGACATAAGAAAATTAGGCGGTTTTGGAAAGTTGCTTCCTCTAACATTTTTCGTATTCATTATCGCAGTGGCAGGAATTTCAGGTATACCCGGTTTTAATGGGTATGTAAGTAAAACTCTGCTGCATGAAGCCCTTGAGGAATTG
>DFNM01000028.1:0-131 GCA_002376045.1 Firmicutes bacterium UBA3567
TAAGTTATTGAATGTTTAGATAACAAGAATTATTCCTTTCCCCCAGTATATTAATACACATTTTGCACTCTTAAATATGTTGTTGTTCATTAAGGATTGCCTTGACTGTTGAAGCTGGCCGGTGTAGAAAT
>DFNM01000028.1:456-5836 GCA_002376045.1 Firmicutes bacterium UBA3567
AGAAATTCTTGAGCCGGGCAAGACTATCTAACCAACTCGCGTATCTCTCTAGGTAAAGTTTGTTAGATAATATTAGTTCAACCTTTAACCAACTGTTTTGGCGAAGAACCATGTTTTTTAGTTTTGCTTAAAAAATTTTTTTTAGAGGTGATTTGTTAGCATGAGATTTTACCTCAAAAGACTTTTTCTTCCGAACATTATTGATAACTCAGCTGGCTAAATAACCCTGCCTGGTTTGAGATATTTCACATGTTAATAACTCGAGAAAATCTCATTCCTTAGGAGATTATTATCGCAAGAAAAAGTTACCCTGCCATTAAATAATTACCGGGCCCCTGGGACTAATATTGGATAAATTAAAACTTGTTGGATAAATTAAAACTTGTATGTTATAATAAAAGGGTTGAAGAGTGCGAACATCCAAAGCATCTTGTATTTTACATAATTAAAATTGAAAAGGGGGAGAACAAGTAATGAAAGCAAATCTGGAAAAACTCGAAAACAATCTGGCGACTCTAAAGATCGAAGTTGATAGAGAGCAATTTGAAGAGGCCATAGAGAAATCCTATCGAAAAAATGTGAAGAAATTTAATATACCGGGTTTTAGGAAGGGTAAAGCTCCAAGAAAGATTATAGAGGTACACTATGGTGAAGAGGTGTTTTATGAAGATGCCATTAATTATATATTGCCTGAGGCTTACGCGAAAGCGGTAGAAGAAACAGGGATTGAACCTGTTTCCCAACCAAATTTTGATATTGTTAAGCTGGAAAAAGGCGAACCCTTTGTGTTTGTTGCCGAGGTAACGGTCAAACCGGAAGTTGAACTAGGTCAATACACAGGCCTTGAAGTTGCCCAAACGGTTTATGAAGTGACAGAGGAGTCGGTGGAGCACGAGCTGGAAAAAATGAGACAAAACAATGCCAGATTGATAGTTGTTGATGACAAACCCATTAAAGAGGGGGATGTTGTAACCCTGGACTTTGAAGGTTTGATAGCTGGCAAGCCTTTTAAAGGCGGTAAAACTAACGATTATATTCTGGAAGTTGGTTCTAATACTTTTATTCCCGGATTCGAAGAACAGTTGATCGGGCTGGAAAGGGGAGCAGAGAAAAAAATACAGGTTACTCTCCCTGAAGATTATGCCGTAAAAGACCTTGCAGGCAAACAGGTGGAGTTTAAAGTTAAGATAAAGGAAATTAAAGAAAAAAAAGTGCCGGTACTGGATGATGATTTTGCGAAAGATGTAAGTGAATTTGAAACTTTGCAGGAATTGAAAGAAGATGTGAAGAATAGATTGATAAAAAGGCGTGAAGAGTTACAAAGAGCTCAGCTTGAAAATGACCTTATTGAAAAAGTTGTGGAAAAAGCGAAAGTGGATATACCCGATGTAATGGTAGAAAACAGAATAAATTCTATGATCAATGACTTTTCAATGAGGCTAAGGTATCGGGGGCTCTCTCTTGACAGGTATTTGGAAATGAATAACCTTGATATGGATACATTAAAAAACAAATTTAGAGATGATGCATATGATAGTGTAAAGACATCACTGGTATTGGAAGCTATTATAAAGAAGGAAGACATCCAGGCAGAAGATGAGGAAGTGGAAGAAGAGATTAAAAAGATGGCAGAAAACTACAATCAATCCGTTGAGGGAATCAAGAAGATGTTGAAGGAAGACCAGATTGAACAAATAAAGGAAAAAATTATTTACCAAAAAACGATTGACTTTTTAATAAAAAACTCTAAAATAGTAACAAAGAAGGTTGGCTCAGGGGAACAAGAGAAAGAAGAAGAGAAGAAGGAAGCAGAAAACAGCGAAAAATTAGAATAGAGAATATTGAAAGGAAAAGGAGGTTATAATTATGAGTGGATTAGTGCCAATTGTTGTTGAACAGACCAACAGAGGTGAAAGGGCCTATGACATATATTCCCGGTTACTAAAGGAACGCATTGTGTTTATTGGAACACCTATTGATGATAATGTAGCAAGTCTTGTTATTGCCCAGCTTTTATTCCTGGAATCTGAAGATCCCGATAAAGATATCAATTTATACATTAACAGCCCTGGCGGTTCTGTTACTGCGGGTCTTGCTATTTACGATACAATGCAGTATATAAAGCCTGATGTCTCCACCATGTGTATGGGAATGGCAGCAAGCATGGGTGCAGTACTTTTAGCGGCAGGTGCGAAAAATAAGAGATATGCGTTACCCAATTCGAGAATAATGATTCATCAACCATGGGGAGGTGTTCAGGGTAAAGCTATTGATATAGAGGTGCATGCCAAAGAGATTCTCCGATTAAGGGAGACGTTGAATGATATTTTAGCAAAGCATACCGGTCAGCTCAAAGAAAAAATATCAACTGATACAGAAAAAGACTTTTTTATGTCTTCAAAGGAAGCAAAGGATTACGGAATTATTGATGAAGTGATCACCAGGAGGAAATAACCGGAAAGGGTGATTTAATGTTTAAATTTAACGATGATAACGGGCAATTGAAGTGTTCCTTTTGTGGCAAACTACAGGAACAAGTCAGAAAACTAGTAGCAGGTCCTGGTGTGTATATATGTGATGAGTGTATAGAACTATGTAATGAAATTATTGAAGAAGAATTTGGTGAAGAAACAGAGATTGACATAGGAGATATCCCTAAGCCCAAGGAAATCAAGGCGATTCTTGATCAATATGTAATTGGCCAGGAATACGCCAAGAAATCCCTGGCAGTTGCTGTCTACAATCACTATAAGAGGATTAATTCTAACAACAAAATGGATGATGTAGAACTTCAAAAAAGTAATATAATCATGCTGGGTCCAACAGGCAGCGGGAAAACTTTGCTGGCTCAAACCCTGGCTAAGATTTTAAATGTACCTTTTGCAATTGCTGATGCAACTTCCCTAACAGAAGCAGGTTATGTGGGCGAAGATGTAGAGAATATTCTATTAAAGCTAATTCAGGCTGCTGATTATGATGTAGAAAAAGCGGAGAAAGGAATCATATACATCGATGAAATAGATAAGATTGCCAGAAAATCCGATAACCCTTCCATAACCAGAGATGTTTCTGGAGAAGGTGTTCAGCAGGCTTTATTAAAAATTCTGGAGGGCACGGTGGCCAGTGTACCACCTCAAGGGGGGCGTAAACACCCTCATCAGGAGTTTATTCAAATTGATACCACCAATATTCTGTTTATATGTGGAGGAGCTTTTGATGGCGTAGAAAAAATCATACAAAAAAGAATAGGCAAAAAATCGATTGGATTTGGTGCATGCATTGAAAGCCGGCAAAACCAGAAAATAGGTGAGATTTTAAGAAAAATACTTCCCGAGGATTTGTTGAAGTACGGGCTTATTCCTGAGTTTGTAGGGCGTGTGCCTATTATTGTTACCCTTGATGCTCTTGACCAGAGGGCTTTGATAGAGATATTAACAAAACCTCGAAATGCCCTTGTTAAACAGTACCAGAAGTTCTTTGAACTGGATAACACCGCCCTTGAATTCACAGATGATGCATTGAAAACCATTGCCAAAAAAGCTATAGAAAGAAAAACAGGAGCAAGAGGTCTTAGAGCTATTTTAGAAGAAATTATGCTGGATATAATGTATGAAATCCCATCAAGACAGGATATAGGAAAGGTTGTTATAACAAAAGAGGTTGTCAGTAAGGGAGGAAAACCCATTATAGTTACTTCAGATCGAAAAGGCAAACAAAAAGAAGAAACAGCTTAAAGTGTGGTTGTCAACCACACTTTTTTTAAAAATTAGCAAATTAAGCCAGGGGACAATCAGGATAAAAACAGTAGTGATGGTTATAATAAGAATGCTAGTTTTTAAGCAGAAGGGAGGTTGATCAGGTAAGTGACCATCACACCTGGCATTCTGGGGTTAATCCAGTTCTTTTTCGTGATAGTGATAGGGCTATATTTTTTGAACCTGCTGAGAAATCAACAGGGTAACAAAATAGCTATAGAAAAAGAATCGAAAAAAGAGATGGAGAAGCTGAGAAGGATGAGGGAGATATCCTTAACAGAGCCGCTTTCAGAAAAAACAAGACCTACGTCCTTTGATGAGATAATTGGTCAGGAGGAGGGATTAAAGGCCTTAAGGGCAGCTCTGTGTGGTCCCAATCCCCAGCACATTATCATTTATGGTCCTCCCGGTATAGGAAAAACTGCAGCAGCCCGTCTGGTTCTAGAAGAAGCCAAGAAAAACCCCGACACTCCTTTTGGGAAGGATGCCAAGTTTGTCGAAATCGATGCTACTACAGCTCGTTTTGATGAGAGGGGGATTGCTGATCCCTTGATAGGGTCTGTGCATGATCCCATTTATCAGGGAGCTGGCCCGATGGGCATGGCAGGAATTCCCCAACCCAAACCAGGAGCTGTTACAAAAGCCCATGGAGGCCTTTTGTTTATAGATGAGATCGGTGAACTTCACCCTATCCAGATGAACAAGCTTTTAAAGGTGTTGGAGGATAGGAAGGTTTTTTTAGAAAGCGCTTATTACAGTTCCGAGGATACAAATGTTCCTCAACATATTCATGAAATCTTTCAAAATGGTTTACCGGCAGACTTCCGACTGGTAGGTGCAACTACGAGAACACCACAGGAAATACCTCCAGCTATTAGATCCAGATGTATGGAAATTTTTTTCAGACCATTAACACCTGAAGAAATAGGTAAAATTGCTGCTAATGCCGCCCAGAAAGTGAACTTCGAAATAAGCCAGAAAGCAATAGAGGTAATTAAAAAATATGCTACCAATGGTCGAGAAGCAGTGAACATCATTCAGATTGCAGGAGGCGTGGCTTTAACAGAAAAAAGAAAGGAAATAACAGTGGAAGACGTAGAATGGGTGATAAACAGTGGTCAGTATTCACCACGCCCTGAAAAAAGGGTGCCTGAAAAGCCTCAAATAGGATATGTAAATGGTTTGGCTGTTTATGGACCCAACATGGGAACTTTGATAGAAATTGAAGCAACAGCTATTTCTACAGAAAAAGGTAAAGGAGAGGTTATTATTACAGGTATTGTGGAAGAAGAAGAAATGGGTGGGAATGTAAGAAAGGTTAAACGCAAAGCTATGGCTAAGGGGTCAGTTGACAATGTATTAACGATTTTAAAATCTTATTTGAATATAGAACCCAAGAACTATAACATCCATCTCAACTTTCCTGGAGGCATACCTGTTGATGGACCTTCTGCAGGTGTAGCTATTGCTACAGCTATATATTCAGCAGTCAATAAAGTTGCCGTTGATAATATTGTTGCCATGACAGGAGAAGTATCTATTAGGGGGTTTGTCAAACCTGTAGGGGGGATTATGGCTAAAATAAATGCAGCTAAACAGGCTGGAGCATCCAAAGCATTAATACC
>DFNM01000071.1 GCA_002376045.1 Firmicutes bacterium UBA3567
TCCAAAATTAGAGGGATTATGGCGGGTTGATTCTGATAAACCAGCTTTGGAAGTTTCTCGTGAAGAATGGCGGTGGAAACTTCTTATTCGCATGCCTGAATTTGTAACTTCTGAAATCGTTGAGAAGGCTAAGAAGGAGGTCGTGTTGCTAAAGCCTTTGAAAATTTCTGTTTTCCAAACTGTCATTCCAGGTAGCGTTTGAAGGTATAAAACAGTTTTCCAAACATTATTCTAAGCTGTGACCTTCTAACAGGTTTCAATGAATTTTTACACCCCCAAAACCCCCCTTTATTTATTAGACAAAAAAACCAGGCAAAATGTTTCACTTTTTTTGTTAAAACTCTTTAAAATTTTTTAATCATGAATCAAATGAACTTTTTTCCAATTAATGTTACATGAATATATATACATACTGTTTAAACTTCCATGAGACTGATACATGCTTTGATACTCACCTTCACTACATTTACGTCTGGTGTTTACTTGGGCCCATGCTGACCTTATGTTTTTATCAACTCTGAACTTTTAGTTGGATCTGAACCTAATAATTTTATCAATATTTTGACATAAACAAAGCACATCCGGTTAAATTTTTTTATACTTATAATAGTTATTCCTATTATATACAAATTCTCCCCCCCTGTATTCTTTGATGTTTAACTCGACATAGTTCAACTACATAAACAGAATATATATCACTACTGCCCCTATAACATTGGGCAGCCCTGCAAGCAGCAGATAAAAGGACCAGTTAATTCGCCTTTTGCGATCTTCTCTGGTCTCCATAAAATAATTTGCCCGCATTTGATTTCCACTAACAAAAGCGCCGGATAATATACCGCTTATTATTAAAAACATTAAACCCATACCACCCGAAAACTTCACAGCCAAAACCCAGTTCCTCTGTATAATAGATACCACCAACACCATACACAGCAACCCAAAACCCGTAAGGAGTGGTTTTAACAAGGTTATCAATCCTTCCTGGTATCAGGATTTAGGCAATCTTTTTGGTGAAGGTGTAAGCTGGGAAGATTTAAATGATGATTGTCTTGCCAGAGCATTGGACAAGCTTGCCTTAGCCAATCCCAAAAAGGTAGTATCAAGTGTTATTCTACAGGCTTTAGGCATTGAGGGGGCAGACAGTTGCTCCTCTATTGAGGCAAATTCACGATGCAGCAGAATTTACTTTACGTTACAACCCGCACTCTTGCTCGCTCCCTTTCGGGCTACTTTATCCCCACGCTTTAAGCACAGAATTTCTTCTATACTTAGTGGTTAGCTACTGAGCTCCCTAACGATTACTCAGACTGGACTTACACCAGTAAGCATGCTTTGACTTGGCTGGACACGCTACACAAAAAAATTTACACTCCCGAAAAATCGGTTGTATTTTTCTGCAACCGAAAAGAAATTCATATAGCAGCCTCCAGGGTAGCCATACGAACAATTTCCTCATCGATAAGCTCCTTTTTGGCTTGGAAACCATATAGCAAACAATCATATTTGCAAGACATTTTTGAGGCTGTTAACCTTAACTGTCAACAGCCTCTTTATAATCTCAAGTGTTTTCCCTGGGAAATTAATAAACCTCTAATTTAGTCATCATACCTCCTGGAAACTCTTCATTGTTTACAAGATGATTATACTCTCTTGCATACAGGTAGAATTCCCCCGGGATAGTAGGTGTAACTATAATATCAACACTTTGGCCGGCTCCTAAGGTAAACCCTGCCTTTTCATAGGTAGCATCCATACCGGACTGTTTTAACGGGAAATTGTCTTCTGCTATTACTCGCCCCAACAGCCCACCTAAATATAAGGTATGAGTATAAAAGCCGGCATTTATAATCCTTAATAATACTCTTTCCCCTGCCCTACAGCTTATTTTAGAACTATAAGGCTGACTGGAGCTATTGTCCTCATTAAGAGTATCTGGATAAGAGCGGCCGTTAATGACCCAGCAATCCGGTTTAAATTTTAACATATCATCATAATAACCGGAATCAACATTATTATGCATGTTACTATCAAATTCGCCTAAGACCAGTATTTTCTCTACATCATACTCAGAACCTGTATCTACACCATAAGCGGTTTTGTAATTTGGATGACCGGGTGTATCATAACCTATTGGTCTTATTACAATAACTCCATATAACCCCATTTGTATCTGTTTTTCACAATTTGTTCCGCTTTCATACAAATAAATACCCGGGTTAACAGCATCAAAATTATATACAATTGATTTTAGGTTATAATAGTTAGTCGGCTCTAAATAGTTTGTTAATGATACCATAAGATCTTCAGAATATTGGGGTTTTACAGGCACAGAGCCTCTTAAAGCCAATCGTGAAAGATATCTATCGTTCTGCGTATAGAGATATAACATGAATCTCCGCCAGAAATGTTCTAATTCATTTAC
Source organism: Firmicutes bacterium UBA3567 (assembly GCA_002376045.1). Classification (GTDB taxonomy): domain Bacteria; phylum Bacillota; class Thermosediminibacteria; order Koleobacterales; family UBA3567; genus UBA3567. Next base: position 2,426 of record DFNM01000071.1, read on the forward strand.
TTTTACATTTTCCTGCCCCGGAAAAATAATTGATACCGGTTCTTGTATAGGGCTTGAGTTATAAAAACTGTTGAACAAGCCTATAATTATTTTATCTCCTGCTTTTGCTTCTACTATAGGACCGGGAACTTGAGGGTCGCGTTGAAAAGTAGAGAAACCCCAAAAAGGAATAGTTTTCCCGGGTAAAGATAAACTACCTGTTTTAGCCCAAAGAAACTTCATTACTGTTCCCAATTTTACGGCCTCCT
>DFNM01000109.1 GCA_002376045.1 Firmicutes bacterium UBA3567
GATGAATGAACTACGACAAAACGATATTCTCTGCCATAAAGAACCTCTGTGAAGCTCTGTAATCTGTAAGATGCCGCATCCTTTTTGGTAGAAAATTTACCAACATCTTCCCAGTTGTTCTCCTCCCAGGCTTTCTGTATAAGCTGTGATTCTAAATTGAAATTGCCGGGAAGACGGGAGTTGTGTTACCGTCTTTTACATCAGCACATACGGGTATCTTATCAGATGTTACGCTTAATCCATACAAAAATTGTTCCAAATCAGGCCGTTTTGATTTGCTGTATCCATATGTTATGTTAAGGCTGCCTTCCCCTTTGAAATCACCATATACAGAAACTGAAGTGGTATCATTATGTAAAACCTTCACAGGTATCTTCTCATAACTTATAGCATGCATCGCAAGTGTTGAAAACACTTTCTGAGGACCGGCCAGCGCTATTTTGTCCAGTGCCCTTGCCAGGTGATAATCAGTTAAATCCTCGGGTTTAACACCTTTGCCGAACAGATTCTCTGTATCCATACCTTCATAAAATTCATCTACCATGTATAAAGGGGTTCGACGCACCTATTAGACCTGCCGGGCCTGAATGATATTACTTCTGCCATTTAAAACCCACAGTTAAGTCCGTATAATTTGTGTAAAAAAGAATAAATAAAAAAGGGATTGAGCCACTCCCCACCCTCTGGTTAGAATTAAAGGTAACAAAACCAAAAACCTAACTGGAGGGATGAGAAATGGCTCAATATAATATTACCATTGATTCCGAAATTTTGCACCACCTCTTTTTAAAAGGAGCTAAAAATGAAGGGATGGCTAAGCTTTTAGAATCCGTGCTCAATCAAATACTACAAGCCCAGGCCACCGAACAAATCAAGGCAGAACCTTATGAAAGAACTGAGGAAAGACAAGCTTATCGTAACGGCTACTATTCAAGAAATCTTGTTACCAGAGTTGGCACCCTTACATTAAGAGTTCCAAGGCTTCGCAACGGCAAGCTTACTACAGATATGTTCCGCCGCTACCAAAGGAGCGAACAAGCGCTTTTACTGGCATTAATGGAGATGGTGGTTAACGGTGTATCTACCCGAAAAATTGAAGAAATAACCTATGAGCTCTGCGGTACCGAATTCTCAAAATCCACTATTTCCGAACTCTGTAAAAACCTTGACCCTATTGTGACAGCATGTAACTCAAGGCCTCTTAGAGAACACAGCTACCCCTTTGTGATAGTTGATGCCATGGTCATAAGGGTTAGAAAGATGGCCGTGTCCGTCAGCGGGGCCTATTAATTGCCGTTGGTGTAAATGAAGAAGGATACCGGGAAGTATTAGGTCTTATGGTTGGTGACAGCGAATCGGAAGAAAGCTGGAGTGAATTCTTCTCATGGCTCAAGCAAAGGGGCCTGCATGGCGTTGACATAGTAGTTTCCGATCATCACAACGGGCTTATACGGGCTATTCGTCAGTATTTTCATGGTTCGACCTGGCAGCGCTGTCAAACCCATTTTATGCGTAATATCCTCGATAAAACCCCGAAAGCCTTACGAAAAGAAGTACATGCTAAAGTAAGAGCCATATTAGAAGCTCCAGATACAGCTACAGCGAGAATGCTGCTGAATCAAGTATTGGATAACAAAATCTGCTAAGGCCATGGATGTTTTAGAAGCCGGCTTTGAAGACGCTATAGCGGTTTTAGAACTTCCCGAGCGTTATCGAAAAAGACTCCGTACCACCAATAGTTTAGAACGGTTAAACGAAGAAATCCGCCGACACGAAAGAGTAATTAGAATCTTTCCCAACAGGGAAGCAGCTATCCGCTTAATCGGGGCTTTACTAATGGAACAAGATGAAAAATGGGCTTCCGGCAAAAAGTATTTAGATATGGCCAGATATGGCCGAGTACTTTGAATGGCAAAAAGAAACCTCAAAAAAATCAAGGGAAAAGGTAGTTCCAATAAGATAGCTATAATCACCACCGGTAACTGTTAATAACCACCGGAGGCCCTGAGGTCAAGGACGGGCAAAGCCCGGCGACAGCGTATCCTTGACCCCTAAAGGGCCGGAGACGGTATGCTGGGTAAGCGGTGGTGATTAAAAACACTTGGTTCTAACCAGAGGGAATTTTACACAAAATTTTGGACTTGATCAACTCACTCCCTAGTTCTATAATACAACAACCAGGGCAAAAGTACAAGGTAATATCTGGAAAATAACTGGTTTTTTAAGATTTTTTTCTAAAAAATTATCCTGTCTTTGAAATTATGGGTGTTGAAGATGCGTTATAATAATAAAAAGAACCGGTAATTAGCCGGTCCTAATTATAATCCCTAATCTCATACTTTAACTACTATTAATTATTTAAAATAAGGTAATTAATCTTCACATGGAACTTTTATTTTTAACAATGGGGTATGTTGTTGTGCACCATATACATCTGTTTCTTCTACGGCCCCTGAAGCCCATGGCCTAACAATTGTAACTTTTATAGCTTTAGCAGGATCATATGCAATTACTGAAAGAACATTTTCTTTGGAAATTTTGTATAATTTGGAAATTTTTTCTTTATTGATAACATTTGAGTTTTTGACTCGTTCATAAGTATCAAAATCTTTAAATATAAAATCAAATGTAAGTTCATAAGGTCCAGCATTTTTACTTCTGATAACTTTTGCTAATTCGATTATTGGTTTGGTTTTCACCTTATTTCCCCCCCTTTTACTTCTTCCAACTGGATTGGGAAAACTTCGGTCGGGTCTTCTAGTCGAGCTAAGTGATAAATATTAAATTCATATACCTCCCCAACTTTAATATCAGATGGAGAATATGGAAACGCTAGATTCCCTGCTGTAGCTATCCTTCCAGGATATCCATAATGTAACAATGTAGAACGGGCAAAACTACAAATAGTGTTTGCAAGCTCTTGGGTTTTTGCTACTACATCAATCACAATCCCTATTTCGTGAGATTTAATAAGAGGTTCTGGTTCTAATTTGCCCATAACTCCATCCCGGCCATAAATCCTAAAAATCGTAGTATATTCGGATTTAGATATATTATCAAAATTTTCATTAATTGATTTCTTAATCTCTTTAAGTATTTCATCTATTTGTTTTATCATTATGGGATCTTTTACACCAGCAATGCAAATAGTTCTAAATCCTACCTTTTTTACTCCCTCAAGTTTTACATAATAATCATTACTTGACTTAAACTTAGTACCAAAGACTCTAACACGTCTCGAATTAACCTCTTCAAATGTGCAATTTCTTAAATCAACAATTCTACCTGGACCATACAATTCATAAGGATTATCCTTTTCATATAATGTATGTGCTGCAACTGAAGTAGCAGTACATCGTCGTTCTGGATTTAAAGGTTCAACTTCAAAATGATCATCTCGAATAATACCAAACATACAATCTCTTCCACTTCCTGGTTCAGCAGCAATAGCTGCACATTCTAAAATTTTCCCCATATGTAAAGCCAAACCTGGGTTAAAACCTTCTTTAATAGCCAAAGCGGCAAAAACATCAGGATCATTAGCCCTTCCAGCGACAATAACCTGGGCTCCTTTTTCTAAAGCTGCTATAAAGGGTTCTACTCCCATCTGGGCAACTATTCTTATAGCCTGTTCCACATCTTCTTCTTTTATTTCGGGAACAGGTTTTAGAGGGACAACTTCCTTCTTTTTTATTTTTTCTTTAATCCATTTTTTTGTGATATCAGCAGAAATGGTAGCCATCTTGAAATTAAGACCTTCTTCTTTAGCAATTTCTTTCACAATATTTACACACCATTGTAGATGAGGATCAGCCCCCGCTCCTCCTGCACTACCAATCAACAGGGGAATTCCTTTCTCGACAGCTGCATTTAATAGCAATTGCAAATCTCGTTTAACAGCATTTCTATCAGTAAAAGAAACGCCTGCACCCAAATAATATGGTCCTGCATCAGTCGATCCAGCATCTACACCAATCATATCAGGTTCTAATTCCAATCCCTGTTGAAAAGATTCTTTAGGAAATCCGTAACCCAAAATGCCTGTAGGGGATAACACCCTTAATTCTTTCAATATTTACACCTCCTATAAGGTATCTACTTTTATCTAAAAGCAAAAACTAAAAGGTAAAAATATTAATGTATCAAATACTGTCCCCAAATACTTATAGTAAATTGAGCTATTAGTAACATGATTGCTCCACCAATACGGGACGATATCTGTGCAAAGGGCATCAGTTCCATTCGATGTGCTCCGGCAAGCACAGCTATATCTCCGGATCCTCCCATATTGGCCATACATAATCCTCCCGTTAAAGCTGATTCTATAGGGTATAATCTAAATAACCATCCAACAATTGCTGCGCCCAAACCAGCACCCAGCACTACTAAAAACGCTAATAATAAATAAGTAGGAGTAATCGTTTCAACTAATACATCTAATTTAAAGTGTTTCAGCCCAACTCCTAAAAGCAATGGTCCATAAAAACCTGTCGCTACAAATTTGTAGAAGTGTCCTGCACTTTGTTCCACTTCATCCGGAAGAAAATTCACTATTTTAATTATAGCTGTTAATATAATCATTATTGCAAAGTAATGTATTGGTATAAAACTTTTAAGCATATAACCAATGACTAGTAATGAAACTGCAACTGTCCAGCCCTGGACTATTGTTTCACATGTCAAGTTTATTTCTACTTTTTTAATACCACCCTTAGGCATCCATCTCTCCTCAGGCATCAATATTCCATTTCCTGTTAACTGTGGTTTTATTTGTCCTATTCGATGCAATACTGAAGCAATAATAATAGCTATAATATTACCAATTACAACCGCTGGTATAATCATAGAAAATATTTGATCAAAATTCATTCCAGTTGATTTTTCATAAATCTGACTCATTGGTATTGCTCCTGCTCCTAATCCTCCGCCTTCTATAGGATTAGCAACTGTCAAAATAGCTTTTATTCCACCATAACCAGTTATACTGCCACCTACAAAAGCTAAAATATAACTAAATACTAACCCCCCAAAAATTGCAGGAATATATAGTGGGAGTGCTTTAACCAAATAGGGTCGCGGCATTGAAAGTATACTTCCTGCAATGAGAGCTGCTATACACCAAACCAACATATTGGTAGGTTTATAATAAAAACCTGTTATAGTATCAAATGACGATTTTGGAATAATTTGACAATAGCTAGCTAGACCTCCGACAATTAAAGTAAAGATTAGACCTCCTCCGAGCCAATCTTTCCATATTGGTATTCTATCTCCTATATAAACTAATCCTCCAGCAACTAGAAGTAAAAAAGCTGTTCCGCCAACCATATTATTTGGGAGTTTCTCAGTAAAAGTTGCAATAAGGACTAAAACTAATAAAGGAAGATATACATATAAAGGCATACCATAAGCAATCTTTTGATTCCATAAATTTTCTTTTGTTTTTATTTGGGTTTTTTTAACTTCAGCTTTCATTCTTAACCCTCCTCGTATTAAAAGATTTTTTTAATCAACATCCCAATACTGCTTGTAAATGCTTTATCGAAGATACTGCCTTCGATAGCTATGATATTCTTTTCTGTTAAAAGAATGTAGGTTTGAAAAAGCTGTCATTCCTTTAAATACCAGAAATTCTAATTCTGATTTGCCTCAGCCGGGATTTAATGAATTCGGTTGGCCTCTATGCCCTTTTGATGATTCTAAACTCATAACCCAATGGTTGCTGCAAAGGTAGGGTAGAAGCCCCAGATTCAAATGGGTTTGCCCTGAAACTCATCTTGAAAACGGTAAACGTGTCTGCCATTGCAAAAATCCATACACTGATTCTCCTTATGTCAGGGCGGTTTATACCTACCCTGATCAAAATCTTCGTTTTTATTCCGGCATTCTCAGAGATGGTGAAGAATGGCTTGAGCTGTATAAAAAACGAGATGTTGTTGAACAAACTGTTAATTAAAGAACCTATGGGAATTGAAAACCCTAAAACCCGGAATAAATACTCTATTAAAGCTGATCTGTTTTTAGCCAGTATCACTCAACTGATTACCGTCATTATTATCGCCGGCAGGATCAACAAACTCGAATGGCATACCCTTTTTTTGCCTTTTATCCCTTCCTTCCTTGATCAAATCCTTTGTTGTCTTAATTTTTCTTACAATCAACCTTCATTTAATCTCATCTTCTCTATCTTCGTTATTCTTTGGATCTGAATTCCTCAACATTTTCCAAACACCTATACTTTTTCTAAATAAACCTTATTTTTAAAACATATTAAAATCTTTATAGAATCACCTCCTTATCTGTTAAATTTACTAACATCTTGCTAAATAAAGATTTTGGGGCAGAAACACCTTTTAGAAGAAATTCGATCTATATGTTGTAGTTGTGGTTGCATATTCTCGCAAGATGTAGAGTAATTTTATTGAAAAATGGACTTTTTACAGCAGAATCAATAAATAATTTTTCTTATTAATATAAAATGTTTTTTTTAATTTTCAATATTTTGTACATATTGTTTTTATTTTTTAATTTTGGTCATTTTGTTAGATGTAAAACTTAAATATGGCTATTCCATTAACTCAGCAGCTTTCTTCCAATCTGCTTGGTTGCAAACAAAGCAGGGAAAACTTTTGACTTCTCAAATTGATTTCCATACCAAGTGGTAAGACTCAACCACTGCTGAATATGAAGCGTAATTTAAGAGAATTTTAATCCGTACTTCAATTCGGAAAAAATTTTGCTAAGTTAAATGCATAACCATAAACTTAAAAAAACTTAAAAAAAATAATGGCTATCCCTTTTAATCAGCAATCTTTTTATATATTGAGACTGGACTTAATCAACGTCGCGTATAGCTTTTTGGAT
>DFNM01000202.1 GCA_002376045.1 Firmicutes bacterium UBA3567
TAAAATGGAGAAGAACCAAATGATTTAACACTTGTTGAGGAGTTGAATTTTATGAGCAGAGAAATTGCTGTCGATGTTGACCATGACCAGACAAGGGTAGCTGTGATGGAAGAGAAGAAACTTGTTGAGATATATATAGAGAAAAACTATAAAAAAAGGATTGTTGGAAATATTTACAAAGGCAGGGTTGCAAATGTTTTACCTGGTATGCAGGCAGCCTTTGTTGATATTGGGCTTGAGAAAAACGCTTTTTTGTATATCGATGATGTTTTATACAACAAATCTGTCAAAGAAGAACACAATGGTGAGATATCGGAGTTTAAACAAGCATCAATCGAAAAAGCGTTAAAGGTCGGCCAGGAAGTGATGGTTCAGGTCATAAAAGAACCCATGAATGGTAAAGGGCCTAGAGTAACAACCCAAATCACCTTACCTGGAAGGTATTCGGTATTAATGCCTACCGTGGAATACATAGGAATTTCTAGAAGGATTGAATCAGAAGAGGAGCGCAGACGTTTGAAAGAAATAGCGGAAAAAATCAAACCTCCAAACATGGGTATCATAATCAGGACAGTGGCGGAAGGAAAGGGAGAAGATGACATCAATCAGGATGTAGAGTTTCTACAAAAATTGTGGAACAGGGTACAACAGAGGGAAAAAAAAGCTTTGTCTCCAAAACTGATTCACAAAGACGTAAACCTTGTTTATAGAATAGTGAGGGATTTGTTTACAAAAGATGTAGACAGGTTTTATATAAATGATAAAAATGAGTACGAAAAAGTGCTGGAACTTCTGGATTACGTATCTCCTCATTTGAAACCTAGGGTGGAGCTCTACACCCGCAAAAAGGATATCTTCGATTACTTTAATATAGAAGAGGAAATAGATAAAGCTTTGAAACGAAAGGTTTGGCTTAAGAGTGGAGGCTATATTGTTATTGATCAAACTGAAGCCCTGACTGCTATTGATGTTAATACCGGTAAGTATGTTGGAAAGAAAAACCTGGAAGATACTGTGTTAAGAACAAATCTCGAGGCAGCTGTTGAAATAGCCAAACAATTGAGATTGAGAGATATCGGTGGAATTATAATTATTGATTTTATCGATATGAACACTCTGGAACACCAGCAAATGGTAGTAGAAGCCCTTGAAAAACATTTAAAGAGAGATAGGACAAAAGCCCATGTCTTGGGTTTAACCCGGTTGGGGCTGGTGGAAATGACACGAAAAAAAGTAAAACAGGGGCTTGATGAGGTGCTTCAAAAGATGTGTCCATATTGTGGTGGGAAAGGCAAAATAATGTCTGAAGATACCATGGGTAAAAAAGTCGAAAAACAGATCAAAAAAATCTTCGAAAACAATAAAGATGCTGAAGCTGTGCTTGTTGAAGTAGACCCCAGTGTTGCTGCTGTTGTCATCGGTTCTGGTGGCAGCCATTTAAACAAATTAGAAGAAGAATTAGACAAACACGTATACATAAAGGGCAGCAGAGATGTTCACCCCGAAGAAATCGTTATAAAGACTGTGGGAAGCATAAAAGAGGTGGAGGCTAGAGCATTACCCGTAAAAGAAGGAGAGGTTTTGGAATTGCCAATAGAGGAACAGCATGAAACCAACCCTAGAGATGGCATAGCCAGAATAGATGGGTATATTGTTGATGTTGAAGGAGCCGGGGGTATGGTTGGAAGCAAAAAAACCGTTAAGATATACAAAGCTTTTAAAACCTATGCAAAGGGCAAAATTATTCCAGAAGGGAAAGGATAAAAATAGTGACTTCAGAAGTTCTTTTTACTGACATGAGCACCAAAAGAAAAAGAAACCTGTTGGATAAAACCAGGGAGATTTTCAACAGAGCTGGTTTGGGCGAAGTTATCGATAAAGGAGATATAGTTGCTGTAAAAGTTCATTTCGGAGAAACGGGTAACATTGCCTTTTTACCACCTCCCCTTGTGAGAGTAGTTGTGGAAGAAATCAAAAAAAGAGGTGGAATAGCTCTTTAAAGAATACAGGACCGGCTTTGAAACCGGCCCTGTATTAATATGCGTGGTTTAAACTACATGCTTTTCTTTTCTTTTTTTTTGCCCTCTTCTTTTTCCGATCCTGTTTCCTTGTTACCCGGTGGTGATGGGGGTGCCAGCTGAGAGCTTAAAACCTTGGCAAGATTGATAATGGTCATAGGATTTATTTTCTGTGCCCCCTGTTTTCCAATTAAAGAACCCAACATATTTGAAAGGCTCTTAACATCAAGGTCTTTTAGATTTAGGTCCTGTGGCACGTCTGGAACATTTCCTGGGGTAACATACTCCAGGTTTTTGTTTGATTCATTTAAATATGTAAGAATACCCAATACATTGGATAAAGTTAATAGACTTATCAGAGTTGATGTATCGATTTCCCTATTGGAATATTTATTCATAAAAACAATAATCGCGTCCATCAGGTTTAAGTTGTTGTCTGTCAATTTAATCCCTCCATTTAAAATAAACCTTCCAGGTTTTTCAAATCAATTTCTTCTGTCAGCTTTCCCAGTTTATCTTTTACCATTTTTCGTGCTTCAGCCATAACTTCATTGCAAGCCTTAACAATGGCTTTTTCCAGGTCTTCCCTCAGGTTTTCGGAAAAAGCTTTAGAATGAATTTTGACATCATGTATTTCCTGCAGCCCATTTGCAGTAACACTAACCAGCTCATCAATACTCACTTCCACCGTTTTTTCCTTTAATTGATTGTGAAGGGTTTCAAGGTCAGATTTAAAGTGTTTAAGCATTTCATTAAAACCTTTCATTTTCGAAAACCTCCTGTTATTCAGTCTTATATATTTATATTCAACAACCCCAAAAAATTTACGAAAAACAAGTTTTTTATCTCGCTTTTACACATCAATCACGCAGTTTTTATATTACATTATGTAGAGCCAGAGAGATTTGTTACTGAATAATTGAACTTTTTAATGGGAAATTTAAATATACAGGTATAAGCAGAATAAAGGAAGGTGAAATCAGAATGCAAAACTTCAGAAAGTTTGGTAAAAAGCTTCTATACTGGTTTCTGCTATTTTTTGTTTCCTTTTCGATAACCTACCTGGTTATGACAAAATCTGCTGACTCGTTTTTAAAAAAATATGGACAGGAAAGGGCGGTTTATGCCCAGGGTGACGGCAGGGCTACAGCGGATGATGTGCACCTTTTAGCCCGTTTGATCTCCGGGGAGGCCCGGGGGGAACCATATACTGGTCAGGTAGCTGTAGCAGCAATTATTATAAACCGGGTTGAAAGCCCCAAGTTTCCTTCAACAGTTAGTGGAGTTGTATATCAACCTCATGCTTTTGAATCGGTAAGCAATGGAGAAATCTGGCGCCAACCCCCCAGTGATGAAAACATAAAAGCTGCCAGAGCAGCTTTGAATGGATGGGATCCCACATATGGCTGTCTGTTTTTCTGGAACCCATCAAAACCGGTCAGCAAATGGATATGGACTCGTCAAATAATAAGAAAAATTGGAAATCATGTGTTTGGAAAATAAGCAAAGGAGGTAGAGGTTTTGAACCTCAAAAGAAGTGCTGCAGTTGTAGGGGCATTGGTATTATTGATTGTGCTCGGCTGGATGTTTTTTAATTATAGCAACCGTCTGGCTAGAGCAGAAAACCAGCTGGAAGCCCAGTACCAAATGGCTTTCTTTAGTTTGTTAAAACACAGCGAAAATCTGGATATGCTGCTGGCCAAAAGCATAGCTTCATCTTCCCCGAGGCAGAATATTATCAATCTAACTACTGTATGGCATGAAGCTGAAAACGCTCGCATGGCTCTTGACAGATTGCCCGTTGGACTAAAACTTCAAACAAGCCAAAAATATCTTGCGCAGATTGGGGATTTTGCCTTTTACCTGGCTAAAAAGAATGCAAGCAATCAGGCTATTAATGATGCGGAATGGAACAAACTGAAGGAATTAAGAGATCAGACCAGGAAATTGAATATCAAGCTGCACGATCTAATACCAGAAGTGAAGACCGGTAAAATTAAATGGGGCAGTTTGGATTCGGAAAGCTCTAAAGATAAAGCCAAACCTCCTGAAAGGTCCCTGGGCGGGGAACTGGGGAAAATCGATGAACGCCTGAAAGATGAAGCGCCAACTTTAACTTATGACGGACCTTTTTCCGATCATGTGGAAAGCATAAAGCCCAAAGGATTGACCGGTCCGTGGATTTCTGAAAGTAAGGCACGAGGAATTGCTCGAGGGTTTATTGATGTTTCTGACAAGGCAAACTATTCTATAAAAAAGGAAGATGAACCCAAAGGTTTAATTCCCGCTTATTCATACACCTTAAGATCCCAAAGCAAAAAGGAAGAAGTGGTTATAGATGTTAGCAAAAAGGGCGGTCATGTAGTGTGGTACTTGAATCCAAGGGATGTGAAGGAAGCTGGGGTTTCAATAGCGGATGCAATAAGCAAAGCAGAAGGTTTTCTTAGGGACCGCGGGTTTAATAACATGATTGCAACGGGCTCTTTGAGGGAAGATAATGTTCTCACCGTTACATTTGTACCTCTAATCAATGGGGTGGTTATCTATCCAGATTTTATTAAGGTCAGTGTGGCCCTTGATAATGAACAGATTGTTGGTTATAATGCTCAGGGCTACCTTATTTATCATCATAAGAGAGATCTGCCTCAACCCAAATTAACCAAAGCTAAAGTCAAAGAACTTATCAAACCAGACCTCGATATTAAGAGAATAAGGCTTGCATTGATTCCTACCCCCAGCCGAAAGGAATTGCTGTGTTATGAAGTCAGGGCAACCCTTGAAGAAGATGAAGAATTTTATATTTATATTAATGCAGCAAACGGCCATGAAGAACGTATATTAAAAATTATAGAAACTGGTGATGGTAATTACACAATGTAAACAACATTGTTTGATAAAAGTAACAAAAAACCATTTATTATCATATAATGTAATAAGGTTTTTTTAAAGGAAACACACTATTCAAAATGAGAAAGGAGGGGAAACATTGAAGAAATCCCCTTTAGCAGATGTAGTGAGTGTAACATTAAGAAACAAAAATAAGCAGGAGCTTTTGACTTCTGCTTTAGGTTTTCTTGTATTGGCAAACCTACTGGGAGTAACTGGCTATTTAAATGCACAGGCATCAAAAAACAAAAAAACAAAGCAAGAAAAGCACGAAGTATCAGAAGAGCTGCTATCAACACCCGAGGCTTCAGAGATTAATAAAAACAATGCAAGCAATAAATACAAAGAAAAACCGCAAGACAGAGTAATGCTCATGGAAGAAAAAACAATCTCTGAGGAGGAAGAAGACCAAAAAACTGACCGGAAGAACACTCCAAAACATGATTTTCGAAAAAAGCATTGTGTCGAAAAATTTAAACCCCTGGTGTGGAGATTTCCTCCCAAATAAAATGACAGGAAGGTCCTATTACATATCAAACCTGTCTTAGGCAGGTTTTTTTATTTTTTAAGCGAGATCAATCCTGTATTTTTGTATAGGAGATTGAGGATATATAAAATAAAAAAAATCACAATATGTCACTTCAATACCTATGTAGGATGTGGAAGGTAAAAACTAAAAGTGGCCATCGAAAAAAGTGAGGCTTTTTGGGGTCTATTTCATTTTTTGAAATCCTTCTCCCAGGACTTCATGCACATCAGAAATGATTACAAAGGCTTTAGGGTCAAGGCGGTGCACTAATTTTTTTAATCGAATAACTTCCATTCTGGTAATTACACACAGCAGTACCTCTCTATCTTCTCCTGTGTAACCACCTCTACCACCCAAGATTGTTACTCCGCGGGATAGTTCATTCAATACTGCCTTTGCTATTTGTTGAGTGTTGTCCGAGATGATGTAAACAGCCTTTGCATAATTCATTCCTTCCTGAATCAGGTCAATAACTCTGCTGCTTATAAAAAGGGCAAAAAGAGCATACATTGCCAGGGAAAGGTTGAAAACCAGCCCGGCAGCAGTGATTACAATAAAATCAATGCCCAGAAGGGCCTGCCCCACACTTATTTCGCCGAAATAGTGATGAACCAAACGTGCACCAAGATCCGAACCACCGGTAGTGGCCCCTGATCGTATCACTAATCCGAGGCCTATACCCATAACTATTCCTCCATAGACAGATGCCAGCAGCACATCCCTTGTAACCACTGGGAAATTGGTTGTTACATCTGTTAGAAATGCCAGCAGCAGAGTGGCGAGGATGGTTCTAAAGCCGAACCGGCTACCAATGAGAACAAGGCCTGCCAGGAAAAGAGGGATGTTTATTATAAGCATAGTCAAACCTACGGGTAAACCAGCGGTGTAATACAGTATTGTAGCAATACCACTTACTCCTCCGGCGGCAATTTTGTTAGGAACAAGGAACATATTAAGGCTTAAAGCCGTTATGACAGAACCGATAAGTATCAAAAAATAATCGGTGAGATTTATTTTAGGAAGACGCAGAAAAATCATTCCTTTCTTTTTTCTGCCTTTTTTAGACATTTGGTTTTTGGGTTCTTTTTATATTCTCTCAATATGAGTCGAAAATATCCCCGGTTAACCTTTTATAACCAAACCAGAAATCTTGACAAAATATAACATATGGAAAAGGATTTTTGAGTTTTATATCAAATAAAAAGATTAGAAACATCAAGCAGATAAATAGTTAATTAAGTATACACTTTTCAAAAGAAATATCGTATAATTACAATAATACAATACTGTTGCAGAGCCATATTTTTAAATCAAAAAAGGTGTAGGTGTGGAAGAGATGAAAGAAAAGAGTAAACGATTTGCAGATAGATTAATGAGTTTAAAAAACATTTTACCTGAAATTGAAAAAAACCTGTTGATTAAAAACAATGTGGAAATTCCAGAAGAGCATCTGCATAATATCCCAATTACCTTTGATACTTCTAAAAAGGGGATTGATTTTAAAATTGGTATAGAAATCCTGAAAATAGTAAATGCTTTACCCTTTTACATGTTGATGGTGGATGACAAACACAATATTTTGTTAGCCAATCAAGCCGTTAAGAAAGACTTAAATCTCGATCCTCAAAACCTGATAGGTAAGTATTGTCCCATGGTATTACACGGTTTAAATCACCCTGTTCCCCAGTGTCCCCTTGAAGATGCTGTTAAAAAAGGCTGTGCAGTAGAAAGAGAAATTTTTGATCAAAGCAGCCAGAGATGGTTTGTTTCTGCTGTTTATCCCACGCAGTTTAAAACAAAAGATGGAAGAAAGCTGTATTTTCATATGGTAAGGGATATTACCGATAAAAAGAATGCCCAGATGAGATTAAAACAGAGTCTCAATAAGCTGCAGAAAATAACAAGGGATGTTATCAAAGCTATGACAACCATGGTTGAAAAGAAAGACCCATACACGGCAGGGCATCAACAGCGGGTAAGCAAGCTAGCTAATGAAATAGCAAAAGAAATGAAATTTCCGGAGCGTCAGATAGAGGGAATCCGTATAGCAGCGCTGGTGCATGATATTGGAAAGATCGCTGTGCCCACTGAAATTTTGAGCAAACCGGGAAAAATCAGTGAATGTGAATTCAATATTATCAAAACCCATTCTCAGGTGGGATATGACATACTTAAGGAAATAGATTTTCCCTGGCCCGTAGCCAAAGCAGTGCTACAGCACCATGAAAGAATGGATGGTTCAGGTTACCCCGGGGGGCTGTCGGGTGAGGATATCATTGTAGAAGCCAGAATCCTGAGTGTTGCCGATGTTGTGGAGGCTATGGCATCCCATAGGCCTTACCGAAAGGCTCATGGGATAGAGAAGGCTCTTGAAGAAATTTCCCGAAACAAAGGGACTCTATATGATAAAGAGGTAGTGGAGGCCTGTTTGAAACTCTTCTTAGAGAAAAAGTTTGAGTTTTGATGAGGAATGTAGCAATTTTGTTATTATTAAAATTAAAACGGAGAACATCTTTTAAAAGGTAGGGTTTAAAAAAAGTTTACCTGCCTTTTTTTTGGAGCAACACTCATATGTTTGATGTTGACTGTGTTCAGATTGCTTTATCTACTGCATTATATTGTAATGGTATATTGTTTTTAATAGCTGATATTAAAAAATGGCAACAATAAAAGATGTCATAATCTATAAAGAAATCCTTGAAACTTAACGCATAAACCCCTAAGATATAAATAGGACAAGGAGTGGATATATTAAAAAATGGCAACAAAAAATCATGACACTCCTTAATAACAAAAATAAAAGGGGAGGATAAACTGTGAGGGAACGAATACAAAAATTTGGTAGGTTCTTGAGTGGCATGGTAATGCCCAACATAGGAGCATTCATTGCGTGGGGTTTCATTACTGCATTGTTTATTCCAACAGGATGGGTACCCAATGAACATCTAGGTGCTCTGGTTGGTCCCATGATAATCTATCTTTTACCACTTTTGATTGGATATACTGGTGGTAAAATGGTTGGAGGAACTAGAGGAGGAGTTGTTGGAGCAGTTGCAACGATGGGGGTAATTGTAGGGGTAGATGTCCCCATGTTCATTGGAGCAATGATTATGGGTCCTCTAGGAGGCTGGGCAATCAAAAAATTTGATGAAGCAGTAGAAGGAAAAATTCCAACAGGTTTTAAAATGTTAGTCAACAATTTTTCAGCCGGTATTATTGGTATGATTATAACACTTTTGGCATATGTTGCTGTAGGTCCCATTGTGCAGTCATTAAACGAAATGCTTAAATCAGGTGTTGAAACAATAGTAGATGCGGGTCTATTACCCTTGGCCTCCCTGTTCATCGAACCGGGCAAGATTTTATTTTTAAACAACGCAATCAATCACGGAGTCTTAAGTCCCCTGGGGGTCCAGCAGGTACAGGAAATGGGTAAATCAATTTTCTTCCTGCTGGAAACCAATCCAGGCCCCGGTCTTGGCGTTCTTCTGGCGTATTGGCTTGTGGGACGGGGAACAGCAAAACAATCAGCACCCGGTGCTATTATAATTCATTTCCTGGGTGGCATACATGAAATTTACTTCCCATATGTGCTGATGAAACCTGCTATGCTTTTGGCTGTAATTCTAGGAGGGATGACAGGAGTTTTCACCTTTGTTATCACAGGTGCTGGTCTTGTTGCAACTCCATCACCGGGTAGTATTTTTGCGGAAATTGCTATGGCACCAAAAGGGGGATTGCTGCCCGTTCTGGCAGGAATATTCCTCTCTGCAGTGGTATCCTTCCTTGTGGGTTCAGTTATTTTGAGAAAAACGGCTGCCGAAGAATTGGATGATTTGGATGCAGCCACCCGAAAAGTCGAAGAGTTTAAAGGTAAAGAGTTGAGAATAAGCACAAATACAAAGGAACGAGTGAAAAAAATCGTTGTAGCCTGTGATGGAGGTATGGGATCGAGTGCTATGGCGGCTTCTTTAATGAGAAAAAAAATAGAAGAAGCGGGTCTGGATATAGAAGTTGTTCATTCTTCAATTGAAGAAATACCAGAAGATGCCGATATTGTTATAACTCATGAAAAACTTACAGATAGAGCAAAGAGTGTTGCACCGGATGCTGAACACGTATCAATTACCAACTTTGTAAACAATCCGATTTTTGATAAAATAATAGAAGGATTAAAAAAACAATAGGCAATCATAATGTGTGAGACCCCAAGTAACAAGAAGGTTTTCCTTCTTGTTACTTGGTTTTATAGAAAAGTCTAAAATATAGTGGGAAGGGTAAAACCTTATGGATTTAAAGGAAATATCCAGTCGGCAAAAGCGAATACTAAGTATATTGCTGGAATCTAAAAAACCTGTCACGGTTAAAAGACTATCTAAAGAAATCAATGTGTCTGCGAGAACGATCCATAGAGAACTTTCAGGATTAAAAAAGATTGTAAAAAAACACGGCTTACAGCTTGAAACCAGAACGGGTGTTGGCAGTTGTATAAGAGGAACAGAAGAAGCCGTAAATAAATTCAGAAAACTGTTGGCAGAGGTAAAGGTAAGAAATAAAGAATTAACACCAGAAGAAAGACAAACTCTGATAATACAGGAACTACTGGCGGCTAAGGAAATAGAGAAGCTAACCACTTTTGCATATAGACTATCAGTAACCCAGGCAACAATCAGTTATGATATGGATAAGGTTACCAAGTGGTTTGAAAAAAGGGGTTTGACTCTGGTAAGGAAACCCGGTATTGGAGCATATCTTAAGGGACCGGAATCTGCTTTTAGAAAGGCCATAGCGGATTTTCTTTATGAAAATTTGGGAGAAGAGCAACTCCTTTCATTGATTAGAAACAATTTTCGCAGTATAAAGGAATCTAAAAAAGATATAAGATATGAAATCAAAAAGAGATTGCTGAATTTTATAGATGCAGATACTTTTACAAAATTAGAAAAATCCGTTGATAAAACATTGGAACAATTGGATTTCAAAATGGCAGATAGCTCTTATGTCGGTTTAATAGTTCATCTGGCTCTAGCTATAGAAAGATTGAAACAGGGAGAAAAAATATATTTGGCTAAAGAAATCCTTAACAGGTTAAGGAATACGAAGGAATTTGAAACTGCAAAAGAAATTGTAAAAAACCTGGAAAAAGTTTTTGAAATCTCCATCCCTATACATGAAGTAGGATATATCACTATGCATTTGAAAGGAGCCAAACTAAGAGAAGATTTAACTCAAAAAAATTCCTCACTGAATACAGAATTAGAGATTCTTAAAATTACCCGTATTCTTGTGAATGAAGTGGAAAAAGAATTGGGTGTAACCTTATCAAAAGATTTAAATTTAATTTCCGGATTAATTACCCATCTGGGTCCTGCTATAACGAGATTAACAATGGGAATGGAAATCAGAAATCCCGTTTTGCAACAGGTTCGGGAACAATACAGCAAAGTGTTTGCGGCTACTAAGAAAGCCTGCAGGAAGTTATCAGATGTAATCGGTTATGAAATTCCTGAATCTGAAATTGGATTTCTATCCATGCATATAGCAGCAGCTGTAGAAAGAGCCAATATGCCTAAATATAAAGTAAAAGTTTTGATTGTTTGTTCCAGTGGGATAGGCAGTTCAAAAATTTTAGCAGTGCGTCTTAAAAAAGCTATTGAAAATATAGAAATAGTTGATCAGGTTTCAGCCCTTTCCTTTAATAAGGCTCACGTTGATACAACAGATGTAGACCTGGTTATCTCTACAGTACCCCTGGATTATAATGGTAGAATGGTTGTTGTAACACCTATCTTGTTTCCTGATGAGATAAAAAAAATAAAAGAAGCAATAAAACAAATTCCCTTAAAAAACCAAAGAATAAAAAAACCATCACAGACTATAAAGCTGGAAGATAAGCTTGAGATCACAGCAATTATATCTGAAGCTATTGTAAAAATGTTAAGATCCTTTAAAATTAAGGAAAACATTAATGTGGCAAACCATGGGGATATTATTAAAAAGGCATGTGATGAGACTTTTCTTCCAACTGGTTCCAACCCTCACGAATGCTATAAATCTCTTTTGAAAAGGGAGAGGATAGGTTCGACTGTTGTACCAGATATTAAAGTTATGCTTTTGCATGCAAAAACAAAAGGTGTAAATTTTCCATTTATAGGTGTTCTCAAACTGAATAAAGATATACCTTTAAAAATGGAAAATTCATGCTTTATGATAGATAGAGTAATTGTGGTTTTAGTACCGGAAAATTCGCCACCACAGATACTACAAATAATTAGTAGCTTCAGTGCATCTATAATTGAAAACAGAGAGTTTTCTAAAATAGTTAGAGAAGGCAGTAAAGACGATTTTTTGGAATATTTACGGAATCTAATGGAGGACTACTACAACACAGTAGTAAACGAAGGAGGAGAGAAATGAGCTTTCTAAACTTTTTTAAAAGAAAACATGGTGAAAACAACACACCACCAATACTTAAAAAGGAATCCATATTAATAAATGTCGATTCTGTAGATAAGTTTAAAGCTATTGAAATGGCAGGGCAGATTCTGGTAGATGGAGGTTATGTCCAGCCGGAGTATATAGAAGAAATGAAAAAAAGGGAAAAAGAGATTACAACATATATTGGTAATGGAGTAGCAATTCCTCATGGAACCAGCCAATCGAAAAAATACATCAACTTTTCGGGGATTTCTGTAATCCAATTTCCAGAGGGAGTAAATTTTGGAAAGGAAACTGCCTATCTGGTTATTGGTATTGCAGCCAAAGGTGATGAGCATTTAAAGATTCTTCAAAACCTGGCACTGGCCTGTCAGAACCCTGAAGAATCTGAACTACTGATTAAAGCAAAAACAAAAGAAGAGATTCTAAAAAAACTATCTGTGGTGGAGGATTAACCTCTATGAAAAAAGCAATTCAATTTGGGGCAGGTAATATAGGTAGAGGGTTTATTGGATTACTTCTTTCCCTATCGGGATATGAAGTTACTTTTATAGACATAGATGATGAGATTGTCAATGCATTGAATCTCAAAAAAAGTTATCAGGTTATTGAAGTTGGAATATCAGAAAAACGATACAATGTAAATGGTGTTAATGCCATAAATGCTAAAAACACCGCTGTGGTTGCTGAGGAAATATCCAGTGCTGATTTGATTACAACGGCAGTGGGCCCAAAGGTGTTAAAAGATATTTCTCCGATAATAGCAAAGGGTTTGCAAATTAAGATTAAAAAAAATCAAAAAAAACCATTAAACATAATAGCATGTGAAAATGCTGTAAATGCTTCAAGTCAACTGAAAAAGTATGTGTTTGAGCATCTGAGTGCAGAGGAAAGAAATAGGGTTGAAATGTTAGTTGGTTTTCCCGATTCGGCCGTTGATAGAATAATACCTCCCCGGGATTCAGATACAAAGTTGAGCATTAAAGTTGAACCCTTTTATGAATGGATTGTAAACGAATCACAATTCAAAGGAAACATTCCCCGCATAAAGGGTATGAAATTAACACACAATCTTAAGGCATATGTTGAGAGAAAAATTTTTACCCTTAATACTGGGCATGCTGGAACGGCTTATATCGGGTATAAAAAAGGTTATAGATATATACATGATGCAATCAAAGACAGGGAAATTTTATCAACTGTAAAGGGTGCATTAGAAGAGTCAGGGGAAAGTTTAATAAAATTATACGGCTTTTCAAGGGAAGTTCACAACAAATACATCAATAAAATTATACAAAGATTTAAAAACCCGGAATTAAAGGATTCCGTTGTTAGAGTTGGACGGGATCCGTTGAGAAAACTTGGCCCTGAAGATAGACTTGTTAAACCTGTTATCAGGGTCGTTAAAATTGGAATTTTCCCCAAAAATCTTTGCAAATGTATTGCGTATGGTCTTGTGTTTGATCCTGCAGAAGATTTATCTGCAAAAAAGATGCAGTATTTGATACGAAACAAAGGCCTGGAGAAATCCCTTGTTGAAATTACCGGTATATCACCCGGTGAGCCAGTGGGAAAAGAAATAATTAAGATGTATAAACAAATAGAGAAAAAATATCGGGGTTCTGTTAAAAGCATATAGAAACACATTTATAAAAGGGAGGAACAAAATGATAGAAAAAAACGTGAAGATAATAAATGAAACAGGATTACATGCTCGCCCTGCTTCACAATTTGTTGAAAAAGCAAGCAGGTTTAAAAGCAGGGTATTCATAGAAAAAGATGGCAGAAAAGTGGATGCAAAAAGCATCATAGGAGTTCTGGGCCTGGGTGCAGGCAAAGGTTCAATTGTTAAAATTATTGCAGAAGGAGACGATGAACAGGAAGCAGTGGATGAATTGGTTAAACTGTTACATTCTTTTGAAGAGTAAAATGCAGTTCAAGCTGTCAGCTTTAAGCTGGCAGCTTTTTGTATGTGCGCCCGGCATGGGCGGTA
>DFNM01000101.1:0-1538 GCA_002376045.1 Firmicutes bacterium UBA3567
TTGAGCCGGGCAAGGCTATCTAACCAACCCACGTATCTCTCTAGATAAAGTTTGTTAGATATATTAGCTTAACCCTTAACCAACTGTTTTGGAGAAGAACCAAAATTTATCATATATTATTATTTCCATGCTTTATAAAAAACAAATAAAGAAATTGACGTCGAAGAAGTTAATGGGGCTTTGAATGTCGGAATAACCCATAACAGTGTTGTTTCTGGAGGTAAAAGCAAAAAGCACTTGATACCTTACAAAAACAATCCCTCCGATCCAGGAAAAAAAATTAAAGTGATTAAAAAAAAAATAAAAAACATTCTTCTCTATCCTGTAAGCCCATATTCCTCCCAGACCCAGGCCCAGGATAGCAAAAGAAATCACCATAAAAACAAAGTGGTGCAGCAGCACTGCAGAAAACAATCGTGTTATCAATACCTCATGCCAGAATGAATGGTGTGATTAGTACAACGGAAATCAACAAAAGAGTGTTTGACGTAATAATTGTTTTAACTCTTTGCATGACTCGAGTCCCCTCTAGAATTATGTTTTTGTTATGGGCTATTTTTTAAGAGCCATAGTAGCCTATAACAGTCTAGAAAAATCTATACAGAAGGCCGACCAGGATCAGTATTCCAATAATCCACAACATGCCTCGCCCTCCACAGCATCCTCCACCAACATGGCCATAGCCGTGACCTCTGGGGTTGTGTTGACGATAGCTGTCATTAGTGTAATCATCGTGATGATGTTGTTGTGGTTTTTTCCCTGTTTGGTTTCTTTCACCGTGTTTATTGTGGTCATGACCTCCACAACAGCTCATGGCTGACACCACCTTTCATAGATTTTTGTCAAATTTCCATCAGAATCCCATACAACAGTAACCTCACAATGCATATTATTTTATTGTTCATAATTGGAGCACATGAAGTTCCCCACCTGCGTTTTATTGAAGCAAAATTCATACCAGGAATTTTAAAATCAAAACCAGTGTTAATACAGCAGCACAAAAGCATTCTTAAATTGGCTTCGTATGCCCCTGTGGCATTTGACACTTCTACGTGTTTGAAATAGAACACCCACTCCTCAACCCATGAACAATTCAACCCTTACAAACACCAGCTGACCATAAAAATCAGCTCCACCGCGGTTGTTGCGTGTCAGCTAAAAAAGTCGGCAAAAACAAATTAAGAACCCATTTAAGGGTTCTTTTTTTCTTTTTCTCAATTTCAACCTCAGCAAAATTCATAGAATTTAACGCTTTACGAATTTGGTAGCGTATAATAAAAACATTAAAGTTGCAAGGGATCGTAACGGAGAATTTTATCCCAGGGTATTGGAACGCTATCAAAGACGTGAAGAAAAGATTGATAAGCGTATAATAGAGCTTTTCATCGGTGGTATAAGCACCCGCAAGATGAAGAAAATCACCCGGGATTTATTTGGT
The DNA here is from genome assembly GCA_002376045.1 of Firmicutes bacterium UBA3567. GTDB lineage: Bacteria > Bacillota > Thermosediminibacteria > Koleobacterales > UBA3567 > UBA3567. Next base: position 1,439 of record DFNM01000101.1, read on the forward strand.
AAAGGATATTCTGCAGCTACCATCTCCAGAATCAATAAACAGCTAACTGAAGAGATGCGTACCTGGATGGAAGTCCCTATTGAAGATAATATTAAATACA
>DFNM01000101.1:1857-7345 GCA_002376045.1 Firmicutes bacterium UBA3567
ATTGAAGATAATATTAAATACATTTATTTAGATGGTCTCAACCTTCCTGTAAAACGACTTACACTCAGCAAGGAATCCCTTTTAATGGCAATAGGCATAACCACAGATGGCTACCGCAAGATATTAGCGGTTCAGTTGGGTGATAGAGAAAGCGCCAGTTCCTGGCGGGAGTTTCTTAGGTTACCTATTTGCAACAGTAGAGTAGTCAAAACACTCATCTTTTGTGTAATTACAATACTAATTGTAATTGTTTGTATTTACACCCGTTTCTTATTGGTCAAAATAAAATTTCTAAAAAAACTGCAGAGAGGAACCTCTGCAGTATGACTGTAACTAAACCTATCACCTAGCATACTTATCTAATATTTCAAACACTTCTTCTATTTTTTCATCCCCTTCTCCTATTTCGATTGCATGTTTTACACATTCCTTTACATGGCTTTTTAATATGGCCATATTGGCTTTTTTTAAGAGTGACTGGACAGCCAAAATTTGTTTGGAAATGTCAACACAATATCTGTCTTCCTCAATCATCCTAATTATTGCGTCAATTTGTCCCCTGGCCGTTTTAAGGTTGTTGATGATTTTTTTATTGTTTCTCGTAACCATATCAAACACTTCCTTTTGCTTTATTTGTTTCTAGTCTATTGATATACTTCATACCCTGCCTCGTCAATAGCTTCTTTAAACCTTTTTTCCTTTACATCATGGGTCAGTTTCACTAAAGCTTTTTCATTTTTTAAATCTACATCCACATTCTCAACTCCATCTATTCCTTGTATCGCCTTTTTTGTTCTTTTTACACAGTGGTCACAGGTCATGCCTTTGATGTGTATCGTTTTTTGTTTTTTTTCTGTTTTTTTGTGCTGCCTTTCACAGGTTTGACTCGTAAAACGGGGTTTAAACCACCTTAATCTCAAAGCATTCGTTACCACTCGACACGGAACTTAATGACATGGCTGCTGCTGCAATCATGGGATTGAGCAGAGGACCTCCAAAGCTATACAACAAGCCTGCCGCTATGGGTATACCCGCCGTGTTATACCCAAAAACCCAGAACAGGTTTTGTTTGATGTTCCTGATGGTAGCTTTACTCAATTGAATGGCTGTAACTACATCCATAAGATCACTCCGCACCAGCCATAGATGATGGCTGCTGAAGTACCGATGGCAATAAGGTAATCCATGTTTGGGCTTATCTTAATTAAAGACCTGAAACCAACGGTGTAAAATTTGTTACCTGCTATAACAACAGGTATAGTTAATACAAGCTGTATAAGTGCAAAGTTCAACGGATGGGTTGATGGTTCCAAAGCCTCCGGTAAAGGAAGCCCTATCATGTGACCCATGGCAATGTATGAAAGTGGGATGGTAAAGGCAGCAGAAAATATGAATTTGCTGAATAATTCCCTTATTTCTTTCTCTCTTCGCTGTCTTTCTTCATCCACCTCTTCTTCGGCTTCTATCTCTAAAACCCTATATCCGGCTTTGCTTATGGCAACCTTTATTAGAAATACGGGTCCTGTGGGGATTGTATTTGACCCGTGCTTTCTCTGCAGCAAAATTTACATCGGCTTCTAAAACACCTTCCAGCTTGTTGAGCTCTTTTTTAATGGCTGCAGCACAGGAGGCACACGTCATACCTCTAATGGTAATTGTTATCTCTTTTACCTCTTCCTTCTCCCGAACATCATAATCTGAGTCCCTTACTGCCTGTTTGATTTGTTCCAGGCTGTTTTCGCTTCATCAAACTCTACCTTCAATATCTCCACTGCAAAATTGACAATGGCACTCTCTACTCCATCTACCCTGCTGCCGCTTTCTCTATCGCTTTCGCTCATGATACACATGCCATACCTTCTACCTTTAATGTTTCCTGTCTCATATTTCGGCAACCTCCTCATATATCTTCAGGTAATCTCACCCCATATAGGGTGGGGCTGTTGTGTTTTCATTGTAACACAATCTTCCATTAGTGTCAAATTAAAATTTTAAATCAAGGTTATTATTCCTTATCCCTGTTACTTCCATGCCTTGTAAAGTTCACCAGTAATTGATCTATTTCACAGCTCTATTGATATTTTGATGGCTTGATTAAGTTTATCTCTTAAAACAAAGATTTTCTCTCTTAAGGCCACAAAATTCTCTCCTAAATAAATAGTATTCCCCCACCCTGTATAGGAGTGGGGTTGTATCAAGAAATTAACCACAGAATTTATTTTTTAAGAGCTTAATATTTTCTTTTTATGTTTATACTCTTCTTCACCTATCTCGCCGGAAGCATATCGTTCCTGAAGAATCTGCATAGCTCTGCTTTTTTGATACTGATTTACAACTCTGTCTTTGTTCATAAATTTTATAAACACAACAACAATACCCACAACTACAAATATCTTGATTAAGTCGAAACCAATCAGCCACGGCCAGATATTATTCAATCCATATCCATAACCATACATGTGATGCCACATATAAATTCCTCCTTTTAAAATTTTAAGTTAAATCAAAATGTTTTACTTCAGAAGTTCGTCCTTTTTCTTTTTATATTCTTCTTCTGTAATTTCACCTCGGGCAAATCTTTGTTTTAGAATTTCAAGAGCATCTTCTTCTTTACCATAGTGGTTACAGGATGTATTGTTACCATTTAATCTGTTTGCAAACGCGTATATTATAAAACAAATTAAAAGCAGAGGAATAATTCCAAACAATCCTCCACAAAAGCCAAAGCCCATCTTCATTCCCTCCTTCCCAATCCTTTTACATGTTTAAATTGGTTTTTACTTTTAAATAGCTTTCATTACCAACGACAAAATTACTTTTAAATTTATCTCATACTGTTTTCTTTGAATCCATTATAAAAAACATTTGTGAACAAAGTGTGAAGAGAAGATGAACTTTCTTTAAATTTCTAAGCAATATTTACCGCAGCAGTGTATTCCGGTGGAACTTTTGAAGTTGTTATTTCATCCCTTTCAGGGATGGTAGTGATGTCAGCCGGTATTGCTGAGGTTGAACACATGGATTATGTTAAGGCTATAACCCCTTGCAATATCACAGCTGGAATTCTGGCACTGGTATTGCTTATGGGTGCGGGATTTATAATCAGGCTTTCTTAAATAAAGGATTTTTTATATACAATACAATGTATATTAATCCTCCCAGGGTTAATGTGAGATTGAATCCAAAAGCCATAGAAAAGGTAACAGCCAGAATTGACCCTACCACAGACATCATACCATTCATCCCCCAAACCAGGGGAATATGGTGTTTATAACCTCTACTTTCAATTATGTGCATACCATAGGGAAAGGCCATACCCATAAAAAAACCCAAAGGTGATAGTGCAAGGCTTATAATAAGCATGCGCTGAATTTGCCCAAAGGCAAAAAAGTTAGTGTAGATAAGTTTTATAATATAGGGCATAACAATTGCCCCAATACCAGTTAGAAGCAGTGGTAAATATTTAGAGTTGTGTTTTTTATAAAAAATTTTATTTTTGCTTACCAGGCTTCCCATCCCTGCACTTAAAAGGATTATAAACAGTATAAAACTAAAGGCTATGGATGGACTTCCTACAAATAAAATCATCTTCTGTATCAGGGGTATTTCTATCATCATAAAAGCGATAGCAATACAGGCAAAGTATAAAGAATTTTGCTTTACTTTTGTATCCTGGTAATACTTTCTTTTAATATAAATAACTAAAGCAAACACGATTAGTAAAAGTCTAACCATTATACGAGGCAGGCCTTTGTCGAAATTATAAAAAAACGGTCTGTCATCAGTTGTTGGGGTAATGTTAACCCTCAGATTTTTTATTATTTCTTCAAAGCCCAAATTCCCTTTTTTGTATTCCTGCAATAGTTCCAATTCTATATAGTTCGGGAGATGTATAATTCCCCTGTTTTGTTTTTTGGCTATGGAAGCCACCAGTTGTATCTCTTTTTGTGTAAAAGGGGTAAGCTTAAAAGTTATTATTGGCATGTTAATGTAATCTTCATGTTGCGATTGTTTCTGTGTTGTTTTGTTCCTGTTTATAATCATTAAATGATCTGTTATTTCTTCCTGTGGAATGCCTATATCTTGAAGCACTTTTATCCCCGTAAAAAGTATTCTCAGCATATCCATAGAGCTGTGGGCCATAAAGCTTAGCTTTCCATCTTTTTTCAAATGATGGAAATACTCGTTAAAGGCTTCATAGGTAAATATATAATTTTCAGAAAGACTAAATGCTGTGTTTTCTATTGCATTTGTCATGACCATAGACAGGTATATGTGATCATATTTTTTTTGTGAGTTTTTAATAAAATACCGTCCGTCCTGATTATAAATTTTAACTTCTTTTAAGCCATAAATGTTGCCATTAAAATCCGAAAACTTTGCGACAGCCTCCAAGGTAGAAGAATTAATTTCAACAGCATCAATCTCTTTACTGCCACCTAACAGTGCCAACAGGACATCCTTCCCTCCCCCAGCTCCTATTATTAGTGTTTGATCGTTTTTACCAAAAGCAAAGGGTATAAAATCTATTCTATCCTTCAAATATTCCACTTTCTTCAGATCTCCATCAAACCTGATCATTGAGGTAGTCCCGCCACCATCTGTTAATATATATTTTTCTTTTTTTTTGTTATCAATTTGTATTACTTCAGTTCTTGAAATCGCGTCCCATTTTACATAGGGTATTTCTATGACAGTCTCCTCAGTGTCTGTAAGATGATTTATTAATGTATAGGGGCTTGCATAATAGGAATTAAAGTTTTTCTCTAAGTTTTTTATAAAACCCATATTAAAAGGAACAACAATGAAGATTATTAGTAATAACAAAGCAACGATTCTTATCTTTGCAAATTTATAAACCATGGTCATCATTATTGAAGTCAAAGCCGAAATAATTAATATACATATTAAGCTAAGCATGAACCCCAATTTGTTCATCAAGAAAATGATTAATACACTGCCTGCAGCTGACCCCAACAAATCTGCAAAATACAATCTGCTAGATATCCTACTGTATTTTTTAAACAGCAATGACAAAATACTTCCTGCTACAACAAAAGGTATACTCGAAACAAATGCATACAAAATTCCTATCCCTACATGGGGAATTTTGTAAATAACTAATACACTGCTGCCTATCACTACAGGAAGTATTAGTGTTAGTTTTACTAGAATTTCGTTAATCCTATCACCAAATTTCTTACTTATTCTATAAGCCCATATTCCACCCAATCCCAGACCCAGTATAGAAAAAGAAATCACCATAAAAACAAAATGGTGTAACAATACAGCAGAAAACAACCGGGTTATCAATACTTCATATGCCAACATGGCTGTTGTAATGAACATAATGGAAATTAATAGCAATATCTTCCTCGTAACAACTGTTTTAACTTTTTGCATGGCTTTAATCCCCTCTAGTATTGTATTTTTGTTATAGGACATTATTTAAAAGTCATAGCAGCCTATAACAATTTTAGAAAAGCCT
>DFNM01000101.1:7685-18924 GCA_002376045.1 Firmicutes bacterium UBA3567
CTGTTTTTGTTGGTTTTTTTCTGTTGGCTTTTGCTCACCATGTTTGTTGTGATTGTAGCCCCCACAACAACTCATTTAGCGCCACCTCCCTTCATAGATTTTTATCAAGCCTCCATCATAACTAACTTTAAAAACAATTATATTGTTATTCTTTTCAGATTTAATTTCGCAAAACCAATTCCAGCAAAAACAATTAACCTTTCCAATACTTCTAATTTTATTGCTTCCACAATTGGGACACCTCAAGCTTCTCACCTATAGTAACCATAACTCATTAAGCCAGTTTTACTGTATCCGCATCAAAGCGTTCTCACATTAGCCAATACACATCTCAATGTGTCCCGCGCCCTAGGTAAGCATTTCTCTAATACCAGCCTTTGGTATGGCATTGGTTGCCATATGAAGCATGTTACTTGCATTGGTACAATCCAATCATTAATGCACTGCTGAATTTTAATAATAAAATAAATTTTTGCAAAGTTCTTTATATTGAAACTCCATCTATATCTGAATTTGTTTTGCTTTTTATCGTAACAGATATTTTATTGGGCAGACATATGATCGTCTGATACGGCCTGGAAATCCAGCCGGTCCGGGAACAAATTTGTTTAGGACAGATTTGTTTATCCATTGGTAGCATCCTAACCATGTTTCCTTTGACCTGTAACTGGCCTTTTTGACCATTAAAATAAAACTCGTATACTTTTTCTTTTCCGTTATCCTTTGTGGATATTGTTTTTACTACTTTAGTTCCAACTTTTACCACAATGTATTTTTTATCAGCAGGGTTTAAACCTAAATATGAGATAAAAACAATTGAAAACAAACTTACAACAACAATGGATACAATGAGAATTTTATCATATCTGGTCATATCCCTTCTTCCTTACACCAATTAAATATCTCAGGTTGTAATTAGGTTTATGTAAGACAGACTTCAATATTCTATTGAAATAAAAGACATAATAACCCGTTTTTAGATTGTAGTGCATTTTACATGAATTTATAAATCACAATTACTCCAATTATTATAATAACAAAAAAAATCAACATCATATCAATCACCACTTCTCAGTTTAGTAAGTTTTGCACTGCTGCCTTCACCCATGGTAAAGGCAGCAGTAACAGCTCTTGGAGCTCCTTGTTTAGAGCCAGCAGCTGGCCTTCACCCATGGTAAAGGCAGCAGTAACATCAACAATTTGTATCAGAAATTTACAGCAAAACTGTGTATCCTGCATCCTCAATGGCTTTAATAATTAACCCAATATTAGTTTCATCCTGGTTGAAACAAACTTTTACTTTTTCACTGTGTAGATCCACTTTCACCGTATGAATACCTTTCAAATTTTTTAAAGCCTTTTCAATTGTATTCACACAATGATGACAACTCATTCCTTCTACTTTCAATTCTTTCATTTGCATGACTACCCACTCCTCTTTTTGTTTTTATTCTGACCGGTTTTTCTGTTGTTCATGTTTACAGAACAACAATCCATCTTCCCGGTATCTCCAAACTGTTCCTTGTTGGCTTTTGCCAACTTCTCCAAAAATTTTTCAAGCCACTTTGGCATTATATCACCCCATTAAATACTTTCTAGTGGCACGCTTCTATCATTTTTTCAACCTGCTCCTCTGAATGAAAACGATTCATCCAGTTGCTTAATTTATCTAAATCTTCTCCCCGATGGAATTTATCCATCCATCTATACCCTTCATCTGAATGCATATAAAGCATCATTTCTTCCATTGTCTGTTCATCGGTATTTACACATGCTTCGATCATTTTTTGAATATCTTCATCAATATATTGAAGGCTTCTTCCCTTGGATTCGAAAGAGAATTTTTCTTTTGCCATAGCCAATCCAGCCAGGCTCAGCACAACCAGAGTTGCAATAGTAAAAAGGATGATCTTTTTATTTATTTTCATTTCCTCTCCCTCCTATTTACAAAAATAGTTTATGAAAGGAGTTTTTATGTAAACAATTAGAAATGTGTTTAAGTCACCTCCTCACCTGCTAAAAATTCTTATCCTTCAATAATACTTATATAGCAAAACCCGTGCCAGGAAAATGATTATTGATTAAATCCTGCAGTATCAGCATTAATTCAATCTAGATTCACCAAACATTGCGGGATTTGCAACACCCAAATCGGCAAACCACACACTTACTCCCAAGCTGCGTGTATCAAACGAACGATGCTTGATAATTTTTCAACTTTTTTAATTTTTAACCCTGATCTTTTTACGTTTTTAACAGTTTCACGGTTAATATTAACACCTATCAATTTTACAATCAGCGGGTTTAAAACATCCATTATAAAACCGATAATCTTGTTTGGATGTCTGACATGTTCCAGCAGTATAATCCTGCCGCCCCTTTTACACACCCTTTTTACTTCCTTGAGACCTCTCAATGGATCTGGTACTGAACAGAAAACAAAGGTCCCGATAACTGTATCGAAAGTATTGTCATCAAAATCCATATTCTGAATATCCATTTGAACCAAATTGAGTTTTATCCCCCTATTTTTTGCTTTGATTTTAGCCTTTTCAAGCATTTTTTTGCTAAAATCTATTGCCGTAATTTCAAGGTTTTCAGGATAATACTCCATGTTCTTACCCGTCCCCACTCCGATCTCAAGGACCTTACCCCTGGCTTCTTTCCAGACCTTCTCTCGCCATTTATTAAACACAAAAATTTCCATGGGGGATTCGAAAAGATCATAGAATCTGGCAAAACGATCGAATCGCTTTATAATGATTTCAGTGTGTTCCTTCATAAAACACATCTCCTTTTATTGGTCTAAAAATATTTTTTGCAAGAATTATGCCTAATACCCCTGGTGCAAAAAGTCAGGTTTTTCCTTATGCCCTTAATTTGAAATTTTCTCGTTATAAAGGGCAGAATCTTGTGCTGTTCCCCCTAGAATAAATCAGACCCGGATTTTTTGTTGCGGCATCGCTTGACAATGAAAATCGTTTTCATTTATAATAATTTATGTATCCATTGAAAATCATTTTCAATGAGGGCCCTCGGATATCGACAAAATCAACTGAAGGAGGTAATTTGGTGTGGGAAGTTCATTCGTGTTGTTGTTAAGAGAAGGTCTGGAAGCAGCCTTAATAATCGGAATCATACTGGGATATCTGGGCAAAACCGGTAAAAAGCAGTTCAATATATACGTGTATGGCGGAGCACTGGCTGGTGTTGCAGGAAGCATAATAGCAGCTTTTGTGTTCAACAGCCTGGTAGGAGGTTTTGAAGGGCGAGTAGAAGAAATTTTTGAAGGAGTCATCATGCTGTTTGCAGTTTGTGTGCTTACATACATGATATTCTGGATGCATCGTCAAAGCAGAGAAATAGGTAGAGAAATTAAAGCAAAAGTGGATTTAGCGGTTAACAACAATCAAGTATATGGTTTGTTTTTCCTTGCTTTTCTATCCGTTTTTAGAGAAGGTGTTGAAGTGGTATTGTTCTTCCAGGCTACAATGACTACCGGTGATAAATTGACTTCACTAATAGGTGGATTTCTTGGATTGATTGGGGCCATATTGATTGCCTACATCATTTTTAGAACCAGCATTAATCTGGATCTGAAAACCTTCTTTAAAATTACCGGAGGGATTTTAATTCTAATTTCAGCTGGCCTGTTTGCCCGCGGCACCCACGAATTACAGGAAGCAGGAGTGCTGCCCATTATTGTAGAACACCTTTATGATATCAATGGAATTTTGAATGAAAAAGGCGTTATCGGTGGATTCCTTAAGAGCATGTTCGGTTATAACGGCAATCCTTCACTGCTAGAAGTTGTGTTTTATTGGGGGTATCTGTTGATTATTGGTAAAAAGTTTTTACAAACCTACAAAAAAACGAACAAGCAAGCTTGAAATCGTTAAAAGCCCTATATGCAAATAGAAAACCCCCAGACCATAAAGCAATGTGTAAGTGTTGGTCCGGGGGTTTCTGTGGTACCAGAAAGGTCTGTAGCAGAAAAAGTAAAAAACGGTATGTTCAAATCCTTTCATTTAGAGGATTTATAGTTGAAAAAAAATTTTATTTTATATTCCATAAAAACAGGGTATTAAGTCCACTGGTTCGGGCCTTTTAAAAACTTTGTTGTCAAATACTCCAATTCACCTCAGCAGGCCTTTACCCAAAGACATTAAAGGGAAACTATCACTTCTTCGGCAGGGGATAGATTCCATTAACACGTATATCAAAACACGATATTATACTTTTTACTTTTTCCACTTCTTCCATCCCTATTTTAATAGAAATCCCGCAAGCACTGCTTAACTTTCGAGGTGTAGGCACGATTGTATAAGGTATTCCCCTATCCTTGAGTATTTTTTCCAGTGCCAATCCCTGAGTATGATTGGGGAACAGTACATAATAATCACAGGCAGCTTCCATAAAGGGCAGCCCCCAGTGCTCCAATTATTCCTGGTTCTTCCGGAACAATTATATGCTTTATTCCCAGTTTTTCCGCAAAATATTTCCCCATCCCAGGAATTTTTGCCACTCCTCCACTGAATACCACATCCTCTTTGAGCCCAAGCCTGTGGATCATAGAAGCAGTTTTTTGAAATATGGCATTCAATATTGCCAGGGCTATACTGGCTTTGTCTACTCCTAATGAAAGCAGTGAAATAACCTCTGACTCAGCAAAAACGGTGCACATGTTGTTGATAGATATGTTTTGTTTGACATCTTTTGATATTAAAACAATGTTTTTTATATGTATTCCAAGGGCTTGTGTTATTACCTCTAAAAATTTCCCTGTACCTGCAGCACATTTGTCGTTCATAACAAAATCCGTAACTTTGCTTTCTTCCCCTAGCCGAATTACCTTGCTATCCTGCCCACCTATATCTATAACCGTCCTACAGGAAGGATACAGAAAGCTTGCTCCCATCGCATGGGCTTTGATTTCGGTTATCACCCTGCAGCCTGTTTTTTTGTGAAGCATGTGCCTTCCGTACCCTGTAGCTACGATAACATCGGGTTTGAAACGTTCAATAATGCTGACAGCCTTTTCATCCGGTTGTGATCCGTTAAAATCCACACATTGTTTAACTATAGTTTTTCCTTCCATAATTACAGCTCCGGTAGTTCTTGAACCAATATCAATTCCCGCTATAAGCAAAGGAATCTCCTCCTATTTTATCATCTCGATAAAAGCCTCCACTCTAGTTTTAATTTGTTCAGTATCCTGGTCACTGTAATCGGTTTCAATTTTTATAATCGGTATGCCTTCTTGCTTTAAAGCCTTTTCAACTTTGAGGTATTCTATATTGTATGTATGACAAAATTGAAGGCTGAAGTAAACAACACCGTCAACTTTGTAATCTTGTACCAACCTGAGAATATCATCAACCCTTCCATGGTTAGGGGTAAAGCATGCACAATTTATTTTAAGGTATCTATCGGCAATATTTCTGATTTGACTATCTAAATCCTCACCATTCTCTGCTACGAGATTCTCAAAATACCTGGTACCTGTACAGGTCTCTTCACATACTACTGCCCCTCCGCTTGTTTCTATTATATGATGGAGCTTCCAGAAAGGAATTGCCATGGGTGTCCCTGCCACTAGCAAGCGGGGAGTGCCTGAGGGAAATACACCCACTCCTTCTTCAATTCTCTTTTCTAATTCATCACACAATTCCTCCGTTTTTGATATAAATCTTTCAGGATCATCATAGAAAGCAATTTGTGTTACCAGGAGGGCATCTTTACCACTTATGGGAAGTTGCGGAAACTTCCTTGTATTATACAACCTCTTTAAAACCTTTCGTTTTTTGTTTACCAGTTCAATGGATTCCTTCAGCTTTTCTGAAGTGATTATATTACCGGTAAGTTCCTCTACTTTAGATTTGTAGCTATAAATTTCATCAATCCAGGCTTCTTTGTTTTTTTCTCGTTTCATTTGGGGCAGATCCATCACATGTACAGGAATGTAATCCTTCAGGATTTCCCAGGCCTTCTTCTTACCATCGCAGGTAGTTTCTCCCACTACCATGTTACAGGCCTGATAGTAAGGACAGGTAGCACTGAGTTTTGCCCCGATAGATGCTTTGATTAAAGGACATATGTTTCGAGGTAATACTCTTTCTCCATCCGGTACCCAGAATTGAGATCCAGCACAAAGGCCGATACCTATAGCTCCTGCGGCAAAGGTTATCTCATCAGGGACGAATACACAGAAACTACCGATGATTTTTCCGCCCTGCTTTTTGTGATTCACCAGTTCTTCTACCCGCAGACCGTGAATTTCAGAGATTACAAAATTGAAATAGTTCATTGCATCAGGACGGTTTTGCTGGCTCAAATACACCTCTTCATAAAATTCAGGCAGTATTTCACACAGCTGATCATGTTTTTCTAAATCCATATCCAGGTTTTTCCACATGTTGTAATAATCACCCATTGATATACCTCCCCTGGTTTTGTTCCATAATTAATTATAGTGCTTCTGCTCTTCAGTGAAAAATAATTAATTTGTATAATAAAACAAAAACTATAGAAAATATCTATTGATCCATATTAAAAAGGCATATCATTGTTTCTTTAAAAGAAAATGCTTAATGAATTCGGCATCCGTCCTCGACCGTTTTTTTGTGTTTCCGATAATTATGAAAGGAACCCAGTGATTTGGTATCAGAGCATGAACAATACTCAAAGCAGCCGCACCCAAAAAAAGTGAAAGGATATTCATAGTAAATCCCTTTCTCCTTTCATCGTTTCCTAAAGATGATTCCAATCATAGGTCTGAGAAAACTGCTGTAAAATGTCGGTGTGCTTAACTGTGATAAAAACAACCCTGCAGCATATTTAATAATGCAGGGTTGGTTACAACACAAAGGTATTACAAACAGTTTCTTGCCCAAAAGAAAAGATATTGGTTGACAAAACCGGCAAGCTCATTAAAACGCTTTCGTGCAAACTCCTGAATAGTTTTGATGCTTTGTTCCTGTCCTTTAAAATACAGTTTCTCCATAGCCCGTTTTATCCAGACATCCACAGGAAAGGCATCGTATTTCTGAAGGGAAAAGAGCAGGATGCAATCTGCAACTTTGTTGCCTACACCAACAAGTTTCAAAAGTTCCTGTCTCGCCTCATCGGTAGATTTTTCTCTTAGATCATACAAATCTACTTCTCCTGCAGCTATTTTCCTGGCAGATTCTATAATGTAGCTGCACCGATACCCCCCTCTACACTCCATCAATTCCTCTTCGGTTAATCCCGCCAGCCTTTGGGGGGACGGAAATTTGTAATATGTTCTGCCTTCGAATCTTATGGGTTCACCGTAGCGTTTACACATTCGTTCTATAACTCTTATTATGTTATGAATGCTGTTGTTTTGGGACACAATGTAAGAAATGGTGCACTCCCACGGGTCCTGCTTGAATATCCTGTTTCCTGAACTGAAACTCAAAGCAGGTATCAGGGCAGGGTCTTCTGCCACTTTTTTTTCTATGCTTTCATAATCCCTGTTTAGATCAAAAAACTGAACAATAAAGGGCAATCTGTCCCTGTGGGAAGTTTTAACAAAAAGCCTGTCTCCCCTCTGCCTTGCTTTTATTACATAATCTTCGGTAACGGTAACATAATACCCATCTTCTTCTTTTTTCCACCTGAAAGCCTGACCACTATTAACCATAAATTCAAGGTTGAAAGCCCTGATGTTTTCAAAAAGGATTTCATCCCCCAATATTTTAAATTCCATAGCACATTCCTCTCAGGTTTTTATAACTGTTAATAATTTTCATGCGTCTAAAAAAGCTTCCTGTTAACCAGTATACGGTAAATTTTGACTTCAATCAATTTTAAAAATAAAAAACTGAGGAAAACAGCTAATACAACCTGCATTCCTCTGGATGTTTTTTGGTAAAACCCACAATAGTGGGTGCCCGCAATTTAACATCATTAGTCCATTCAGAGTATTCTACCAGAACAGTCAAAATCGGCTTGACCCAAAAAACCGTTCCTCTTGTAAACCGCGGGGTGTTTACAAAGGGAGAATGATCGGTTTTTATCTCTTCTAAACTTTCTTTAATGATCTGCATTTCTCTGTTACCAAGGCCCGAACCTGCTCTTCCAATATAATGCAAATTATTATCATCAGCATATACCCCCAACAGCACCGAAGACAACCTGTGGTTTTTAAACAAAAAACCTCCCACAACACAATGAATGTGGCGTCTGTTTTTTATCTTCTTCCAGTAACTGCTTTTTTTCCCAAATATGTAAGGACTTTTTTTGAGCTTTGCCACAATGCCTTCCAGACCCTGTTCCGTAACGGCCTGAAACAGCTGTAAGCCCTGAGAAAAGTTTTCGATAATGTAGATGCCTTCTTTTTCTTCTAATATGTTATTTAAAATGTCTACTCTCTCCATTAACGGAATCCTGCTCAAATCACGACCATTGTAATAGATGACATCAAAGAGGATATAATTTACGGGTAAGGTCTTGGCATAGCGCCTTATAGTGTGGATGTTTTGGACAAGGGCTCTCTTCATTACCATTGGAAAACTGGGTTTGCTGTTTTTTATAACTACCACTTCCCCGTCCAGGATGGCTTCATGGGCTTTCACCGATTTTTTTAAGATTTCAAGTTCGGGAAACTTGAGGGTTCTATCCCAGCCTTTTTTGCTTTGAAGACGGATTTTTCCTTTTTGTATGAAGCTTATAATTCTAATACCATCCCATTTTACCTGGAAAAAGTATTCACTGCTGTTGAAAGGTTCTTTCCAGAGTTTAGGTTCCATTGGCAGAACTGGTCTTTCTAACACATGCTTCACCCCGGGCTAGCCTGTTTTTTGCTTTGTTGACCTTGTTTTCTTTTTCCTGGTTTCTTTTTTGGCCGCTTTAATACTTGCCTTCAATGCCTCCATAAGGTCAACAACTTTTTCATCTTTTGCCTTTGGTATTTCGATTTTTTCGTCTTCTATCTTGGCATGGATAATTTTTAACAGAGTCTCCCGGTATTCATCGGTGTATTTTCCTGGATTAAATTTATCGGTTAGTGAGTTTATCAACTGGTTGGCCATCTTTATCTCGTTTTTGTGCAGTTTGGGTTCTTGAATGGGGGGTATGTTTTCCACATTACGGATTTCATCTGGGTAAAACATTGTTTCCATTACGAGATAGCCTTTTTTGTAAACCCTTATACATGCCAGATTTTGTTTGGAACGGATAACCACCCTTGCTATCGCTATCTTACCCGATTCCTCCATTGCCTTTCTCAGCAGCACGTATGCTTTGTTTCCTGTTGCTTCAGGTGCCAAAAAGTATGACCGGTCATAGAAAATAGGGTCGATTTCTTCAATATTGACAAAATCTAAAATGTCAATAGCCCTGGTGGTTTCATCGGGAATCTTTTCCAGGTCTTTTTCATCGATAACAACGAATTTGCCTTTTTCATATTCATATCCCCTCACGATTTCATCCTGATCCACTTCCTCTTTACACACAGGGCATACTTTTTCGTATTTTATCGGGTTTTTGCATTTTTTATGAAGTTGACGGAATTTTATACTTTTCGAATCCGTGGCTGTATACAGCTTTACAGGTATGTTAACAAGTCCGAAACTTATTGACCCTTTCCACATCGCTCGCATAGGATTTGGCCTCCTCATTAAAATCAATTGTTATTTATATTTTGGTTTAAATTATCCCGATTAATTCCCTCTGGAAAGATAATTCACTCCGTGATTTTTATTACTGTTTTTCCACAAAAACTACATTATAAGATTGTTAAACTGTGGCATAATAAAAATACCCTGAGCGATGAAAAAATAGCAAGGTGGTTTTCTAATGCTGCCGATAGTTATTTATCATCGTTCAGGGTGTAATTTTTTATTTTTTATTTATCTTCTTAGGGCCTTTCCGCTATTGGGCTGGACAATTTCTCCTTTTTCTACCGCAACCCTGCCGTTAACCAGCACGTATTCAATCCCAATCGGTGAATCAGAAGGTTTTTCGAAGGTGGCTCTGTCAAGTACGTTATTGTAATCGAAAACCACTATATCAGCATCTGCTCCTTCCTGCATCTTCCCCTTATTGGTGAGGCTTAAACGTTTCGCGGGCATTGAGGTCATTTTTTTGATTCCCTCCATCAAGTCCAGCTCCCCTTCCATCCTTACCAGTCTTCCCAGCACTCGTGGAAATGTCCCTGCTCCCCTTGGATGCCCTTTCCCATTTCTAATACAGCCATCACTCCCTATCATCACGAAAGGCTTTTTAAGGCACCGGACAACTTCATCCTGATTCATCACGAAAGCGATTATATACGTATCAGGATAGTTTCTCCTTAAATCCTTAAAGATTTCCGGGGTACACCTTTTGCCTTCATATTTACCTTCTGCCACCAGAAGGGCATCATAGTCTACTCCCCATCTTGCAAGACAGCCTTCATCAAATACGGCACTGCCGATTTTTGTTGCAAAGGCATTGTATGGATAACAATCGGCAGCTACATCGAGGCCATCCGCTATGGCTTTTTCAACAAGTTTCAGGCACTCTTCTGCCCTACCATAGCATATACCGCTGTTGATATGGGAAATCTGAAGGGATACCCCCGATTCTCTACACAATTGAATCATTTCCTCCACACCTTCATACGCCCTATCCGCATCATAACGGAAATGCATACTGAAGAAAGAATTCGGATAATCCCTCAAAACCTTTATTACTTCTACTACCTCTTCAAAAGATGCTCCCGGACTGTACTCCAGCCCAAAAGAAACTCCGAGAGCACCTTTATCAAGCTGAGTTCTCAAATATTCCTTCATTTTTTCAATTTCATCTTTGGAACACTCCGTATATAAATCATCATGACCTGCCTTTTCCCTCAGGGTCCTATGACCTATAAATCCCAAATAATTTGTGGGATGGCCGTGTTTGTCTATATAATCAAAATACTCCTCTACATCCGGTATGCTTATACCACAGTTGCCTCCTACTATGGTGGTAACACCCATTTTCAGCATGTAGAGGGCTGTTTCAAAACACCAGGGTTTATCAAGATGGTTGCTGTCACCATGGGTATGAATGTCAATAAAGCCTGGAGCTATGATTTTCCCCGTAACATCAATCTCCTTTCTCCCCGCAGGCACACTGCTGCCGATTATGTGTATTTTCCCATCTTTGATTCCCACATCGGCTGCAAATTCCTTCCCTGAACAGGGATCTACTACATTACCGTTTCTAAATACTATATCCATAACCTTCA
>DFNM01000101.1:19347-22647 GCA_002376045.1 Firmicutes bacterium UBA3567
AAATTATGCAGGTTAAACATGTAGGAATAACACTCAGATACCTTATGCCTTTACTGCAACCGGGGTAGCATCCATAGGCTTTTTGCTTTCTGGGTTTATCCCCAATTCTCTTATACCTCTGGCTATTTGTGTTGTAATTTTATTAATCGTGTTAAAAGTTTTCCACAATAAATGGGGTGGAAACGTAGCTGTTGAATTACGACAACTTGAGACACCCCAGTGGTAGTTTAATTGACATTAACATACATTTGTGCTAGTATTTATAAAGGGAAGTATCTATCTACGTAACTGGGCAAAAACTTTAAATCCGGTTACAAGGATAGATACAGTAATAATTTGTTGATTTTCGCATCAAAAACAATAAAATTTAATCTTTTATCCTCCTGAGTCAAGGGGTTACCTGAAGACAGAGGGGAAAACAAGGTGTTGGTAGATGCTTACTGTTCCCTATCTGTTTTACAGGTAGGGTTATTATTTTTTATAAAAACCTCTGTTAAGGATGTATTACAATACCCCTTGTTATTATAATAACAAAGTAAGGGGGTTAACAAATGCAGAAAACACCTTTGGCCAACAGGCTCCACATAGGAGTGTTTGGGCGTAGAAATGTAGGTAAATCGAGTTTGATCAATGCTATAACAAACCAACAGCTTTCTGTAGTTTCGGATATTCCCGGTACAACTACTGACCCAGTGTACAAATCCATGGAAATTCTACCTCTGGGTCCGGTTGTAGTAATTGATACCGCAGGAATAGATGATACCGGTGCTTTGGGTGAGCTGAGGGTTAAAAAAACCCAGGAAGTGATAAGAAAAACTGATCTGGCCATCCTGGTTATTGATCCTGTTATAGGTTTAGAAAATTATGAAAAAAATCTTTTAAAAAAATTAAAACAAAGTAAAACTCCTGTTGTTGCTGCCATCAACAAAATCGATCTGGTTACACAGGATGAGCTTGCCAGTATAAAAAGCGAAATTATGAGCAGTTTAGATGGAATTAAAGTGGTTTGTGTCAGCGCAAAAAAAGGAAAGGGAATTGAAGAACTGCGAGAAGTTATTACTCGGGAAGCCCCAGCAGATTATGAGCAGCCCTTTATAATAGGGGATTTAATTAAACCCGGAGATGTAGTTGTGCTGGTGACACCAATTGACCTGGCAGCTCCCAAAGGCAGATTGATTCTCCCTCAGGTTCAAACCATAAGGGATGTGCTTGATCATGATGGAATAGCCATTATCTGCAAGGAACGTGAATTGAAATTAACGTTAAGAAATTTGAAGAACAAACCCAGGATTGTAGTAACCGATTCCCAGGCATTTACAAAAGTCGATGCCGATGTCCCTGAAGACGTTTTAATGACCAGTTTTTCTATCCTTTTTGCCCGGTATAAAGGAGACTTAGAAACATTTTTAAAAGGAGCCAGAAAACTGGAACAACTCAAACCCGGGGATAAAATATTAATAGCAGAAGCATGCACTCATCGCCGCACCGCTGATGATATCGGAACGGTTAAAATACCACGATGGCTGCGTTTAAAGGTGGGAAATGACCTGCATTTCGACTATGTTTCAGGTAGAGAGTATCCCGATAATCTATCACAGTATGACCTGATTCTGCATTGTGGCGGCTGTATGACAAACAGGAAGGAAATGCTTTCCAGACTCTACGAAGCTGAAAAAGCAGGGGTACCAATAATAAATTATGGAATGGCCATCGCTCAATTACACGGAATTTTAGACCGGGCTCTGAAACCTTTCCCGGAAATTCATGAGATGTGGGTTCAGACCAGAGCAGTCGGGTAATATGGGAGGTATCATAGTGAAGGAACAAACAAAAGATAATAAATGGGTGAGGATTGAATCAGATAGCATCGGTTCAAAAGAGATACCTGTGGATGCATACTATGGTATTAATACACTGCGTGCATTAGAAAACTTTTCCGTAAGCCCCTTTAGGGTTCATCCTGAACTGATCAAAGGAATCGCCGCAGTTAAAAAAGCTGCTGCCATAACCAATTTCGAACTGGGCCTGCTGTCTGAAGAAAAAGCCAGAGCTATTCAGCAGGCCTGTGATGAAATAATGACCGACCAGCTGGAAATTGAATGGGGGCTTGATGCCCTGCAGGGGGGAGCCGGTACATCAACCAACATGATGGTCAATGAGGTTGTTGCCAACAGAGCCCTTACGATTCTTGGCAAAGCAAAAGGATCATATGACTACATTCATCCCAATGACCACGTAAACATGGGACAGTCTACCAATGATGTGTATCCTACCGCCCTACGCATTGCCGTTATCAAACTGCTTGAACCATTAACTCAGTCTTTTGCCAGCTTGCAACAGGCTTTGCAAGAGAAGGAAGCGGAATTTGCCGGAATCATTAAGCTGGGCAGAACACAGCTGCAGGATGCGGTACCCATTACCCTGGGTCAGGAGTTTGGTGCCTACGCCGAGGCCATTGGTAGAGACAGGTGGAGGTTATACAAAATAGAAGAGAGACTAAAACACATAAACCTTGGTGGTACAGCGGTAGGGACCGGTCTGAATACCAAAAGGGTTTTTATATTCAAAATATGCCAGAACTTAAGAAGGGTTACAGGAATAAGCCTGGCCCATGCCGAGAATATGATTGATATCACACAAAATATGGATATTTTTGTAGAGGTTTCCGGTTTGTTGAAAGCCGCTTCAGTTAATATCAACAAAATCGCTAATGATCTGCGCCTCCTGTCTTCCGGCCCAAGAGGAGGAATCGGAGAAATCAAATTGCCTGAAGTCCAGGCGGGATCTTCCATCATGCCAGGTAAGGTAAATCCTGTTATGTGTGAAATGATGAACCAGATTTCCATTGAGGTGTTTTCCAGTGACCACGCTATAACCCTGGCGGCAAGGGATGGTCAGCTGGAATTGAATGCCTTTACTCCAATCATAGCTCACAAGTTGTTAAATGCCATGGAAATTCTCAAAAAAGGAGTGGATCTCTTCGTTGAAAAATGCATAAAAGGTATTAAAGCCAATAGGGAACGATGCAAAGAGATTTTAGAAACAAGCCTGGCTCAAATTACTGCCCTAGTTCCCTATTTGGGATATGATATATGCAGCAAACTGGCATATGAATTATTGGATTCAAATAGGTCTCTAAAAGAGCTTTTGATCGAGAAAAACCTTTTATCAGAAGATGAGACAAAAAAAATATTAACAACGGAAAACATGACCAGACCCGGTTAATTATAAAATCAGGTAAGAGGAGATGATTAACTTCCGTCATCCCACACCACTGCACATACCGTTCGGTATACGGCG
>DFNM01000095.1 GCA_002376045.1 Firmicutes bacterium UBA3567
CTAAAATATACTGAATATTCAATAAGCTTATACCCACACCAGAAGTAAACAGGAAAAATAAAAATCTCTCTTACTCCTATTCTGGGCTGATAATAAAACCCAACTTGCCTGCCCAAAGAGGAAATTTTTTCAAAAGAACTTGAATTTTTGTCTTCTGTTGCTATATATAATTATTAAGTGGTGTTAAATGGTGATTGTGCCATGGAAGGGGATGATGAAGATGAATATGGAGAATAAAGAAAGTCTGAAGGAGTACATGCTAAAGGAAATCGAGATAATTCGGACATCATAAAACGGATGGCTTTCAATTCGTTTATGATAAAAGGTTGGGCTATAACTCTTGTAGTTGTGGCTTTACTCTTAAAAGGGGCTGAGCATCAAGTTTGGATTACCTTTATCCCATTGTTAGTTTTTTGGTTCCTAGATGCTTATTTTTTGTGGCAAGAACGAATGTATAGAAAGTTGTATGAATGGGTTATCAACAACAGGCTGAAAACAGACGAATATTTATTTGATATGAATGCCTACAGATTTAAGAAGGAAATCCAGTCGATACCTCGGATTATGTTCTCTATCACCTTGGGGTGGTTCTACGGTTCTATAGCAGTTTTGGTCATAATTTGTGCTTTTGTAATGTTAATCACGAAAGGATGAGGTTAAAAGAAGGTGCCAGGCACGACAATTTGAATATTCAGAAAATATGGCCGCATTTTTCCCTCCTGCATTACATCTTCGTGAAACAAAATTGCGTGTTAGAAATATTATAATATAAAAAGCCAATGAGGTGTTGGATAAAAATGAATAGAAGAAAAACTTTTGGCCTGGCATTGAGCGGAGGGAGTTTAAGAGGAGCGGCTCACATAGGGGTTTTAAAAGTGCTGGAACAGGAAGGGCTAAGACCGGATTGTATAGCTGGAACCAGTGCTGGAGGTGTTATAGCAGGCCTTTATGCGTCCGGCCTGACATTAGATATGGTAGAATATAAAGCAAAGAGCATTAGAAAAGCTGATTATCTGGATGTTAATATCAATCCATTGGATATGATTTTCAGCAGCTTTTGCTGCAGAAATTTTTTAAAGATACCTTCGGGTATAATAAAAGGGAACTTAATAGAGAAAGCACTGGAGATATTAACCAATGGGAGAGGATTTAATAATTTACGACTACCTACCGCTATAATCAGTGTAGATATAAAAACAGGGGAGAAGGTAGTTTTCACCTCTAAAGAATTGATTCCAGAAACCAAATCGAAAGACACCGTGTATATAACCAATAGATCTCTGGCTGAAGCCATGAGAGCGAGCATCTCGATACCCGGAATTTTTGTTCCCAAAAAAATAGGGAACAGGTTGCTGGTGGATGGGGGAATAAAAGATAATGTTCCGGTAGAAATTCTTCGAAGAAACAATGTAGATATAGTGGTAGCGGTAGATTTAAAATTTGCCAGTCAAAGGGATGAGGAAATCGATAACCTGATTGAGATATTGATACAGACAACAGATATTATGGGGCAGGAAATATCCAATCTCAAAATAGAGCTGTTTGCCGATATGGTCATAGATCCTGGAATATATGATGTAAATCTAACGGATATCCATATGATTCCCGAGTGCATAAAGAAAGGTGCAGAAGCAACGCAACAGGCCTTACCCAAATTGAAAGCCCTATTATTGGATAATTGAAAAGGGTCAAAGTTTCTGATATAATTTAAATACAACTGAATATACTGCTCCGATTCCAGTTATCCTTGCTAGGAGGATAGCTGGAACGTCAGGGTATATCGGGTAACTGATATGCCTCCCGTATTGGAAAGGAGCTGTATTGACTTTAAAAAACTAGGGCAGTATAGCTTTAGTTTTGTTTTTTTATAAGGCGCTTTCTTTCCTGTAGGGAGGGAGAGTGTCTTTTTGTATTATTAAAAAAATCTTGAAAAAAAGGGGATGGTAATTTCAATCAAAAAATCAGTTTCCTTTAATGCATTAACTTACTTATAAATAAAGAAAGGAGATTTACTAAGGATGAAGAAATTACTATGCGTAGTGCTGATGCTGTTATTAGGGGTTTTTGTTTTTGCAGGATGTTCCCAATCTTCTCCTCAAGTTGATACCGATGAACCTGTTGACAGAGAAATTATACTGGCTACCACCACTTCCACCTATGACAGCGGGCTTTTGGATAAGCTGATTCCGATCTTCGAGGGAAAGACGGGGTATAGGGTTAAACCCATTGCAGTGGGTACAGGTAAAGCCCTGGCTATGGGAAACAAGGGGGATGCTGATGTGCTGCTTGTCCATGCCCCTGAAGCAGAAATGGAACTTGTAAAAAAGGGTTCTGTTATAAACAGACAGCTGGTGATGCACAATGATTTTGTAATAACCGGCCCCTCAAAAGACCCGGCAGGGATTGGCGGCATGAGTGAGGCAGTAAAAGCCTTCAAAAAAATCGCTGCCTCCAAAAGCCTGTTTATTTCAAGAGGTGATGATTCAGGAACACACAAAAAAGAAAAGAAAATATGGTCAGCAGCGGGTGTTTCACCTCAAGGAGAGAAATGGTATCAGGAAACGGGAACTGGTATGGGCCAGACTCTGAAAATAGCTTCCGAAAAACAGGGGTATGTGTTAACAGATAGAGCCACTTATCTCGCTTTAAAGAATAATCTTGATTTGGAGATACTGGTTCAAAACCATCCGATGCTTTTAAACATATACCACGTTATGCAGGTTAACCCGGAAAAGTTTGAGAACATTAATGCTGATGGTGCAAAAGCCTTTGTTGATTTTATGCTTGATGCTGAAACACAAAAAATTATAGGTGAGTTTGGAAAGGATAAGTATGGAGAACCACTGTTTTTCCCGGATGCTGGCAAAAAGGAAGAAGATCTAAAATGAGAGAGGTTTTTTGTATATGAATGCTATTTTAGATGGGTTCAAAACTGCCTTTGTGCTTTTAATTTCTGGGGATAAAGAAGTGATACAGATAACCTGGCTTACATTAAAAGTGTGTGGAACAGCCACATTGTTGAGCGTGTTGATAGGGCTGCCCACAGGGATATTTCTGGCTTTACATGATTTCCCCCTTAAAAAAATAGTTGTAACCATTGTGAATACGGGTATGGGCCTACCTCCTGTGGTGGTGGGTCTGTGGGTTGCTCTTCTTCTGTGGAGGTCGGGCCCCTTCGGTTTTTTAAACATTATATACACCCCTACAGCTATTGTAATAGCCCAGGCTGTTATAGCATCACCTATTGTAACTGGCCTTTCAATGGCTGCAATTCAACAATTAGATCCCAACCTTCCCATTCAATTGAAAGCCCTGGGGGCTTCAAACCTGCAGACTGTATGTATACTGTTAAAAGAAGCCAGGCTTTCCCTTTTAGCAGCTGTGATTGCCGGTTTTGGTGGAGTAATATCTGAAGTGGGTGCTGCATTAATGGTAGGGGGAAATATCAAGGGATATTCCAGGGTTTTAACTACAGCTATCAGACTGCATGTATCCAGAGGAGAGTTCGGGTATGCTATTGCCCTCAGTATAATATTGATGCTGCTGTCTTTTACCATCACATATATTTTGACCAGAGTTCAACAAAGGAGGACAATCATTGATTGAGGTTCTCAGGCTGGAGAAAATAAAAATCAACAAATCAAAAAACACCATATTGGATATTCCGGATTTTAAAGTATTCCAGGGAGAGAGAGTGGCGATTATTGGCCCCAATGGTGCTGGTAAAACTACCCTTTTAAAGGTTCTGGCTTTTCTTGAAGAACCCTGTGAGGGGGAAAGATATTTTTGTGGAGAAAAGATTGCCAACGGAAAAAGACAATTGTGGATACGAAGGAAGATGGCAGCTGTTTTTCAAAACCCCCTTTTATTAGACATGAGTGTGTATGATAACGTTGCCCTGGGATTGTATTTCCGGAAGTTTCCTGAACATGATGTTAAAACAAAAGTTGGATACTGGTTAAGAACACTGGGTATTTATAATTTGAGAAACCAGAATGCTCGGGACCTGTCTGGAGGGGAAGCCCAGCGAGTTTCCATTGCAAGAGCATTGTGTGTGGAACCAGAGATTCTGTTTTTGGATGAACCCTTTTCATACCTGGATGCTCCTACCCGTGAAAATTTGCTGGTAGAGTTAAAAACGATTGTAGATGAAAGGCAAATTACCACTGTATTTGTGACACATGATTTCACAGAGATACCATATCTGGCAACTAAAACATGTGTAATGTTAAACGGTAAAATTGTTCAGGCAGGAATGCCAGAACAAGTTTTATACAAACCATCATCTGCCAGGGTAGCAAAATTTTTGGGTATCGAAAACATTTATGAAGGCAGAGTAATGGCTTCCACCGGAGATTTTTCAGAGATTCTGGTAGACAATTTGTTGATGAAAGTCAAAGGAAGGTGTGAGATTGGTAGAAGTGTCAAAATATGCATAAGGTCTGAAACAATATTGATCAATGAGGAGGTGAATAAAAGCAATGTTTTTAAAGGAGAAGTTAAAGAAGTATATTACAAAGGGAGTTACAATAAACTCGATGTAGATATAGGTATAAGAATCAAGGTTAGCACAACTAAGAATATAGAAAAGGGTCAAAAGCTCACTGTTGCTATTCCGGAAGATAAAATACATGTTATTAATTGAGGGGCAATTATAATATTTTTTTGAAAACAGATTCTATCACTTTAACGAGCTCAGAAAGCTCTATGCCCAGGACTTGCACTATGCTCAACACAAAACCGACTACAAGCAGGGCGGTAAACACCCTCAGCTCCCGCCACATCTTTTTCCGCGCAAGCACAGGTGCTTCAAAGGCAACAATAAGAAAAAAACCCAGGAGCAATAAGACTATCACGAGGTATCCCCCCTTAAGGCTTGGTTGTAGGTCCCGAGATCATGCCTAGCCGCCGGATTTTAGCCTCGATCGATATCTTAACAGGTAACTCGGGGAACTCTTCATCCCATTTATACTCTATCTTCTGCCACAATTTAGGGAATTTACGGTTAACTGCTTGGCCGAAACCGAATATATCCACCTGGTAGTTCCTCTGGGCTTTGTTCAGAGCAGCTATAACTTCCGCCTTGATAGCCTGTGCAAACCTCTGATTTAGTGCCCCGATAATCTCCGGCCTGGATAGGTCATCCCGGCACATCTGTTCCAACACATCACCTTCGGCTTTTATCTGTACAGCCAGGGTTAGCTCCCCGTCAACAAGTTGAGGTTTGATACTGGTAGATGACCTTGTTGACATTATACTAACGTTTTTTTCTTCGCAAACAGGGCACTTAACCGTAAAAATTCCGGTTACCTTTTTGCCTTTCAAAAACAGAAATCCTCTTGTTTCAGCCTCATCCAGCCAGCCAATGAGCTTATCATCCCTGAACACAGCCGTTCCCGTCAGTTTGGGTTGCTTTTTGGTATTCTTTTCATCCTTGAGTTCTACCAACTCAATGCTCGATGTAGTTGGATGAATACCTCTTGATGTCAACATCTCGTAAATATCCCGCAGGTCGGAAACAGCAGCCTTTGAATGCCTAAACAGACGAACTAACAGACCGGAATAGACCTGCCCGGAAGTTTTTTCAAGGCCGGGTTCAGCTTCAAGAAGTTCTCTTGCTTCCCCTCTCACCACCACTATGCCCATTCTTCTACGGAGGTCACGGCGACGGTCAACAAAATCTATAACAGGAGCAATTCCCTCCCTGGCAAGCTCTTCACCGATAATTATAGCTCTTGTGTGTGCCCAGAAAAGCTCACGGGATACGTGCATGGCCAGGTTCTGTTGAGCATCGCAGATGCTATCGCCTGTGCTGGCGGTAACCCAAACGGCCTTTTTTGTAACGCGTCCGCCCTCCGCTGTGCCACCTACCATCTCTTCAGGCCTGGCTAACTGTACAGTTATCCGAACTTTGCCCTCTTCTTTTGCTTTATCCAGCCCGATAAGGAGTACTACTGCAAGGTCTTCGATTTCAACCCTGTTCCAACACCCTGAATTAGTTAATGATAACACAAGTATCAAAAAAACAGCAATTCGTTTTTTCAATCTTATAGATCACCTCTTTCCCTGTCGCCGGAGCATTGCCACAACGAGAAGCAACGCAGGTATTCCAAGCTGAATTGATAGAGCATATGGTCCCCAAACTTTTGCGATAAAGTTTACCAATTCAGTGATGTTGTCAAACAGGAGCACGGAAAGAGCACTTATAATTGTAGCCACGGGTAGAGTAATGGGCTTGTAATCACGGAGATTGAGCCATTGAGCAATAGCCAGACAGGTTATATAGTAAAATAAGGTGATTTTGATGAATACACTGCCGATCCAAAAAATCATGAAAAACGGGTCCAGATGCTCTAAAAATCCCGCTATGCTGATATACCTGACCAGATTAAAGGTGGGAAACAAAGTGCGTGCCGCCACTTCAGCTCCAAACACAGCTACAGTCAAAACCTCCGCCAGGAAAAGGAAAAAACCTACAACCAGCAATGCCAGGCTGCCGGCCCTTCTGCCCTCATGGATTCGATTTAGATAAGGCAGTAAAAAGGCCAGAACTACTATTTCTCCCTGCCATCCGGCTGGTATGATAGTTCCCTTTAACACAGGAGAAATACCCCGTTCGAGCATGGGCATCAGTCTGGTAAAATCCGCATCCTTAACTACTAGAATAGTCACTATTATTATCAAAAAAAATATAACCGGGAAGAACACTTCATTAGTCCTGGCTATGACCTCGATCCCTCCACGCAATACAAATGCTGACAGCAGCACGAATGTTAGTATAAACACCATCAGAGGGGTTTTCGGCATAAAGGATACAACCATAAACTCAGCGAATTCCCTGACTACTATCGCGCTCATATGCAAGAAAAACCAAATAAAAACTAACCCGACTATCTTTCCGAGAAATCTGCCCAATATGATCTCGCTGTATTCAACGATTGTCTGCTGCGGGAACCTCAATCCCAGGGTGCTTACCACCAACACAACGAGCAGCCCGACAAAGGTGGCAAAAATCGCAGAAAGCCAGCCGTCTTGTTTGGCTTCGGCGACAACAATAGACGGAAGGAAGAGAATAGCTGTTGAAAGTATAGTTGTTATGAGCAGCCACAGGAGCTGTCGGCTCGAAATTTTACCGCCTTCAATCATCGTGATCCCGCCTTTCGTGAACCGGTTCGTTTTCCTCATCAGCAAAATACCGCGGCATAAGAAAATAATCCTGCCTGATGGGTTCATTGTGGCCTATAAGCCGGGGCCTCTTGAACATGGCCCACCACGGTGCTCTTAAAAATACATCTTTCAGGTCGCGCACATTAAATGGGGCAATAGGGGAAAGATAAGGTACACCAAACGACCTTAAAGACACCA
>DFNM01000229.1 GCA_002376045.1 Firmicutes bacterium UBA3567
ACTACAACCACCTTAAACCTCATGCTGCCTTTAATAACAAACCACCTATACCCCTTAAAAATCACCTCAATAAACCTGTCGATGATTGGGCTAAACTTTTGCGCTGGATAACTGATAATGTTGGATAAACTGTTTCTTTAAGGATTGGTTCTAATTCCTGTATGTTTACCTGACGGGTTCTGTCAAGGGCCTGGCACTCAAAAATGTTGAGTGCCAGGGGCGTCAGCCTTCACCCTTGACAGGTTCCGGAAGGTAAACTAAACTTAAATCAGACCAATCCGTCACCCAGGGAGTAGTATGCCTGTTTTTAAAGCTTTTTCAAAAGGCTTCTTCTTTAAAAGTGCTGGCCTTACTTTAAAACTTTATTCATAATTACCAACTACTACCTTATGCTTCCAATTTCTAGGGAATCCTCATATCTTATCTGACGCTACCTTTAATGACGTAAATTAAATAAAGACCATAATCCTTCCTACCTCCTGTATCCCAAAAAACAATACCTTTAGGCATATAAAAAACGGATAACAGAAATATATCCCATCGTGTAGTCAGTCTTCTTGGTATCAAGAAAGGCAAGTTAAGGGCACTCCCTCGGACTAGGATTTTGCCTCAGGCTTCCTTCGGATTTCATCTTACGATGGACACCCTTGCCTTCAGCTGGTGGTTGGCACGGTCAACCCCTGCAGTGGGCTCTCACCACTTAGTTGTTACACATATCGGTCGCACCTATAAAAAAGGAAGCCCTCAGTGTGGGCTTTCTTTTAGTTTTATAACCCGTGTCATCAAAGTCTCTAAAGCCAGTTTGGGGTCTGTTCTGCCCGTTTTAATGCTAATATCCGTTTTGTGGCAAAGCTTTACAATGGTCTTCAGTTCATCCAGACTGAAGTTTTTGCTTTGCTGTAAAGCTTTTTTGAGCACAAAGGGATGTTGTTTTGTCTCTGAAACCAGCTTATTAAATGAGCAACCCGCCTGGGATAGCAGTTTGCTGTGGAGTATTATTTTAAAATGCCTTGCCATCATAAATAAGATGAAAATCTCCGGTTGACCAACCTTCAACATATCATTTAAGAGCTTATATGCCCTATCTATATCTTTTTTTCCTATGCAATCTACCAGCTCAAATACATTGTTTTCCAGCAGAGGACCCATTACTTCTAATAAATCCTCTTTTTCTATGGTTGCTTTGCCTCCTACAAAATTCACAACTTTAACAATCTCATTGTAAAGCTGTTCCATGTGTTCAAAAGGAAACTGACACAGAAGCCGCAAAGCATCATCGCTAATCTCTTTGTTCAGTTTATTAAGCCGTGATACTATCCACCTGGTTAAAACCTTTCCTTTTAACATTTTAAATTCCACAACACACCCGTGCTTGTTAATGATCTTGTATATACTCCTTCTTTTGTCAGCTCTAGATGCAGTGAAAACCAAAATTGTCTCGCTGTTTACACCTGTCAAGTAAGAACACAGTTTTTCGATTTCAGAGGAATTCTTGTTCGTTTTTTCATGGAAAAAGGGAAGGTTTTCAACAACAACAAGCCTCCTGTTGGAGAAAAAAGGCTGTGTCTCACAGGCCAATATGATTTCATCAACGGCTGCTTCTTTTCCATTTATTTTTGTGTAATTAACATCCCTGAACCCTTCAGGCAGCACCATGTTTTTTATGTATGAGATTGCTTCCCGTTTCAAAAAAGATTCCGACCCATAAAACAGATACAGATTTGAGAATTTTTTTTGTTTTAACTCCTCAGTAAATTTAAAATAATCCATACAATCGCTCCCTGTTTAAATAAGGTTTTATCTTTATTTCACGACCATCTGTAGTCACTTCAACAGCTCCATTTTTGTCAGTGCGATAGATCTTTGTGTTCAACCGGCTTAAATCCCTCAGCACCCTTACATGAGGATGACCAAACCTGTTGTATTCTCCTACCGATATTATAGCATATAATGGGTCAACAGCCTTTAAAAAATTGAAACTGTTTGATGTGGCAGCCCCATGATGGGCTATTTTAATAACATCTGCTTTAAGGGGCAGGTTTTCCATAATCATTTCCACCTCTCCTCTGTTTTCAACATCCCCTGAAAAGAGAAAATCAATCTGCTTATAATTCATTTTCAAAACAATACTGGAATTGTTTAAATCCGAATCATCCATGGGTTTGAAATCGGAAGAAGGGTGTAAGACATGGAAACACACGTCCCCCAACCAGAATCTATCACCCCTTGATAGGGCTAGCACATGGGTGCTGGTCTGCTTGACCTTCTCGGTTAATTGCTGAAACAATTCGGTGTATACGTTTCCAGGAGAAACAATTATTCTTTCTATATCTAAGTGGTCAATTAGATACAGCAGACCTCCACAGTGGTCTTCGTGAAAATGAGTAACAACTACCAGGTCAATTTTTTTTATCCCTTCCTTCTTCAAAAATCGATGTATTACATACTTCCCCGACTCAAACATGCCAGTATCTATTAGAGCTGTTCTATTATCAGGAGTTCTAATCAAAACTGCATCCCCCTGGCCTACATCAAAGAAAATCACCTGTAAAACGTTGGAACCCTTAAATATGACAACCAGATTCACCACTGCAACAAAGATCACGACAAAGATAAATACCTTCTTTTTATCAATTTTAATGCTTTTTGATGGAATCAATCCAAAAAACAACACCATAACAACATAGTAACACAGTATATTAAAAACCGATGGTGAAGGAAGGCTAAGGGTCGTGTATGGTAATGAAGCAAAAAGGTTAGAAATTTTCAGAACCCCCCACAAAAAAACCCCATTTATTTTATTGATTACTGCAGCAGGGGGCAACCACACGAGAAAAATGGCAGACAAAAAACCCAGAATAACGCATACACCTGCAAGGGGTATGATAAGGAGGTTGGCAACAGGTGAAATCAGAGATACCTGGTTAAAGTAGTATACAGTTAATGGTAAAACTCCCATTTGAGCCGCCAGGGTTACGCAAAACAAATCACTCAATTTTTCATGGGGTAAAAAATTCAATTTGTTTTTGAGCCTGGGATACAAAAATAAAATCCCTAAAACAGCAGCAATGGATAACTGGAAACTGGCCATGAACAGATAAAAAGGGTTTATGATCAGCATTACCATGACTGTAAAAAACAGGGCATTAACCATATCCCTTTCTCTACCAAGCAGCTTTCCTGCCAGAGCTATAAAAGCCATCAACCCGGCTCTAATTACGGGAGGATTGCTTCCTGTTACAACAATGAACATCAGCAATACCACGGCTGCAGCAATTAATTTGATGGATTCTTTTGCTGCAAACTTTCTCAGTATATAAAGGGTGGCAAGGAGAACATATCCTACATGGAGTCCAGAAACAGCAAGGATATGAACCATCCCCACTCTGTTGAAATCCTCAAATATTTCCGGTTCAATTTGTTTTTTTGTTCCCAATAAAAGACCTTTAAGCAGCGATGAATACGGTTTGGAAAGGGTTAATTCAATGTTGTTTTCCATTTTTGCTTTAAACCGGGCCATTATTCTAGCGAAAACAAGTCTTGGATCTATGGCCTTTTCTTTTTTTAGATCATAGGCATAAAACACCGCCGAAATCCCCTGACCCTCCAGGTATTTCCTGTAGTCAAAACCCCATGGATTTGTCTGCCGCTTTGGTAGAAAAGCTTTTCCATAGGCCTTAATTCTATCCCCAGGAAACAAAAATTTATCACATAAACTTTTCTTGCAAAACATCTTCACCCTGCTGTTGACATGTATCACACGGTTTAAATCGTGAACCCTTTTCACATCTACAATGTATGAACTCTCACCATTCTTTTCTTTTTCCACCTTCCTAACTATACCATCAATTCTCAAATAATTGTCATTAAAGAGTTTTACATCTTTAGAAATCAAAAAAAGTTTGGTGTTCATGGCCAAAATACCCATGGCTATTACCAGCAAGCAGATAATCTTTGAGCTTACTTTACCCCTGTAGCTCAAAAAAGCTAAAACTAAAATGCAGCCTATAATTACAAAAAACAGCAATTCGAGGGGTAGAATAACTTTATAACCAATTATTATACCCAAAGCATACAAAATGGTCAGCCATACTGTGGTTTTTTTCTTCATTTTCCTCTCCCAGAAATTATTCATTAAAACTCCGATATTTAATTCAATATTTGTCTTAAAAAACCTTCAAAAAAAAAAAGAGGGTTAATTCTATAAAACCCTCAATTATTTTACCAGATAGTAACATGCTTCTAATTCCTCTTCATCTGAACGCGGCAGCCGGTGTTTTAATTCCTCTATCACATCATCATCGATTTCAATGTGTCTGTTACCTAAAATCCTGGCACATACGGTTTTGCTGGCCAGAGAATCTTTGTACCGGTCTACAAAAGTTATAATTTCATTTATTTTTTCTTCTCGGCCTTTCAAGATTTTATCACCTCCACCCGTTCTCTGCTTTATTTTTTAATATTTTTCCCAATATCCCTGATGATAATTTTAATTTTTAAAATTAAGGATAAAATAATGGTAAACACATCACTGGAAAGGAGAGTTGAGTTTGAGTAATTTGCAGGAAATGAGAACCGTTGCACACCAATGTCCTGAATATGTTTATATGGGAGATGCTAGAGCTAGCTTGATGGCTGTTATGGACGAATCCAGCAATGATGTAAGGTGTGATACCTGTGTACACTGGGAAAACAATAGATGTGCTATAGATATGTACAACAGGGTGCTTACAGGCCTTGATCAGACATAAAACCAGGAGGGAAAAATATGCCAAACAGGAAAGGATTTTCTAAAAACAATAAAAACTTCAATAGAGAAAATTTTTCTGATGTGCTATACAAACCTGAGGGAAGGCCAAGGCCCAGAGAAACTAAATCCCAGAAAGCTCAGCTGGAAAGTGAGCATCAACACGGAACGCGAAAAGACAGAAAGCTAAAAATAAGCAAAAAAATGCACTGAAAAAGATTATGCTAAACAGGAGGTAGTAATTTTTAGAATTATCTGTTATACTAATTACTGAATTCAAAAGCCAAAGGTGTTTGTTATGAAACTACTGATAAAGCTTCTTATTATTACCGCAGTTTTTACTTTATCCCTTTCAACTGCTTTTTCACAGGATACCCCTGAAATAACTGCTTTTTCTGCAGTGCTTATAAACGCCAAAACTGGTCAGGTATTGTATGGGAAAAACATGCATAAACCGATGCATCCTGCCAGCACTTCTAAAATCATGACAGCAATCATAGCTCTTGAACACGGAAATTTAAATGATATCGTTACAGCAAGCAAAAATGCTACCAGAGTTATTGGTACCAGGATATATCTGGAAGCAGGAGAAGAGCTTACTCTTCATCAGCTTCTGTATGCACTGCTTCTGCGTTCCGCTAATGATGCTGCCATAGCTATAGCAGAACATATTGCAGGTTCAGTTGAAAATTTCGTAAAAATGATGAATGCAAAGGCTAAAGAACTGGGATGTAAAAACACCAACTTTACAAACCCTCATGGCCTGACCCATGAGAATCATTTGATTTCAGCATATGATATGGCTTTAATAGCAAGTT
This sequence comes from Firmicutes bacterium UBA3567, assembly GCA_002376045.1. GTDB lineage: Bacteria > Bacillota > Thermosediminibacteria > Koleobacterales > UBA3567 > UBA3567. Next base: position 5,566 of record DFNM01000229.1, read on the forward strand.
ATGCCATGAAAAATGAAACCTTTAGAAAAATAGTAAGCACCCATTCTTTCACTATTCCTTGGAAAGACAAAGACTATGACAGATTATTGGTTAACACAAACGACTTGCTCAGGATGTATAAAGGAACTGATGGAATCAAAACAGGCTACACCTCTAAAGCGGGTCAAACCATTGTTGCTTCTGCCATAAGGGGAAATAACCGTTTAATTTGTGTGCTGTTCCGCTCTCAGGGCAAAAACTTATGGTATGATGCCATTAAATTACTCGATTATGGTTTTGAAAACTTTGATTTTGTAAGTTCGCTCAAATCCGGAAAAATCATTAAAATAATACCCGTTAAATATGGTGGTGATGTTGCTCTAGTTGCACAGGAAGATTTCAACTATGTTGTCTCCGAAGAATCGAAAGCTGAGATTCAAGAAAAACTGGTTATCATGGAAAACATCACAGCTCCTATTAAAAAAGGCCAGGTTCTCGGGAAAATCGAGTATTTCTTGGAAGACAAAAAAATAGGTGAAGTAAACCTGGTAGCCCAAAAAGGAATAAGAAGGAAATTCTACACATATCCCTCTGTATGGATACTATCCCTAATAGGTTTTTTGACGATTTTACTTTTTCTCATCAAATTCAAAAAAAAGAACAGCATGAGGAAAACCAAAATAAATTATATATCAGTTCAAAAACTTTATTATAGAAAATGACTTGAACCTCCGGATGGTTGTCTTCTTTCAAAGCCAATATCTCTAAGAACTTTATCTATTTCTTTAAATTTAAAGGGTTTCCTTCCTGAAGGCTGTTTAGGGATTTGCTATTTTAGAAATTTTTCAACAGGATGAGGAAACCCTTTATTTTGTGCAATTCTAACGTTTCTTTTATGCCATCACTGCAGTTTCTCAGTGGAAATTAATTAACAAAAACTATTTTGTAATGAGCTTCAAATCGACCGGTATATACTCAGGAACCTGTTCACCTTTGAGTACTTTATCAGCATATTCAACTCCTAAGGAACCTATGAGTTCCGGTTGTTGAGCTACAGTGGCAGCCATTCTGCGGTCAATTCCTCCAGTTAAAATAACAAAAGTCATACCAACCGCCATGATAGCGTTTAGAGAGGTTTGACGTAATACATTAAACAAATTTGAGTAAGTAAAAAACCTAGGAGTCATTATAGTTAAAATGATGCACAAAAGCAATAGACCTATTATTGACCGCATTTTGGACAATTTTACTAGAATATCATTTTTCTTAACCTGTGGGTTAATATTGTTCAACAGGATCCCCCCTATATATTAACGGCGCATTTCATGATCTTTTCCTGGGTGGCTTCATCACGGGTAAATTCGCCAGTAATTCTCCCATTGTGCATTACCAATATCCTATCACTAATACCGAGAATTTCCGGAAGTTCGGAAGATATTATAATGACGGCCACGCCTTGGTTTTTTAAATTATTAATTATGTTATATATTTCCACCTTGGCTCCCACATCTACTCCCCGGGTAGGCTCATCCAGAATTAAGACCTTAGGATTCGTCATCATCCACTTAGCTAATATCAATTTTTGCTGGTTGCCACCACTTAAATTCTTTACTTTTTCACGGTGTGAAGGAGTTTTAATTTTTAGCTTATCAATATATTCTCTTACCTTTATTTTTTCTAGTGATCTTAAAATCCTCCCTGTCTTTGTAGTAATATCTCCTATCGCTCCCAAGGTCATGTTGTAAAAAACTTCATGTTCTAAAAACAACCCTTCGGTTTTCCGATCTTCGGTAATATATACAATTCCGTGCCTTATAGCATCTTTTGGAGATCTTATTGTTACCGGTTTTCTTTCCACTAATATAGTACCCGAATAGCTATAAACCCCAAAGATGGTTTTGGCAAGCTCGGTTCTACCGGCCCCTATAAGACCTGCTAATCCTAGCACCTCACCCTTATAGACTTTAAAATTCACATTTTCAAAAAGGCCGGGGGAGCTAAGATTTTGAATTTCCAGTGCAATATTACCTTTACTAGGTATCACCCTAGGGAATTTTTCTTTTAATTCACGGCCTACCATCATCCTTATAAGCTCATCAGCATTGGTGTCTTGGATATCCTTTACTCCGATAAATCTGCCATCTCGTAACACCTGTACTCTGTCGGCTATTTCAAAGATCTCTTCGAGCTTATGACTGATATAGATAATTCCTTTGCCGGAGGTTTTCAAAGATTCTATAATATTAAACAAAAACTTAGTTTCCTGTGGGGTTAAGGCATCTGTGGGTTCATCCATTATAATAATTTTACAGTTCATGGAAAGTACTCGGGCTATTTCTACCATCTGTTGTACTGCAATGCTCAGTTCTTTAACGGGCCTTGTGACTTCAACATTTTCCACACCCAATTCCTTGAGAAGCTTTTTGCTCTCCCGGTCGAGATAATGCCAATCAATTCGCCTTGTTAAAGAATTAAACTTCTCTCTTCCCAAAAAAATGTTTTCTCGCACTGTAAGATATGGTATCAAACTAAGCTCTTGGTGTATGATACCGATGCTGTGTTTGTAAGCCGCTTGGGGCGAATTTATTTCTACCTTTTTGCCTTCTATGAAAATTTCTCCCGCATCTTTAGGATAAATACCGCTTAAAATTTTCATGAGAGTAGACTTACCGGCACCGTTTTCTCCCAAAAGAGCTAGCACTTCGCCAGAGTTCAGGGTTAAATCCACGTCATCCAAAGCCTTAACTCCCGGAAAGGTCTTAGAAATTCCCTTCATCACCAAAAGCGGCATCTAAAACACCACCCCAGACCTCAATATAATGTTTGCATAGGGGGTAAATTCTCCTGTCCGAATAACCGCCTTTGCTCTTTGGGTTTGGAGTTTAAATTCTTCATGACTTATTTCTTCTAGCCGAATGCCCTTTAATATTTTTTTTACTTCTTCATAAAGCTCGGGACTTTTTTGTTTCATTTCTGAAGTTATTACGGCACTTTCTACTTTTAATTCTATAAGCACTGTTTTTAATGTATCTATAAATGATGGGATGCCCCGAGTCAATGCCAGGTCTATTCTTGTAACATTACGAGGAATGGGAAGGCCGGCATCAGCTATGGCTAAAGTATCAGTATGCCCCATCTGAGATATGAGATATGATATTTCACTGTTTAATAGCAGATTCTTTTTCATTTTACTTGCCCCCTTAAAAACTCTTCTACTTCCTGTCTAAAGGGCAGAGATTCTTGAGCCCCGGATTTTGTGACAGTCAAAGCTCCTACGGCCCCAGCAAATCTTAAAGCATCTTTCACAGGCATGCATTCAGCTAATGCTACCGTAAAACCGGCGGTAAATGCATCACCAGCTGCAGTAGAATCGACAGGATTAACCTTGAAGCCTTCTATGAAGTCATGGCCTTCTTCATCCATATAGAAGCAACCTCTTTCACCAAGGGTTACTATCACCCTGCCGACTCCTTTGTTTATAAGGCTTTGGGCAGCCTTTATGATTTCATCGTCTCTGGTAGCCTGCATTCCAGTGAGAATAGAAAGTTCAGTCTCATTAGGAGTCAAGATATCAATTTTGGGATAAATCTCTTCGGGGAGTTTCTGAGCTGGAGCGGGATTTAAGATGACCTTTGTCTTCATCTTATAGCAAAACTCTATGGCGTTTATAACGGTTTTTAAGGGAATCTCTAATTGTAGAATTACGTAAGAAGCATCTTTTATTTCTTCGGAAAAATTATAAATCCACTCAAAATCTACGCCATCGTTGGCTCCCGGGAAAACCAAAATCGTGTTGTTCCCCACTCCATCCACCGTAATGAAGGCAATACCCGTTGGTATATCCACATCTTTTATGCCATTTATGTCCACCCCATCATTTAAGAGGGATTGTTTCAGGCTTTTCCCCATATCATCACGGCCTACAGCCCCAATCATGAGTACGTCGGCTCCTAGCCGGGCAAGGGCCACTACCTGATTGGCACCCTTACCCCCGGGAGTGGTTTTGAAACTTACAGCTTTTAGGGTTTCGCCTTTTGTCGGAAGGTACGGGACCTTGAAATTAAAATCCATGTTCAGACTGCCTATGACGACAATTTTCAAGATTTTACCCCCTTTTTGCCACAGAATTTCTTATGATGAGTCTAGGCTTTAAGATCACCTCTTTTTTTCGGAGAGATTTGCCTTCAATGAGTTTTATGAGCATCTTTGTTGCTGATCGCCCCATTTCATAATAGGGCTGGGCCACAGTAGTAAGCTTAGGATCTACCACATTAGAAAGGGATATATTATCAAATCCTGCGATGGAAATTTCCTCAGGGATTTTTATATTTTTCTGTTTTAAAACTTCCATGGCTCCTATAGCCATGAGGTCATTGGCGCACAACACAGCGGTAAAATCTTCTTTTGATGTTAAAAGCTCCATCATGGCCTTCTGACCACCGGAAACTTTATAATTTCCTTCCTTGATGAGAAAATCCCTTATAGGGAGATTGTATTCTGCTAAAGCTTTAATGTACCCTAAATATCTTTGCTTGGCGGTTTTACTTTCCTTCGGTCCAGAAATAAAGGCTATTTTTTTATGTCCCATCTCTATAAAGTATTTTACGGCTTGATACATACCCAAAATACCATCGGTATAAACACCGGGCAGCTGTTCTTCCATATCAATATACCTGTCTAGTAGTACAAAGGGAATCTTATATTCCATTAGTTGTTTAATGTTTTGGCTTTTGGGATTTATGCTACTGGTAAATATAATGCCGTCTACACATTTTTCCTTTAACACCTGCAGGTATAGGCTTTCTTTTTTGTTGTTATCATCGGTATTGCAAAGAATGAGATTATAACCGAAATTGTTAGCAGTATCTTCAATAGCCCTGACGATTTCTGGGAAAAAAGGATTTGTGATATCGGGAAGGACAAGACCTAAAGTATTTGTCTTTTTAGTAACAAGGCTTTGAGCTAGGCGGTTTGGTTGATAATTAAGTTCTTTAACAATTCTCAGGATATTTTCCCGTGTCTTTTGACTTACACCGTCAGATTTATTGTTTATAACTCGGGAAACTGTAGTTATAGAAACATTAGCAAGTTTTGCAATATCTTTTATAGTGACTGCCATAAAAACATCTCCTTAAAAAACAACAAAGTAAAACGTTTTACGAAAACGTTAAACTTATTATAACATTAGGATCCATTAAAAGTCAATATGAAATAAAAAGAAAATTCATAAACAACTCTCCTTTCAGCAATTTCTTGATAAAATCGTAGCTGAAAGGAGAGGGAAAAGCAATGTCAATTTATTTAGATTTGATAAAGCAACTTCGTGTAATACGTTGTTTCACGACGGTCATCGATACCATTTCCCTCTCAGACTCCTTCCCAGCAGAACAGCTTTTTCACCATTTCGGTTTATATGCCCTTTCCTTACGGTTTCCCGTGCAGCGTAGTAGGGTCTCCTTGGTTCCTTAATCTACTGTAACTTCATACTGCCTCCCCTACGCCGAAGGAGTTTTTTGTGCTTCATCCAAGTTATTCATACATTCCGTGGACTTCGCCTGCATGTCAGAGGTTAGTCATCCTCTGTTCCCATATACTGGTTTTCTAACAGCGCTGCAGAATTCATTTTGTGTTACGGTTTGAATCCTTGCATATTCAGGGCGCTTTGGCCGTATCACCCCTGACACAGTCAACACTGTAGCCAACCGCCCCCCTGGCGGCTACCGCCACCGGACTTTCACCGCCAAACCACCGCCCATACCGGGCGCACCAAAAAACAGGAACCTGTTTTCAGGTTCCTGTTTTTTATTTATGTCCCTTCTGAAACTTGTTGGGTCTCTCTCTTCGTTTCTCTCCTAACCCTAAGCCATTGAAAACCTAATACTATCAACATCAACACGAAACCGATTCCATTTGACTGCCATCCCGGTTTTGCAAGAAGCAGCCCACCTATAAAGAGCACTGGCCTTTCCCACCACTTGGCATAGGTGAAGAAGTAGCCGCTGATAGCTCCACCTATTGCTATCATACCTAAAATTGCCGTTAAAACTGCTACGATAACCTTGCCTAGTGTGGCATCCACCAGCACCAGAACAGGTGAAGTGGCAAAAATATACGGAACTAAATAAGCAGCAAAAGCGAGTTTTGAAGCTTCAATTCCTGTCTTTAAGGGATTTGAACCAGCTATACCTGAACCTGCAAAAGCGGCCAGAGCAACAGGTGGTGTGATATCAGCAATGATACCAAAGTAAAACACAAAGAGATGGGCAGCTATCACAGGAACTCCAATGGTTATAAGGGCAGGTGCTGCAATCATAGCCTGTATAATGTAGTTTGCTGTAGTCGGTACACCCATTCCCAGGAGAATGGAAGCAATCATTGTAAACATCATGGTCAGGTAAATGTTTCCACCAGAAAGTTCAACAATACCATGGGCAAACTTCAAACCCAGCCCTGTTAAAGTCACAACCCCTACAATAATACCTGCGCTGGCACATGCCACCACAACAGGTAGAGCACTCCTTGCACCTTCTTCAAGGGTTTCCAGAATTTGAGGTATAGTCATCCTCGTCTCTTTAGAAAAGAAACTTACAACCACACAGAGAATAATACCGTAGAAAGCCGCTTTCATTGGAGTTTGACCAGATGCCAGAAGATAAACAATCCCGATGATGGGTATGCTCAAAAACCATTTGGCCTTTAACAATTTCCAGAAGTTGGGTAGCTGTTCTCTGGGTAATCCCCTTAAACCAGTTTTTTTTGCTTCCAGATGAACCATGATAAAGATTCCCGTAAAGTAGAGCACGGCAGGAATTGCTGCAGCCAGGGCTATTGTAATGTAAGGCAGACCTGTAAATTCAGTCATGATAAAGGCTGCCGCTCCCATTATGGGAGGCATTAACTGACCACCAGTAGAAGCCGCTGCCTCTACTGCTCCTGCAAACTCATTCCTGTATCCGATGCTTTTCATTAGAGGAATAGTAACCGAACCTGTCCCAACGGTATTGGCAACAGAACTACCAGAAACCGTTCCCTGGGTAGCGCTTGCAACAACAGCCGCTTTTGCCGGCCCTCCTGTAGTATGCCCCGCCAAAGCCATAGCCAAATCCGTCAGCCAGTCCCCTATACCAGATTTTTTAAGAAACGCTGCAAAGATGAGGAAAAGAATAATGAAAGTTGATGAAACCATTATTGGGATACCTAAAATGGCTTCTGAACTGATCCACATATATGTTGTAATCCTTTTAATGCTGTATCCACCATGCTGCAGGAATCCGGGGAAGTAGGGCCCAAAAATCGAATAAATCAGAAAAAAAGAAGATACACTTACTATTATTGGCCCTCCCACTCTTCTAGTTGCTTCAATAACCAGAATCACCGCAATAATAGAAATATACATATCCGTGTAGGTGTAGGCCCCTGCTCGGTATAGCAACTCCTCAAAGTTAACAATGTGGTAACCTACTACTATTATGGATAAAGCTGCTAAGATATAATCATACCACGCAACCTTATTGCTTTTATCAGATGCTCTCAGGGGGTAGAGCAAATATATCAATACCAATCCAAATCCCACGTGGAGGGAACGCTGGATGGTTGGCGGAAACACCCCAAAACCTGCGGTGTACATCTGACCCACTGCCCATATGACTGCTAAAACAAATATTATTTTTCTAACAGGGCCTTTCAAGATTCTATAAGAGTATTCCCTGTCATATTTTGCCATAAACTCCTTTTGATGCAATTCGTCTTTCAAATCTAAACCCTGATTTTTTTCTTTTTCAGTCACTGCTACATAACCTCCTCCTTTAAATAACCTAATAAGGGCATTTTCTTTACTCTAATTTTTACAAACCCTCCTGGTTTATCTACATCTTTTAAAGACACCTCTCTATTTTTATAAATCAGTTTGTGAAAAGCTATCACCTTTCCTATTACCACAGGCAGCTCCTCAAAAACTCTGTCGTAATTGTAAACCCTTATATAATCCTTTGTTATTTCCCATTTCTGGTTGTACTCAGGGTAAGACGGTAAATTGGCACTAAAGGAATCAAAGAACATTTCATAGATTGAAATTTTTAAATCTCTGGTGATCTCATAGGTCTCAATAACAGGTCTTTTACTAACTGAATGTGTCCACTTAATACTAAACCTGTCTCCCGGTTTGACCAATACTTGATAAAGCACCGAACTTTCCGGTGAATCTGCATCCACAACCTGCAAAACACACACCGGTAAAATCGAAAGCATCATTACTACAACCAACATAACCAGCAATATAAACCTAACTGTTCTCTTCATCAGCAAACAGGCCGGGGTAAAAACCCGGCCTATTCCCCTTTCTTATTCAGTAGGTACTCCAGAAATGTCGATTCCCTTTTCTTTGTAGTATTTAACAGCTCCTGGATGCAATGGAGTGGTTATTCCATTTACAGCTCTTTCCAAACTGATTTGTCTGCCCCTGTCATGTCCTTTTGCAATCTCATCTGTGTTTTCATACATTACTTTTGCCAGGTTGTAAACCAAATCTTCAGGTAGGTCTTTTTTTACATAAAGCACTGCCTGCAGTGAAACGGTGTGAGCATCTTCATCCTGACCCTTGTAAGTTCCACCAGGTATTACATATTGTGCTACAAGGGGGAAAGCTTGTTTCAACTGGTCAAATTTTTCCCCTTTTACCTCAAGAATTCTTACAGGTTTAGCCGTTGAAATATCTATTACCGCAGACGCAGGACAGGAAAGCACTGCAAAGGCTGCGTCAATGTTTCCGTCTTTGAGATCATTTACAGCATCAGAGAAGCTACCCGGTTTTGCTTTTATATCAGAAAGTTTTATACCGAAAGCCTTTAAGATTTCTATAGCTGTAACATATGTTCCACTTCCTGGAGGTCCAGGATTAACAGCTTTGCCTTTCAGTTCTTCAACTGAAGTAATTCCCGTATCATGAGTTGTCACAATGTGAACTACTTCTGGGTATACGACTCCCACAGCTCTAAAATCTTTTAATGGTTTCGGGAAGCTTTTACCTTCACCCTTCCATGCCTGGTCGGCAATGTTGTTCATTGCCATAACTATATCGACTTCTCCAGCAGAAACTCTGTTTATGTTTTCAACAGAAGCTCCAGCCGGCTGAACTGTCACATTGATTCCTTCAATCTTTTCATTCCATACATTGGCTATAGCTCCACCCAGTGGATAATATGTTCCAGCTGTTCCACCGGTTCCAAAGGAAAGATTCAAAACTTCTCCTTTAGCAGTTTCCTGCTTCTGTTCTTGTTTCTGCTCTTCCTGAGCTGATTGTTCCTGACCGCCGCCACCGCAGCCAGCAAGGGCCAGTGTAAGAACCATTACAACTACCAGCAAAAGCATCAGGTGTTTTCTGTTTAACATAATACTCCCCCTTTTGTTTTTTTGTTGATCCTAGAGATGTTATTTTTAGCAGCTTTTATTGGTACTCTTTTCCACCACCCCCTGTGTTTTTGAATTATTTTTTGTTAATTGCAGGGATTTTGCAGGATTATGTGCGATATTTATAATTTTCTAATTATTTTAATTGAAAATTTTGGGCTACTGATTCCATGATAGCAGCCCCACTACAGTATCCTACAAAAACAATTCGAATCCTACATTTCAGTGGGAAAATTTTTGTAAAACAATGAAATATTTGCTTCAATGTTGAAAACGGTATGCAATTATTCCTTAAATTATTGATTCTACTAAAACATAAATATTCCTTCTTCAAAATTAAATTTTTTTTAATTATATTGTTATTTCATCTCCCGGATTCAGCAGAACGATTTTTAAATCAGGACATGACTCTCTGGCTTCCTCTAGAATTTTTTTAGAATCGTAATAAGGCCAAAAATGTGTTAACCCTAGGCATGAAACGCCCGCCTGTTTGGCAATATTTGCTGCCTGCGGCCCAGAGAGGTGGCCTGTCAGCTGAGGCTCGTCCTTCTTTAGAGCTGTTGATTCACAAATAAACAGATGTGCACCTTTGGCTTCATTGAGAATTGTTAAAAAATACTCTGTATCTGAAGAGTAACAAACCTTCTTCTCCCCCTGTTCGAAAACATTTATTCCAAAACACTTAACAGGATGTTTCACTTCAAAAAACTTTATTTGTAGTTCATTAAGGGTAATAGTGTTATCAGAATCAATTGCAATGATGTTCAATGTGTTCTTGTAAGGTAAAAGCTCATAAATCTCCCTGGGTTCATCAGGGCAGTACAACGGGAGGGGGTTTTTGATTCGTCCCTCAGCCTGAAGATAATCTACTTCATATCTTAACGGCATCAAATCAGAGAGATGATCCCAGTGCAGATGTGAAATTATTATACATGTCAACTGGTCAACAGAACAATGTTCCTTGAGTTTTAATACCACTCCACTTCCGCATTCAATTAATATTTTATCCTTTTTTCCTTCAATAAGATACCCGGAACATGGATTGTTGTGTGGAAAAGCACCACTGTTTCCCAGAATTTTAATTTTCACCGCCTTCAACTCCTTTCATCTTTTTTAGTTTAATTATATTCACTTTTTATCTACAAAACAAATCAAATAATTTTTCAATAATTCCAATAAATTCTTCAAAGGATAAATAATATAGTTGTCGAATATATAAATAATTTCACGTGATCTTGATTTGAATTCTAAAAATGGATAGAACTGGAGGTGCTATGGATGCCAATCCACTTTACAGAATTGCCTTTACAAACCCATAAGAGAATTGAGTTTGTTGATATTACTCAAAAAATCCAAAATTTCATTGATTCTAAAGAAACTAATGAAGGAGTATGCCACGTATTTGTACCCCATACAACAGCGGCTGTAACCATCAATGAAAATGCTGACCCTCACGTTGTTAGGGATATCATCTACAAACTGGGTGAACTGGTCCCTGAAAAGAGCGGCTATCAACACATTGAGGGTAATTCAGATGCCCATATAAAGGCAAGTCTCCTGGGAGCATGGGAAATTATTACTATAAAGAACAGGAAATTGGTTTTGGGTAGATGGCAGGGTATTTATTTCTGCGAATTTGATGGGCCACGCCACAGAAAATTTTATCTCACAATTTACATTTGATAAACAGGTGAAGGCGGAATGTATTCCTTAAAAAAAGTGTTGTTTCTCGCTTTTGCATGAATAAAATAAGTAAAGAAGGTTTCTCTCCAAAACAGTTGGTTAAGGGTTAAGCTGATATATCTACCAAACTTTATCTAGAGAGATGTGTAGGTTGGTTAGATAACCTTGCCCGGCTCAAGAATTTTACACCGCACCGCTTAGAAATCAAGGGAACCCTTAAGGGCAAAAATGTGTTATCTGCCCTACCCCGAAAACAGTTTATGGCAAAAAGGAGCTGATCTTTTATGAAAAAAACCGTAGGGGTTATTTTCGGAGGCCAATCAGGAGAGCATGAAGTATCTTTGATGTCTGCCACATCCATCTTAAGAGTAATTGATAGGGAAAAATTTGATGTTGTCCATATAGGAATATCGAAAAATGGTAACTGGTATCTATACAACGGTGAGATTGAAGACATACAAAAGGGAAATTGGGAAAAAAACAGCATAAAAGCCTTTTTGCCTCCTGACAGCAGCTATAAAGGTGTTGTGACTCTGCAAAATGGTGTAGAAAAAATCCACAAGCTTGACGTGGTTTTCCCGGTGCTTCACGGTCCAAGGGGAGAGGACGGTAGCATTCAGGGCCTTTTTGAGCTTGCAGGAATTCCCTATGTCAGCTGCGGAGTTTTATCTTCAGCAATGTGTATGGATAAAGTCATCGCCAAGAAAATGCTGGAATATGAATCCCTTCCAATTGCAGAGTGGATCTATTATTATGATTATGAATTATCAAAAGAAGAAGAAATGATTGTAAAAGATATAGAAACCCGGTTTGGATACCCGTGTTTTGTAAAACCCGCAAATCTGGGTTCAAGTGTAGGAATTACAAAGGCCAAAAACCGAGCGGAGTTAATCAATGCCTTAAAACTTGCAGCTAAATATGACCGCAAAATAATTGTGGAAGAGTTTATAGACGGCAGGGAAATAGAAATTTCTGTCCTGGGCAATGACAGCCCTAGAGCATCCATTACCGGAGAAATCATTCCGTGCCATGAATTCTACGATTACACCGCCAAGTACTTTGATAACGGCCAATCAAAACTTTTGATTCCTGCACCCATCCCAGAAGAAGTCGAAAAAACAATACAGGATTTTGCCATCAAGGCTTTCAAGGCTCTGGGGTGTGAGGGAATGGCCCGGGTGGATTTCTTCTATCAGGAATCAAAAAAAAGGGTGCTCATCAACGAGTTGAACACCATTCCTGGTTTTACTAAAATAAGCATGTATCCAAAGCTGTGGGAAGCTTCGGGTTTGAATTATAAAGATTTGATAACGGAATTAATTAATCTTGCAATAGAAAGGTACGAAAAATCAATAAGATGAAAGAAAACAATAAAAAAATATAATTGATTTTTAGTGTAAAAAGTCTTAGTTTTAGCTTGGAAAAATCTATAGCAACATATAGTAATTTATGGTATAATATGAAGTAGCAAGAAGCAATTTGAGCTTAATTCTGAATAATCACAATTAAAAATATAACATCTTACATGACACTATGATTCTTAATAACGGAGGTAAAGGGTGAAAAATGACACTTGGCCAAGATTTTCGGCGATATCTTAATCAACTAGAAGAAAATGAAATAGAGCGATATATTAATCAAGAACATATCAATCAAGGTAAAGTCACTAATCTTTTTAATAAGATAACTTCTAACTTTTGTGTTCTTTTGTTAATTTTGGTTGCTGTTCAATTTTTTAAGGATGCTCAATATCTGCCCATGTTTATTTTGATAATATTAGCAAATACAAAATTGGGAAACTTAGTAATAATCGGGCTCATTATCTACGCTTTGATAACTCGGTACTGGTCGGTATTAACTGTTCTAAGTGTGTATATGGTTTTAAGTTATCTTGGTTATTATTTCGAAAAAAAACGTATAAGACTTTTATTAAGAGAACGCAAGCCGATAATTGACACTTTCGAGGGTATGGTGGACTTTGCTATTATTCTTCCTTTGCAATTAATATCTTTTGCTTTAGCACTATTGTTTAGCGGGACTTTATCGATAATCATGTGGATAATATTCAGCATAATGCTTTTATATTACTTAGCTAGGTGCTTTTACAGATCGTATCCGTGCTATAACCAAGTTCATCAGCCGATGATGTTTCGATATGCTAAAATCGCCGCCGAAGAGCATTTAAAAGCTCAGAAAGAAGGAGAAGAATTTGATTTTTCCCGTGCTGCTAAATCATTACTTGAAACTGTTGTTTCTACCGATGAAGCCCAAAAAATTTTTCAGCGAGCGGAGACTAGGATGAAAACATTTTCCGATTATCATGCCTTTGAAGCCGCTTTAGCAAAAGTTAGGACCAAATCAAAATTATCTGCGAATATATCGGAGTTTTTAAACAAAGTTCGCAATCATATAACAACTCAAGAAGCTCAGAAGTACATTATAAATTATTGTATAGCCGAAATAATCGAGGCTATTTTTGGTTCCAAAGAGCGGATACTCTATCTTTTACACAGTTTTCTCGGTAAAGTTCGGTAAAGTTCTAGAAAGTAGCGGTATTTAGAGGAAGAGAAGGCAAGGAGGATATTTTTATTTATGGATATGAAAAATATTAATTTAAAAGAATTAGAAAAGCAATATGCGGGTATTCCATATAAAAAATTAATACAACATCAGATTAGAAAAGCTAAAAAATATAATAAAATAGAAAAAATATTAGAATATTCTATTGAAACATTTTTTAGTAATGAAGAAAAAATGGTTGTTCAAACACTTATGGATATATATAGACAGGAATTGATGGTTGATATAAATAATATTTTTAATAGACAAAAAATGTGGAATATTGATTGCGCTGAAATGCTACATAGAATAACATCTGATGCAAAATCTTATTTATCTAAGTATGATGATGACTTACTTTTTAATATATTTCATGTAATAACTTTATATTTTTCATGTATTACTTTAGAAAATAAAGAAATACGGAAGATTATGGGTATAAAAAAGGGGTTATTCTTTATATAACGCAAATTTCGCACCCTTTAAACACAAAAAGGTGAATTTTAAAAAAAAATTTAGTTTTCAGGAAACAATATTCATATTTGATATTTTTTATGCTCGCAGTTTAGCCATTTATGGTTTATCATAGTAATTGGGTGATACTATGATAAACTCGATGAAGTTATACAATGTAGACCCGTTTCTGTAATTTCAGCAATGTGGAACAGCTGGGTATAGGTAGAATACTTGATTCAGTATTAAAATGGGATACCAAACAATGCAAGCTACCGCCAGCATTAAGCTCGAAGGCCATTGTGATAAACGTCTTAGTCGGTAGAACACCTCTAGTATCAGTACAAAGATTCTTTAGGTATCAGGATTTAGACAATCTTTTTGGTGAAGGTGTAAGCTGGGAAGATTTGAATGATGATTGCTTTGTCAGAGCATTGAAAATAACACATGTTATCCTTAAGTATACGACCTGCAATGCTTTATTTTTTACAGGTAAGTCAATATATCCATAAGGGCTTTACCGGCTTTTTCCCTTATAACAACTTCTGCCCTGTAATCATATGGTGTGGGTTGAAGGTTGATGATAATCAAGCTGCTAACCATACCGGGCAGTGTTGATACAGGCTGAACCTGTAAACTGCTTCCTACAACCAGCAGGATATCACATTTTTCTCGTATTTCAGCCACTGCCTGGTAATAATCATCAGGCATGGAATCACCAAACAGCACAATATCAGGTCTTATCATTTCGCTGCATTTCTTGCATTGAGGAACCTCAATACCCTTTTCAAGCTGTGTAATGATTTCATCAAAGGGGTATTCAACATAGCACCCCACACAATAGCTTTTTCGCGTGTTCCCATGAACCTCCCATACCTTTCTTGATCCCGCTTTGTAATGCAGGTTATCAATGTTCTGAGTGATTATCCCACGTAATATCCCTTTGCTTTCCAATTCAACCAGTGCTTTATGACCATTATTTGGCTTCGCATTTCTAAAGCTCGCATACCTGGGAAAGGCTATTTTGTAAAAGCGCGCAGGGTTGTTGTATAGGACCTGAACTGTTGATTCTTTTATAGGGTCAATTTTTTCCCACAATCCTGTTTTAGGGCTTCTAAAATCCGGAATGCCGCTTTCTGTGCTAATTCCTGCTCCTGTCAAACAGTAGAGACCTTTTGCCCTTTTTATGATTTGAGCTGCTTTCTGGATTTTTTTATTATAATCCATGGAGCTATCCTCCTTTGACTGATTATTCCTTTCTTATACAGTTTAATTTTCTTTTTTGGAACTGTCAAGGTTATCTCCTGCTGCCGAACCTAAAGGCTGCTGCTCAATCTAAACCCACCCGAAAGCTTTTTATTGTTAAGAATTGACCGGATGTTTTAACAACAGCGAATGCAGTTCACA
>DFNM01000127.1:0-15461 GCA_002376045.1 Firmicutes bacterium UBA3567
TTGACTCCATTCACGAATTTGGCTGTGAAATAATCAGCAATGAACGCCAAAAATATTATGCTTTTGCTTTTTTGGTGGTAACGTTTTTCAATAGATGGTTTTTGTAAAACTCACTGGGTACCATGCTTTGAAATCCTTGGCAGCCAAAACACCCATCTTCCAGTATTCTATGAAACGATTCAATATGGGCATTTAAGTTGGGTATCCTGGTGATACAACAGGAACCGTCCCTTTTGTTTAAATTATCGTGAGAAAATGTTACTTTGGGGCTGGAAATTTAATCGGGCCCGAACAATTATAGTTATTCCGTTCGGCCAGTCAAGAGTAAAGTAAACGGGCTTCGCCTGCCCTTGACAGGCCTCACTCCATAACTTGATATGAATTAAGCCCGGTTAAGGGAATTATATTTAATTGTTTTTGTGTCATAAGATAATACACCTTGCTCTTCAAAGTGACATTCCCGCAGCAAGCAGCGGGGTATCTGATTTAAGCTCGCTTCACTCATTTTTAGAAAAACGTTAGTTGCTCATAATGCAGTCTAACATATTCCTTTTCTATACCTCGTTTCTGAACATTTTTTTATTGCTTCTTTATTAACAAATTTATGAATATACTCGCTCAAATCATATATTCCCTTTTCTTAGCTTTTATATCATTATATTAGATACAATAGGATACACAAGAACCGTCCCTTTGTTTCCAAGTTTGCAAGGGCTTTCGTCAAGCTCTTTGTTTTCCAGTGTTGGCATCCAGTATCCCGTATCCTAAATAATTCTTCTACATCAATTTAAAAATTCCTTCTTTTTTTATTTTTTTTTAAATGTTTTTTAATCATTGTATATAATTTCAATTCCTTTGCTTTTTGTAACCACCCCCTTTTCTCGACCTTCACCTATACGACTGTTTTACCCTCTTAAATTGTTTCATTTTTTTAGAAAAAATTTAAAAAATTTTATCTGGCTTGTTATAAATTAAAACCCTCTAGACATGTAAATGGTTTGACTAAAAAATAAGGGGGTAGCAACAAAAAATGAAAGTTTCAGTATTTTAGTTTTAAAAAAATAGATAGTCGAGCGACTACCTACAATTATGGAAAAAGCAAATATGATTTTAGTGTAAAAAGTCTTAGTTTTAGCTGAAAAAAAATCACAACATATAGCAATTTATAGTGATTTATGGTATAATATGAAGTAAGAAGAAGCAATTTGAGCTTAATTCTGAATAATCATGACAAATGGGCGAGAACAATGTTCAGAGAAAATAACAGCCATCTTCAGTTATCTATATTGGAAAGCACTAACTGGATGAATCCAGGTATCAAAGCCAAATTAGAAAAATTATGGGCTCCATATTATGGGCTCCATATTCTATGAGCATGTTTCTGTAATATCGATGAAAAGCCTTTTTCAGTGCTTTACAGCAATACGGGAGGACCCAATTTCCCGGTAAATATCCTTCTTTCCCTTGAATATATCAAGCATTTGAAAAATTATTTAGATGATGAACTTATCGATAACTTCTACTTCAACTGCATGGTAAACTATGCTGTAGGAATCCATGTATTGGGCGAAGTAAACCTGACAGAAAAAACGCTGTATGATTTTAGGTCCAGAGTTTATAGTTGTTAACCTAAGTTCATTTGAATTTGTTAATTTGCTTTTGAATTTACGTAACATGAACCATGATGCTAATAGCAGCATCTAAAGCGGCTTAAAACGGTTTTTACTCGAATAATAGCAAGCCAGATCATCTTTACAGCCGCTACATCCCGGTCTACACTCTATAAGGCTTTCCGGATTACCACTTATATGTTTTTTAGAAGCTTCGAGAACTTTTTGTATAACTGTTTTTATCTGACTTTCATTTCCTTCAACTACAACGGTTGTTGAGCCCTCTCCTCCTTCAATACCTCCTTTTCCAATTACTGTTACTTTTACATCTGCAATGGCTTTTATGGCCTCCAATTCTGTGATAACTTTGCCCTTTATTGGCATTAAACCAACAGCCATACCCATGGAAAAATCGCAGTTTTTTCTTCCGGCAGCAGAAACTGCATCATAAACTCTCCCGGGTATTAACTTTTCCAAACCTGCAGCTACAATAATATTGGCTCCTTCCGTCATTAAAACAGTCATGACTTTTCCCGGGGGACCGCCGCCGGGGCTGCCTGCCATCATGGCAGCATTCCCTTCAGAATCTACAGCATTCGCTCCCAAGATTACCACATCTTCAGGGCCCAAATCATGAGCCACCTCGAGAAGCCTGTCATCAACATTTTCCCAGCCTCTGTCAGTTATTAAAATACTGTGAGGTGCACCACAATTCTTGCTTTTTCCCGCCACAGTCCCTCGTTTTGTAATTCTTCCGCAGATTTCCAACTTGATTCCTGCAAGTTCCTCAGCTATACACGAAACGGTAGTGCCTCCTTTTAGCAGAACCCTTCCTTTTTTAAGAGCATGTTTTACTTCCGGGAAGTTACATATCGCCTTCGCAATCAACCACTTGCCTGCATTTACACTTATTGTAAGCTGAGCCCTCATAAAACCATCATCCCTCCCCTAGAAATTCCCTTTCTTAATAGATTTCCCGTATTTTCCATTTATCTATTTCCTCATCCGGAGGCATTTCGAAAGTATATTTTTTGGATGTAATCCACCCAAAAGAATTCCTTAACTCCACCAGAAATTCGGCATATTTGAATGCAGCAATTATGGGATCTATAACAGGGACGTTTATGTGTTCCTGCAGTTGTTTATAAAATCCAAACTGCATGGTGCAACCAAGAATTATGACTTCCGCTTTATCTTCTTTAACTGCTTCCAATGCTTTTTCTTTCAGTTTTTCTTCTGTGTGTTTAGGATCCGTATGGAAATCCAGGACTCCCATTTCCAGAGTTTTAAAGGATGCCAGTTTATCTTCAAATCCATAATTTATCAGGTTTTCCGTGATGCGCGCTATCCATTTCTCACGTCCTATTATTATTGAGAATTTACTGCCGTATTTTGATGCCAGATGAAAAGAAGCCTCTGCAGGAGCGGTTACAACCATATTTCGTGTAATTTCTCTTGCTGCTGAAAGTCCGGGATCATAGAAGCAGCCTATAACTGCCGCATCATTCCCTTTTTCTTCTATGTCTTTAATGGTATGTAAAAGGTCAGGTATTATCAAAGATTCGTAATATCTGTATTCCAGATGCTGCGGCCCCCTTTTTAAGTGAGTAAATTCAACCCGGGTTTCCCTCCGTTTTATTTTATCCAGTTCATCTTTAATAAGGGGACAGGCTCCCTCTGGCCCCACAGGGTCTATGTATACAATTTGGGGCATAAGTATTTCCCTCCTTAATTGCGTAAAGCTTAAATCTTTTTCTCATTAAAATAAAATATTGTTATTATTAATAGACGCTGATATTTTTCCCGTTAGCACATTCATACTTTACTATAAAAACGTGCTAAACTTGCCCTGATGGCAAGTTTAGCCGGTAATGAGCTTTCCTTTTTTAATAACAATTCTTTCATCTAAGTAAAGGGTGGGTTCCGGCAGTACGAAGTCTTCATGCAAATCCGATTCTGTAACACCGCCAAGATGGGAACTGTCTCCGATGGCGATATGAACTGTGCCTTTTATTTTTTCCGCTTCTAGCACATTGTCGGGTCTTTTTGCCTTCGGATTGGTGCCTATTCCCAGTTCGGCGCAATTCCTTCTGTGTTTTGCTGTTTCATCGTCAAAGGCAAAGAGTTCTCTAAAATGTTCTCCCACTTCTCCACCACCCTTGACGGAGATTACATATCCGTCTCTAAATTCCAGTTCCATATCCTCTTTAAGATTAAAATACCAGCCTGAAGGCACGACAACTCTTCCATTGGCACTACCTTCCACGGGAGCTATATATGCCTCCCCTCCCGGCAGATTGCCCCATTCTCCCTTCTTAGTAATCAAACCGGTATCTGCTCCACCTTTTCTGTTTTTTACACTAAAGGATAAGTCGGTTCCCAGGTCTGTTACGACTCTTACGGAGTTTGTTTGTGTTAACATATCGGCAATTCTTTCAGCATCTTTACAAACAGCATTATAGTCAACTGCTATCGGCCCATCCTTCATAAGCATACCAGGTTCTATACCCGGCATACTAGCAATCCGCGTTCCTTTTTTTACTGCTTCTTCTCTCGCCTTTGTGTGAGAAATGGAATAAGTATTTAAGGCAATTACTACATCATACTCCGGAAGTTTTACCGCAACTTCCTCCGGTGGTTCATTGCCATGTTGCCCTACAGAAGTATATACCATATAATCAAAATGGTTCTCTTTAAATTCTTCTCTGGCTAAGTCAAAAAACTTTCTTGCCATAAGGGAACGCAGTGCAAAATCCCTTACCACATCATAAGACAGATGCCATTCTTTTAAATCCTGAACGTCATTCAATATTAAAACTGATTCTCCCTTTTTGAGATTCATATTTACCTTTAGCATGTTTCTTATACCCGGTCGTATTTCTTCAAAATTCAACATGAGAACACCCCGCAAAAATTGATTTTATTGATTTATTTTTCCCGTATCGGGTTTCATGTATAGTCCATTCTTTGAGTGTACCAAATTCAAATCTATCAGCAGTTCTGCCATCTTAAATGCAGCTGCCAGAGGCTCTACTACGGGAATATTCAGCTTTTTCCTTATGATTTCGGCTGTCCTGGCCATGCCTGTACATCCCAGCACTATTACTTCTGCTCCCTTTTCCTCAATAATCTTTTGTGCGGCTTCTATAAGGTGCTGTGCCGTTTTATCCAAGTCTTTTCCGAGTTCAAGCACGGGAATTTCTATTCCGGCGGCTTCTGCCAGCCGATCTTCAATACCCAGTTCATTCACCTGAAGCTCAATCCACGGGCCGGAATTTCTGAATGTGGATATGACTCCAAATTTGCGCCCCAGGGTTAAAGCAAGCAGCATGGAAGCTTCTGCCGGCCCTACCACCGGGATATCCGAAATTTCTCTTGCAGCATGGACGGCGGGATCTGCAAAGCAGTTTATCACAATGGCATCAAATTTATCTTTGTTTTCTCTTACCCTTTTTAATACTTCCGGCAACGCTAAGGACTCATCATAAAATGTTTCTATAGAAGAGGGGCCTCTATCTATGCTTATTACTTCTAATTCGATTTCATCACTGATGAAATTCTCAAGGTATTCTTCTGTCATCGCATTAAAGGCATCTTCCGTTATCGGATTGATCACCAGTATCCTTTTCATATTTTCATCTCCCTAAAATCGGTTTTCTATAGGATCGTAGTCAATATCAAACCCAAAATGTTTTGGACCGAATACTTCAAGGCCTTTCTTTGTCCTCCACTCCTTAGGTCCCGGAAGGCCGATAACATCAACTTTCATACCTATTTCGAAGTTCGGATTCGTAACCGGTTCTTTTTTGTCTCCCGAAATTATGCATATAAGATCCGGAACGGTAATGTCAATCTTTCCATTTCTCCAGCCTATTATATTTTCATTTTTATACCATATTCTGTATTCAGAACCAGCAAAGTCTCCTTCGCCCTCTATGAAAGTTTCTCCTATCGTAAATCCATCCCTGTCCTCCCAAGAAAAATCCTTTACTTTTCCTCTGAAAAGCACATAACCATTACCAGCTTTCGCAACTTCCGATGCTAAATCACTATTGTTTTCCCGCGCCTCTCTAAAGGCCTTACCTATTTTTAACGCGTGTGTAATTGCTCCGGGTATAACAGCCTTTTTAAGTCTGCCGGCCGATACAGCATGATCTGTTATCCCCACACTGTTTTTGCTGACAATAGCCATTGATCTAGCAATGGCCTCAGCCCGAAAATCATCTACCACATCTTTGATTATTACCACATCTCCGAATTCATTGGAAACAGCCATGGGGGTAATTGGTATATTGTTTATATAAAACGTGCTGTGCTGAAGTTCGGGCACAGACCTTCCTGCAGGGTCAGCATCAACTATGTAGATATCGGCCATTGCAGCAACATAAAACGCTACTGCGGTATTTGACCCACCGAGTTCTGTAGAAATTGCTCCATGAAACTTTTTGCCCATGTATTCTTCCAGAACTTTAAATGACTGCAGAGCCGGTTCCTCATTTATTCTGGGTAGATCTGCGTAGTTTTTCTCTTCCTCTTCCGTTAAGGGAGATATGGATCCACACATATAAGGGCAGGCAATCAAGGCATCATCAGGAAGTTCATCAAGGCTGACCAATTCAAATTTTTTACCGGCTTCAAGGGCTTTGTCTATCAGTGCAATACCCTTCTTTAAATCTCCACCGCCTCCCGTTCCCAAAATTGTGCATCCATATAGAATATCGTATAGGTCCTGTTTTGTTAATTTTCTGGTCATAAAATATTCCCTCCCGCTTTTTTTGAAGTTGCTTTAGATTTATCGGTAGTGAAATAAACCTTTTAAAGGTTTACCATGTTATTTTTTTGAATACCGGAGTAAGGTACAGCCCTTTTTTGCTGTGTGAAATTCCCAAATCAATCAGAGTTTCAAGAATTTTTAATGATGCTGCAGCCGGTTCTACAACCGGTATGCCTGCCTTATCTTTTACTTTTCTGTATAGGGAAAGCATACCGGTGCATCCCAGCACAGCAACTTCGGCACTATCTTTTTCAACCGCTTCGTTAATTTTTTCTACGATGGATTCTACCGTAGTGTCAGGATTGTTTTCCAGTGCTAGCACCGGAACGTCTATATATTTTACTGAAGCAAGTCTTTTTGAAAGACCCATAACAGCTGCCTTCATTTCAAACATGGGGACTACGTTTTTCAACACAGATATAATAGAAAACCTGTGTCCCAGCATTGACGCAACAATCATCGCGCTTTCTCCCGGACCTGCCACTGGTATTTCGCAAATTTCTCTGGCAGGGTTTAAACCGGGATCGGCAAAACAGTTTATCATTATCCCATCATAACGGTCTTTATTTTCTCTTATAACTTTGAGAACCCCCGGAACCGCATGGGCTTCATCATAAAAAGATTCGATGCTTGAAGCTCCTTTTTCTATATTAACAATATCTACAATAGTGTCCTTCCGTGCTGTGGATTGAAGATAATCACCATCAGCTTGATTCCACCTATCGTCTGCAATAGGATTTATAACCAGAATTCTTCTCAAGCCAGTCAACTCCTTCCTATATTTGTCGCTTTATATTTAGGGGCATGGGATAAGCTCGTTTGCTGTGCGTCAGACCAACGTCTATTAAATCCTCACATATTTTCAAAGCCGTTATACCAGGTTCTATAACAGGCAACTTTAAGATCTCTGAAATTTCTTCTCTCAACCCCAGTATACTTCCACATCCGAACACCAACACATCTGCACCATCATCTTCAACAGCAAGTCGGCAGGTTTCTAGAGCAGCCTTTCTAAGTCTTGATCTATCCACAAGATTCAGCACTTCAATCCCGAGAGCTCTTATAGAAACACATTTTTTCTCAAACCCATAAAGCTTTAAAAGGTCTTCAGTAGCAAATTTACCTTCATTCCTGGTGGTTATTATTGAAAACCTCTTTCCCAGTAATGAAGCAAAATGTATGGAGGCTTCCATTATCCCAACTACCGGAATGCGGAGTTTTTCTTTCGCAGCTCTTACCGCCGGATCACCAAAACAGTAAATTATAATTCCATCATATCCTTCCACTTCTGCTTTTTCTGCTTCCCTTAATGTAAAGAGCTCTGACCAGACTTCATCATAATGCTGCTCAATGGCTTCAGGGCCTTTCGTTATGTTTACTATGTCAATTAGCGTATCAGAATCTTTGTTTTTTTCAAATATTTCTAGTATTGATTCATTCCATATTGATGTATTTACAGGCACTATTACCTTTATTCTTTTCAATTAAATCCCCTCTTTCCCTGTTCCTTTCTAATCTTCCTATTGGTTATTTCAAACTTATAAAGATGGGTCTATATCCTGCCAATTCAATACTTAATAAATATACCATCTTTTGATGCGACTTGTTGAAATGCTTAATAACTCCTATCGATATATAAAAAATCTATATACCGATAGGAGAGTATTAAATTATTTTTTGAGCTTCTCCACAAGCTCCTGCAGATCGGGGTCAATTACCACTCCATTTTCCAGTATTTTTTTGTCATCCAGCCAAACTGAAGAATTTAAACAGATTCCATCACAGTGGGATTTCGCTTTTATTCCATCAGGTGGAGCGTCTATCGGGCTGAGGTAACCCAGACCCCATTCTGTAGATCCCCAGACCCTTTCATCTTCAAGGATATTGCCTGTAAGCTTTGCACCCGGATTAAACCCATAGCATACATGAGCCAGTCTGAACATGTTTGGATCATCAAAGCTTTCAAGCCATTCTTTAAATTGCATTGCCTGCTCTCCACCTTTTATGTCTACTACTCTCCCTTTTTCCACTTTCATCACTATGGGTTCTGTTAAAAGTCCGCACGGGGGAACGAGTGAACCATCAAACACCAGAGTGCCGTTTATGGTTTCAAATCTTGGAATCCAGCATATCTGGCCTGCCAGCATATGCATTCCAGGTTCAGAAGCCTCGCCATCATCACATGTAAACCTGTGTCTGGGTTCATTATCGAACTCCAGATCGGTACCGGTAGGTGTTGTAATCCTTACGTGTTCGGCTTTTTCAGTCATTTCGGTAACCTTATATAAAAATTCCGACAAAATTTTTCTGTCTACTCTACCGATGACCCTAACCATCATATCCGTATCCATTCCTACCAGACAGAGGTATCTTAATTTTTTATTTTTTTCCATTGCTATTTCAAAGGGTGTAGAATAAAGGAGCCATTGATTGTTAAACTCTACCCAGGCATTCGCTTCACAAAGCGCTGCTGTGAGTGAATCAACAGGAAGCATTGGGTCAGCAGCTTTACCAACACCCAGAGGTGATGGAAGCCATATAACCATCGGTTTTGCTCCCACTGCAAATGCACTCCTGGCCGCAGCATTTACTACCCTCTCGTCAGATTCGGTATCGGCAGTGATTATTATGGTTTCGTCCTTTTTTAATTTAAACATCTCCTTCATTAAAACATCTGCAGCTTTCTGCAATTCATATTCATAAAGTTTTACCATTTTGAAAACCCCCAATCTTTTTTATTTTTTAAATTTCTCTTCTATAGGAACATAATCCACATCAAATCCGAAAAATCTAGGATTTAATATGGATAACCCCCTCTTGGTCAACCATACTTTCGGAGTTTTAAATCCCAATACGGCAACCTTCATATCCTTTTTACAAAAGGGGTTTGTCACAGGATAACCCGAATCTGCCTCCACCACACAGATGAGGTCAGGAACCGTAACATACACTTCTTCATCCAGCCAGCAAATTATGTTCTCGTTTTTAAACCATATTCTGAAAGAACTGCCAGAGAATTCTTCCATCCCCTTCAGTTCTATACTGCCGATGGTAAAGCCGCCTTCGTTTGACCACTCGGTATCTTTCTTCACAACCCCTTTAAAGAGAAGATAACCGTCAACTGAAGCAATTATTTCCTTTATCGGGTCTTTCCCTTTTTCAACAGCTTCCCTCTGTGCCCGACCAACCTTGCCGGCATAGCTCAGCGCATTGGGTATTACAGCTTTTTTTAATTCTTTGCCTCTTATTGGATGGTCGACCATCCCTACCATTCCACCGCTGACCGTAGAAAGAGCTCTTACCAGATCCTCTGCTCTGAAATCATCCACTACTTTTTCAAAAACCGCCACATCACCTATACCGTCAGCAACAGCCAGAGGATAAATTGGTTCTTCATTTACATAAAAAGTAGAAAATTGTAGATCAGGCACGGCCCTTCCTGCAGCATCAGCATCTACTATATATTTATTAAGCCTGGCACCTGTAGACATGGAAACAGCAGTATTAAGACCCCCATACTCAATTGATACCACCCCGTCTAATTCTTCTCCAAGGAAACGTTCCAGGGCTTTTAAAGCAGCCACAGTTTCCATTTCTTCTGTTTTCGGATATTTATGATAATTGTCATTGGCTTCCCCGGGACCTATTGAACCGCAAAAATACGGGCACGCAAAAAGTGCTTCATCATCAATTTCGTCCAGGGAAATCAATTTGTATTCGATGTTGTTTTTAAAATCCTCTTCCACAAGCTTTAGCCCTTTTTTTAAATCTCCTCCTCCCCCGGTACCCAGTATGGTACATCCTACCAGTATATCCCTAACATCTTCATAACTTAATTTTTTCATAAATTGTTCACACCTCCATTTTTCATTTCAACAAAAAAACATGCAACTTCATGTTCTTCATTTAATTTAACCATAGGCGGCTGCTTTTCACCGCATATTTTTTTTGAAACCGGACAGCGTGTATGAAACCTACACCCGGGCGGCGGGTTTATAGCACTGGGAACACTTCCTTCCAGTGTTACCATAGAATCAATCCTGGTATCTATGTTCGGTATAGCATCAAATAATGCTTTAGTATACGGATGTTTAGGATCATTAAACACCTCCTTTGATTGCCCATATTCTACCAGTTTGCCTAAATACATTACTGCTATTTTATCTGACATGAAATTCACAACACTTAAATCGTGCGAGATTAATATATATGTTAGGCCCAGTTTATCCTTGAGTTCCTTTAAAAGGATCAGTATTTGTGCCTGGGAAAGTGCATCGATAGAAGAAGTAGGTTCATCAAGGATTACGAGCTTGGGGTTTAAAGCCAGTGCCCTGGCAATAGCTATTCTCTGGCGCTGGCCTCCACTGAATTCATGGGGGTAGTTATATACACTGGCTGCAGGAAGCCCTACCATTTCCAAAAGTTCTTTTACTCTTCGTTCAAGCTCCTCCTGTCCCGGATTTAAATGTACCTGGAGCGGTTCTCCCACGATATCTTTAATAAGCCAGCGCGGATTCAGGGACCAGAACGGATCCTGAAATACTATCTGAATGTCTTTCCTGATGTTTCTCAATTCCTTTTTATTCAAATTAAATATATCACTACCATCAAAAACTACTCTTCCCTCTGTAGGTTCCAAAAGCCTTAATATAACATTAACAAGGGTTGTTTTACCACACCCCGATTCTCCAACCAGTCCGAGGACCTCTCCGCGATTAAGCTTAAGATCCACCCCATCAACGGCTTTTACCCATTCTTTTGCTCTTGAAAAAAAACCGGAACGCACAGGGAAGTACTTTTTTAGCTTGATGACATCCAAAATAGTTCTATTCATCCGGTTCTCCCCTTTCGAATTCTTTGAAACATGCTACATAATGTGTTCCTTCCACCAGCTGCATCTCTGGAAGATTGTTTTTGCATACAGGTTTCCGGTGGGGACATCGTTTGTAGTACCCGCATCCCTCAATTCCTTCCTCTAAATCTTCTTTTACCATAATTCTGTTAAGAACTGATGGATTTCTTGGAATAGCATTTCGCAGTATTTGAGTATACGGGTGTTTTGGATTCTGTACCACCTCGTGAACCGAACCGATTTCAACAATCCTGCCCTCGTGAAGAATGCCTATTCTGTCGCAAATGGCGGAAACAAGGCTCATATTATTTGCAATAAACAATGTTGTCATTTTAAGTTCTTTCTTCAGTTCATATATCAGCTTTAAAATACCCGCCTGGATAGTAACATCCAAATTTCTTGTAGGTTCATCCGCTATAAGAAATTCCGCACCACAGGAAAGGGCAACAGCAATGATAACCCTCTGTCTTTGCCCACCACTCAGTTCATGAGGATACTTTCTCATTATGTTTTTCGCATCTGGCAGCTTTACCATGTTTATCATCTCAACTGCCTTTTTTTCTGCTTCTCTCCTTGATACTTTTTGATTATTAACTATAACCCTAACTATTTGTTCTCCTACTGTAAAAACCGGATTTAAGCTGGACATGGGGTCCTGAAATATCATTGATATCTTTTTACCCCTTATTTCCCTTATCTGTTTTTCGTTTTTGTTCAAGATGTTCTCACCATTTAAAAGAATCTCCCCGCTTTCAATTACACCTGGCGGTATTGGTAAAAGCTTTAAACTGGTTAATGCGAGTACACTTTTCCCTGCCCCACTTTCCCCTACAAGACCAAAAGTTTCTCCTTTGTATATTTCAAGGTGTTTGATATCCAGGGCTCTTTTAAAACCTTCAAAAGTCTCAAAACCAACTTTTAGATCTTTTATTTCATAGCAAATATCCACTTTTTCCACTCCTTAATATTGCCTCGTCTTGGGATCAAGGATTTCTCGCAGTCCATCACCCAGAAGATTAAAAGCAAGGACTGTGAAAAATATAGCCAGTCCGGGGAAAATGCTGTACCACCAGCCATTTAAAAAATATGTCCTGCTTGTGCTAACCATCAGGCCCCATTCGGGTGTAGGAGGCTGTGCTCCTAAACCAAGGAAGCTCAAAGCTGAAGCAGTAAGAATAACACCCCCCAGGTCCATTGAGGCCTGAACAATAACGGGTGCTATGCAATTCGGTACAATATGCCCAAAAATTATCCTTAAAGGCGGAGTGCCTATTGCTCTTGCAGCCTTCACAAACTGCCTCTCCCTAAGAGAAACTGCCTGACCCCTTACAAGACGTGTATACCACGGCCACCACGATATCGCTATTGCAAGCATGGCATTGGTAAGGCTTGGCCCGAGAAATGCAGCTATAGCAATTGCCAGAAGAAGGGGAGGGAAACTAAGGAAGATATCTGTTACTCTCATAATTGCTTCATCGATAAAGCCTCCAAGGGTGCCTGCAATGGCTCCCAAAGGAACCCCTATCAGAAGAGCCAGGGCAACAGTTAAAAGCGCAGTTTGAAGAGAAATTCTTGTTCCATACAACACGCGGCTGAATATATCCCGGCCCAGTTCATCTGTACCGAAAAAGTATTTAGAACCGGGAGGCAGTAAACTGTCTTCGGGATTTGTGCTTCCATATATGTGTGAAGGAAAGGGCGCTATGTATGGGGCAAAAACTGCTATTAAAACCAACATCGCTATGACAACAAGAGCAAAGTAGGTTAATTTATTTCTTTTCAAAAGATACAGAGACAATTTTAATTCTTTAATCCTTGGTTTTATTGATTTGTAAAGACTGCTCAGTTTGTTCATAATTTCACCCCTCCTCAAACCCTGACTCGTGGGTCTAAAGCAATTATTATATCGGCTATCATGTTTAGTACCACATAAGCACAGGCTGAAAATATGGTTACACCCATAATAGCCGGGTAATCCAGACTTATGACCGCTGTAGCAACGTAATTTCCTATACCAGGCCAGCTGTATATGGCTTCAACTAAAAAGGTGTTTACAAGAGTATAACCTATGGATAGGGTAACAACAGTTACAGTTGGACCGAGGGAATTTTTAAGTGCATATGACCAGAGAACCATCCTTTCCGGTAATCCGTAAGATCTGGCAGCTCTTATGTATTCCTCTCCTAAAATTTCTAAAAGAGCTGAACGAGTCATCCTGGCCACAAGCCCTATAGGGTATGCTGCTATTGTAATGCCCGGTAAAATCATGTGAACAAGAGCATCCTTTAAAATTACGAAGTTTCCAGTTATAAGACAGTCAATAATTAAAAACCCGGTTATTTTTGGTATATCATATAACAGTTTGATATCCATGCTCAGCTGATCTCCCATAGGAAGAATCCCCAATATCCTGTAAAAAATCAACTGTAAAAACAACGCTAACCAGAATGTTGGAAGGGATACAACCCCAACAGAAAAAAACCTGCAGAAATGATCCACCCATTCATCTTTTCTTTTGGCTGATAACACACCTAAAGGCAGACCAATTAATGAGGCTATAATTGTAGATACCAAAACCAATTCAATTGTGGCTGGTAAATAATTTTTTAGTTCCCTGCTAACAGGCTGATGGGTTCGCAAAGAACGCCCCAGATCCCCTTTTAACAAACCAGCAACATATTTTTGAAACTGAACATATACAGGCTTATCGAGACCCAATTCTATCCTTGCAGCCTCTATCTGTTCCGGTGTAGCTTTAGGACCCACCCACTGGGCTGCTGGGTCAGATGGTACAACTCTTGTAATCGTAAAGGTTATTACAATAACACCAAACAAAACCAGGATTCCTAACAGAATTCTCCTTATAACAAATGATCCCAAAGCGCTTCATCTCCCTGATATTTTTAAAATTTAAACAAAGGGGGCAAGACATTCTGCCCCCTTTTAAAGCTTTTATTCTTCACGATAAGTATCATAGAAAAATACTACGTGTGGATAAGCAGGGTTGTCTTTATAACCCTTAAAAGATTTATTCAATACTCTTACATATTGTTTGTCATATACAAATATTGCAGGAGCTTCTTCTATTAAAATCTCCTGGGCCTCTATAAACATCTTCTCAGCCTTTTCTCTGTCTACTCCGCTTTGTATATTAGCTTTATCAATCAGCTTATCAAATTCCTCGTTTTCCCAGTAAGCTAGATTAAAAAATATTTCATCCTGTGCATGGAAAAGGTTGTACAGGTAAGTATATGGTCCAGCTACATCAGGCCACCAGTAGAACATGAAGATATCCTGTCTCTTATTGGGATCTTCTGCTTTCGCCATCTCCCATTGAGATTCCCAGGGCATCCCTCTTATCTCTAATTCAATATTTAATTTTACCAGTTCTGCTTTAAACAGTTCTGCAGCTTTCTTCTCAGCTTCATCTCCAGAATTATATGTTAAAAGCAGCTTAAAACCACCATCCGGATAACCAGCTTCAGTCAGCAGTTCTTTTGCTTTTTCAATATCATGAGTATATTGGAAAAGGTCTTCTCCATGTCCCCACAAACCATGTGGTATCGCTCCTTTTGCCTGTCTTGCATAACCTCCCATTGCATACTTTACAACATCATTGTACGGAAATGCATAAGACAAAGCCTGCCGTACCAATTTATTGTCTAGAGGTTTTTTGTCGGTGTTTAACATAAGAAAGAGGTTTTCAAAGGACGGCCCCACTACAACTTTCACATCGGGATGGTCTTTTAATGCTTCAATGTCTTCATAGGGGAGTTTTATAGTGATATCAACATCTCCCTTTTCTATAAGCTGGCGCCTCGTTGCTGTTTCAGAAACCTTTTTTATAATAACCTTGTCAAAGTGCTCCTTTTCCCAACCTCTCCAGTAGTCTTCAAACTTTGCAAGCACAACTTCTTCACCCATTTTGAAACTCTGAAGTTTATAGGGACCGGTTCCTGCTTCCCTGCCTTCAGAAAACCAGTCTTCTGAAGTAACCGAATTGGGAGACATTATAAATGCACCATAAGCAGAAGCAGCTATCAGATCCAGTGGTGCGGGGTATTTCAGCTTAAACCTTACTGTATAATCATCAACAACCTCAATCTTTTCTACCGGGTCCCATATAAATGATGCACCTTTACCAAGTTTAATGGTCCTATCGATGGAAAACTTAACTGCTTCAGCATTTAATTCCGTTCCATCATGGAATTTTACTCCTTTTCTT
>DFNM01000127.1:15782-16173 GCA_002376045.1 Firmicutes bacterium UBA3567
TGGAATTTTACTCCTTTTCTTATGTGGAAGGTCCAGGTTAAACCATCTTCACTTTTTTGATATTCAGTGGCCAGCACAGGAATAATCTTATCTTCTTTGGGATCGTACTTCAACAGGGTTTCATAAATATTGTTCATCACTATTACACCATTTGAAAATTCAACACTAGGATCCCAATTCAGCAAAGGTATGCTGTCAAAAGCATAAAAGGCTATTTTGGGCTTAGTAGCCTGTTTACTCTCCCCGGAAGTATCCGTACCTCCACATCCTGAAAACAGCACACTGGTTATTATCAACAACACCATTAACAGTGACACTTTTTTGATTTTTGATAATCTCCTCATGTCATCCCCTCCTCGTAGTTAATTAATTTTAAAAAAAGTTTTTTGAC
>DFNM01000134.1 GCA_002376045.1 Firmicutes bacterium UBA3567
AATCTCAAATTGCTTCTTCTTAATTCATATTATACCATAAATCACTATAAATTGCTATATATTGAGATTATTTTCCAGCTAAAACTAAGACTTTTTACACTAAAATCAAAATTGGGTTAAATTATTGGATTAAATATATTTTTTTGAACAGGCCAATATACAGTATAACGTATACATTAATCAAGAATGTTAGGTGATTTTAAGAATGATGTTCAATATCGATAGAAAAAATGGAATTCCCATTTATATTCAGGTAAAAGAACAAATCAAAAAACATATTCAACAGGGAGTCTGGCAAAGTGGTGTTAAACTGCCAACTGAACGACAGCTGGCAAAACGGTTAAATGTCAGCAGAAATACTGTTAGTGCTGCTTATAAAGAGTTAGAAAACGAAGGTATATTGAAATCATATCAGGGTAGAGGGACTTATGTTTCAAATGTTAGTGATATTTTCGTGCGGAAAAACCGGAAGGAACGACTAATCAAAATAATTGATAAAGCGATGGAAGAAGCTTTAAAACTGGGTTTTGATCTGGATGAATTCATAGTGCTGAGTCATATTAGAGCAACAGCCAAAAAAGAAATGATGAAGAAAGTCAAAGTTGCTTTTGTTGAGTGCAACAAAGAACAGCTTGATTATTTTACCAAAGAACTGGAATTGGGTTCTGGAGTTTCTATTTTACCAATACTTTTGGAAGATTTCAAAGAGAATCCTCAATATATAAATAAAACCCTTGAAGATGTAGATATCATCGTGACGACGTTTTTTCATATTGAGGAAGTTAAGAAATTATTGGGCCCACGGTCTAAAGAAGTTTTGGGAATTGCTTTAGACCCAAAGCTCGAAACAATAGTGAAAATAGCAAAAATACCCAAAGACAGAAAAATTGGTCTAATGTGCATATCTAAAAATTTTGCTCAAAAAGCGCTAAAGTCAATTGAAAATGCAGGGCTTAAGTTTCCCGATTTAACAGTAAGCACGGATACTGAACGAAAAGCAATAAAAAATTTTGTAGAAAATTGTGATGTCATAATAGCTTCTCCCAGCAGAAAGAAAGATTTAATTGAGTTTGTAGATGAATCAAGAGTGATAGAGTTTATATATGTTCCGGATACAGGTTCAATTAACATATTAAAATCTGCGTTGTTTGAACTCAAACAGAAGTGAGAATTTATAATAGGGGGCAGCATCACGTTTTATAAAAAGGGGGGGGTGATAGGTTAAACAATAAAGAGTTTCGACATACAAAAATAAAGATTAAAAGGAGGGCTTTATATCATGACAGAAGAACTCAATCCTTTTAAGATTGTCCAGAAACAGATTAAAGAAGCGTGTGACAAACTAGGTTATGATGATTCTGTCTATGAACTGCTGAAAGAGCCTGAAAGAGTAATGACTGTACACATCCCTGTAAAAATGGACGATGGAACAATCAAAACCTTTACTGGTTTTAGATCACAACACAATACGGCTGTAGGTCCTGCTAAAGGTGGAGTAAGGTTCCATCCTGATGTGAATCTGGATGAAGTTAAAGCTCTTTCAACATGGATGACTTTTAAGTGCTCTGTAGTGGGGATACCATATGGTGGTGCTAAGGGTGGAATTAAGGTTAATCCCAAAGAACTTTCTGAGGGAGAGCTGGAAAGACTCAGCAGAGCGTATTTTAGGGCTATTGCACCTATAATTGGACCCGAAAAAGATATACCTGCACCCGATGTTTATACAAATCCTCAGGTAATGTCATGGTTTATGGATGAATTCAGCAAATTGAAAGGATATAACACACCGGGTGTTGTTACAGGAAAACCCATCGAGTTAGGTGGTTCCAAGGGCCGAGACAAAGCAACAGCTCAAGGTTGTGCATACACGATAAGAGAAGCAGCAAAAAGAATAGGACTAGATTTAAAAGGTGCAACTGTAGCAGTTCAGGGCTACGGAAATGCAGGAAGTTTTTCGGCTATCCTACTCAATGAATTGGGTTGCAAGATAGTGGCTGTAAATGATTCAAAAGGTGGGGCTTACAGTGAAGGTGGAATAGATCCTTATGCTATTTTAAAACACAAACAGGAAACCGGTTCAGTTAAAGGATTTGAAGGAACGGAAGAAATTTTAGGCAAGGATCTTCTGGAATTAGATGTGGATATTTTAGTTCCTGCTGCACTTGAAAATGTTATAACTTCTCAGAATGCCGCAAACATCAGGGCAAAAATTATAGGAGAAGCTGCAAACGGCCCTACCACTCCAGAAGCTGACAAAGTTTTATATGAAAAGGGCATCCTAGTAATTCCCGATATTCTTGCAAACGCCGGTGGGGTTACAGTATCATACTTTGAATGGGTGCAGAATCTGATGAACTATTACTGGACTGAAAAGGAAGTACTGCAGAGACTTGAAAAGATAATGGTTGATGCTTTCAACAAAGTATACAACATGCATGAAGAATACAAAGTAGACATGAGAACTGCAGCTTACATGACTTCCATTAAAACTGTGACAGATGCAATGAAATTAAGAGGTTGGTTATAAAAAATTGATGTACCCATTTTACCCCTCTTTGGAATAATCCAGAGAGGGGTGCTTTCTTTAAGTATTGAAAGATAAAAATTGGAAAGATATAATATAAAATGATTAAATATAAAGAGGGAATTATGTATAATTAACGAAAGAAAATAAAAAAGGAGGATCGTAACATGTTTGATGAGGAGAAATTGAAGCATTTAAGGAATGCAAAGCATGAGTGGTATGAAGGATTGTATAAAAAAGTAACACAGAAGTATCCTGAGAGGAAAGACAAGTTTGTGACCGGTTCCAATATGGAAGTAGAGCCTTTATACACGCCCCTTGACGTAAAGAAAACCGATTATTTAGAAAAGATAGGTTTTCCAGGCCAGTATCCTTTTACCAGGGGGGTACAACCTACCATGTATAGGGGCAGGCTGTGGACCATGAGACAGTATGCTGGATTTGCCACAGCCGAAGAATCCAACAAAAGGTATAAGTACTTGTTAGAACAGGGTCAAACCGGATTGAGCGTAGCTTTTGACCTGCCCACCCAGATAGGTTATGATTCAGACCATCCTCTGGCTCAGGGGGAAGTAGGTAAAGTAGGAGTGGCTGTGGATTCTTTACAGGATATGGAGATTTTGTTTGATGGCATACCTTTAGACAAAGTCAGCACATCCATGACCATCAATGCGCCGGCAGCCATATTGTTGGCCATGTATATAGCGGTAGCCGAGAAACAGGGAATCAGTTCCGATAAGTTAAAAGGCACCATCCAGAACGACATACTCAAAGAGTATATAGCAAGAGGAACATATATATTTCCACCCGAGCCATCCATGAGGATAATAACCAACATATTTGAATTTTGTTCCAAGCATGTACCCAAGTGGAACACCATCAGCATAAGCGGTTATCACATAAGGGAAGCTGGAGCCACAGCGGTGCAGGAAGTCGCTTTTACCCTTGCTGATGGTATAGCCTATGTAGAAGCAGCCATCAAAGCCGGCTTGGATGTAGACGAATTTGCCCCCAGGTTATCATTTTTCTTCAATGCTCACAACGACCTGCTGGAAGAAGTAGCCAAGTTTAGAGCAGCCAGAAGGTTGTGGGCCAGGATAATGAAAGAGAGGTTTAAGGCCCAGAACAAAAAATCCATGATGTTAAGGTTCCACACCCAGACGGGAGGTTCGACCTTAACGGCGCAGCAGCCTGATAACAACATAGTAAGGGTAACCCTTCAGGCCTTAGCAGCTGTATTAGGAGGAACCCAGTCATTACACACCAATTCGAGGGACGAAGCTCTGGCATTACCCACCGAGGATTCGGTGAGGATAGCCTTGAGGACCCAGCAGATAATAGCCTATGAGAGTGGAGTAGCCGAGACAGTAGACCCCTTAGCCGGATCATACTATGTAGAGCATTTAACAGATATGATAGAACAGCAGGCCATGGAGTATATAGAGAAGATAGACAAACTGGGGGGAGCACCTAGAGCTATAGAGAAAGGTTACATTCAGCAGGAGATACAGGATAGTGCGTATAACTATCAGCAGGAAGTAGAATCAGGCGAGCGCATAATAGTAGGAGTAAACAAATTCAAGATCCAGGAGACTCCACCCAAGGATTTATTAAAAGTAGATCCCCGTGTGGGCGAGCTGCAGACCAAGAAACTCAAGCGGTTAAAAGAAAGCAGGGATAACGTTCGACTAAAACAGACCCTTGAAGCCCTGAGGGAAGCGGCCAAAGGTCAATCCAACCTGATGCTGCCCATAATAGAGTGTGTAAAATCCTATGCAACCTTGGGAGAGATCTGTGACGTATTGCGGGAAGTATTTGGAGAATACAAACCATCTGTATCCATATAAATAAAGAAAGGAGAGGCAAAATGAACAAGAAAATAAGAGTAGTTATAGCCAAACCGGGTTTAGATGGTCATGACAGGGGTGCCAAGGTTATAGCCAGGGCGTGTCGTGATGCAGGAATGGAAGTGATATATACCGGATTGAGGCAGACCCCTGAGCAGATAGTGGAAACCGCCCTGCAGGAAGATGCCGATGTAATAGGATTGAGCAGTTTGTCCGGAGCTCATGAGCATTTGTTTTCCCGGGTGTGTGAGCTTTTGAGGGAGAAGAATGCCGAAGACATTCTTGTTATAGGAGGGGGAGTTATACCTGAAGATGACATACCTGCTCTGGAAAAAGCAGGAGTGAAAAAGGTCTTTACCCCCGGCACTCCCACAAAAGAAATTATCGAATACATTAAAGCTAATGTAAAAAAATAATTGGAAACATAGGCGGTGAAATCTTTGGTGGATATTATTGAAAGCTTGAAAGCAGGAGACAAGAGAGCAGCAGCCAGGTTAATAACCAAAGCAGAAAACAATGAAAAAGAAGCTTTTGAAATATTAAAAAAACTGTATGACAATACAGGCAATGCATATGTTATTGGAATAACAGGCCCTCCGGGTTCAGGTAAAAGCACATTAACGGATAAACTGGTAAAAGAAATAAGGAAAAAATATAACAAAAAGGTAGGAATTATTGCTGTAGACCCCACAAGTCCTTTTACAGGGGGTGCTATTTTGGGAGATCGGATAAGAATGCAGGACCTGAGCCTGGATGAAGGCGTATTCATCAGGAGTATGGGGACACGAGGGCATCTAGGAGGCCTATCCAAAGCCACAAATTATGCAGTAAAAGTACTGGATATTATAGGAATGGATTATATATTTATAGAAACAGTAGGGGTAGGCCAGTCAGAAGTTGACATAGTTAAGACTGCAGATACGACAGTTTTGGTAATGGTACCTGGTTTAGGAGATGATATTCAAGCAATAAAGGCAGGAATTATGGAAATAGCAGATATCTTTGCAGTAAACAAAGCAGATAGAGGTGGAACAGATCGTTTGGTTGCCGAGATAGAAATGATGCTCGATTTAAACCCTGAGAATACCCCATGGAAACCTCCTATTGTTAAAACAAGCGCTGTTAGCAATAAAGGCGTAACAGAACTTTTAGATGCTATAAAAACCCATAAGAAATTTTTAAAAGAAACAGATTTATTAAAAACTAAAAGGATAAGCAATATTGAAACAGAGATTTTAAAGATAGTAAAAGAGGAATTGATGAGTTTAATAACACAAAAGGAAAACCATGATAAGAGAAAAAGACTGGCTGTAGATGTGTATCACAAAAAAATTGATCCCTTTACAGCTGCTGATTGTTTAATAAAAATCATAAAAGGAGGTTAAAGTTCAATGATGAGAAAGATAGACCACATAGGTATAGCTGTAAAGAATTTAGAAGAAGCATTGAAGCTGTATACCGAGGTGTTGGGACTAGAAATAGAAGGCACCGAGGTGGTAGAGGACCAGAAGGTGAAGGTGGCCTTTTTACCGGTGGGTGACAGTGAGATAGAGTTGTTGGAATCCACCGATCCTGAAGGCCCCATAGCGAGGTATATAGAAAAGAGGGGAGAAGGTATACAACATCTAGCCTTAAGGGTAGATGATATAGAGCAGGCATTAGAAGAAGTCAAGAAGAAAGGTATAAAGCTGATAGATGAGAAACCCCGCTATGGAGCGGGCAATGCCCGTATAGCCTTTTTACACCCCAAGAGCACCAATGGAGTGCTTATAGAGCTTACAGAGAGAAAAAAATAAAGGAGTGATACAA
>DFNM01000211.1 GCA_002376045.1 Firmicutes bacterium UBA3567
TCAGTTCCTTTTCGGCATTTTGCTTTTCTTGAGTTGATGAAACTACATAAAAGAACATGTGTAAACCCTTTTTTTTGTTTTTTACAGCCTTCAGGACGCTGTTGTTTTGAGAAGTGGCAGTAGTGTTTGGCTCATTATCAATATTATCAATGCTGGAGCTGTTCTCCTCGACTATTTTTTTGTACAGCCTCTGGGTTTTCTTCATAGGGCTGATGTTTAATTCTTCCCTCAGGGTTTTTTTGCATTTTAAAAACTCTTTGATAGCACTGGCCCTGTCCCCGGCTATATAGTATAGACGAATAAGTTTATAGTATATTTCTTCTTGAAGGGGATTGATCTTTACAAGTCTTTTTAGAGCCTGAATGGCTTTATCATACCGCTTTAAGCTTTCATAAATATTTGCCAGCATTAGCTGTGATTCAAAGAAAAGCTTCTGGAGCCTTTCCTTTTCATAAAAAACCCAGTCACTAAAAGCTGAAGAAGCCCTGATATGAACTCCTTCCAAAAAATCACTTTTGTAGAGGGAAGAAGCTACTTCCAGACAATCAATCCTTTTTTCAACGGGGATGTTTTCCTTTTTCCCCTTGTCTACAAGCTTGATAAATTCGAAGACATCAACCCAGTGAGGACTGTCTGAATTGAACTTGCAGGTGTTTTTACCTGGTAAAATAATGTATTTTTGTTTTTCTGCACTGGATTCCAGACTTTTTCTTATTGCCCACAAGGTGTATCTGAGATTGTACTTTGCAGAATCTTTTAAACTTGTTTCCCAGAAAAGTTCTGCCAGGTTTTCTCTATTAAGGATTAGGGATTTATTCATGATAAGGTAGCACAAGAGCCCCCTGGCTTTTTGAGATAATTGGGGTGATATTGATTTTTCCTTGTAAGTAAAATCCAATTTACCCAGAAAATAGGCCTTCAAACTCATATTATTCCTCCGCTCCGCATGCTACATAAAGAATTTTGCCGTTTTTTATAGTGTAATCTACTTTTATATCCTTGATAGCATCGGTATCGACTTCCAACGGATTGTTTTCCAAAACAGCGATATCAGCTATTTTACCTCTTTCGATGGTGCCCTTTGATTTTTCCTGGAAGATAGCTGTGGCGCCGTTTATGGTGAATATTTTTAGAGCCTGATAGGGCGTTATCCTCGATTCACTATGGGGATGGTTTACAGCAGAATGAATACCAAGCAGGGGGTTTATGGGAGTTACGTCACTGTCTGAACCTCCGGCTAATAAGAGGCCCGAATCTATAAGTTTTTTAAAGGGATTAGCCCTTTTACACCTTTCCTTCCCGAGGCGTATCTCATACATTCCTCCGGCCCATCCCCACATGTACTCGTAAGCAGGCTGCACAGAGACGATTATTCCCAGTTCCCGTGCTTTCTTGATTTGATCATCAGTGGGCAGTTCGAAGTGTTCGATTCTATGCCTGTGATCTCTTCTGGGTATCTTTGATAAAGCCTTTTCATAGGCTGACAGAATCTGTTGAATGGCTCTTCCGCCTATAGCATGTATTGCAATCTGCAGGTTTTTTTCATGAGCTTTGATGACGAATTCATCCACTTCTTCCTGAGAAAAGTATAGATTTCCCTGGCATTGGGGCTTGTCCTGGTAGGGTTCAAACAGGGCTGCACTTCTGGAACCAAAGGACCCATCAAGGAAAATGCATCCCCCGATCCTTGGGAGGTTATGAGATATCACCTTATCGACGTCCGTTGTCTGGTAAAATAGTTCTATATCTACAGGTAGGGAATCCCTGTGCTTAATCAGGAGTTCTGCATGGTTGTCATGGAAGAGGAAGCCGCCCTCCATAGCAACCACAGTGGTTACTCCCCTTCTTATTGCCTGGTTTATTGTCAGTTCTACCCCTTCCTGACGTTTTTCTTCAGGGATCATTTCAAATAGTTTTTTTCTGGCAATAGAACTGGCATGATGGTGAAGCCGGCCTGTTGGCAGGCCCTTGGAATCCTTTTCGATGCCTTCCAGGTTAAAGGGGAGGTTTATTTTGTGAAAGGCACAAGAGTTCACAACAATTGTGTGGTATTCAACTCGACTGATGAAAACAGGGATTTCCGGTGCGATGCTGTCCAGTTCATATCGGGTAGGAAATCTTTTTTCTTTTAGGCTCAATTCGTCAAGTCCTACGCCCCAAATCACATTACCGTTTTTTGGTGTTTCCAGCTTCTTTTTTATTAAATTCAGGATATCCCTGATGGATTTTACCCTTTTTAGATTAAGGCCCAGGCCATTTAAACCTGTAGGAACCAGGTGTACATGAGAATCTATGAAGCCGGGAATGGCCGTTCGACCTTTGAGGTTAATTATCTCTGTGTTATGCCCCATGTAGGCTTTTATTTCAGAATTTTTACCCACATCAAGTATTTTTCCGTCTTTTACTGCAACGGCTTCCTGCAACAAACCTTCACCATTCATTTGTAAGATTTTACCATTATACAGGACAAGATCAGCTTTCAACACAAACCCTCCACAATTCTTATAACATTAATTATATATTAAATCCTCTTCAAATTAAATTACAAAAGGATATACGGTTCTTCTCCATCTTAGTTGAGTTAAATGCCATGCAAACCCAATCCGGTCAATAGTTAAATCATTATAGCTTTCTCCTAGGTTCTGTCAGGGTAAAGGCTGCGCCCCCGGCACTCAATTAACTTTTGAGTGCCGGGCCCTTGACAGA
>DFNM01000097.1 GCA_002376045.1 Firmicutes bacterium UBA3567
ATATAGCGTCTTATCTGACGCTGCGTACAGATAGATTGGAGGTGAATTTATGATTTAAAAAACTTAACGCTAAAATTGAATTATAAACAAAATTAAAAAGGGGTGATTTTCATGTTATTAAATAATATTTTTAAAAGAAAAGTATCTATCATATTATTGACGATTTTTTTGTTAACTATACTACTTTGTGGTTGTGCTAAAGAAACCACATCAGAAGAAGAATCAAAGGCTTCAGAAGAAGGTTCAAAGGCTTCAAAGGTTTACGAATGGAAAATTACTGGACCTAACGTTGATGGCCACCCTAGATACGAGTTTCTTGAGTATTTTGCCAATGCTGTTGAGAAATCTTCAGGTGGGAGATTAAAAATTGAATTATATCCCGCGGGTTCTCTTTACCCTATTACTAATGCTCTTGATGCAGTTAAACAAGGAGTTACAGAAGGCACTGTAACATGGGGTGATTATTGGGCGGGTAAAGAGCCTATGTTAAAACTACTTACTTATAGACCTTGTGACCCTTTTAAAGATTTAAATGAAGCTAATTACTTAGTAATGAAGTCTGAAGATCTAGTAAAAGAAGCTTATAAAAAATTAGGTGTTACATATGTAGGATCTCTAATTGCACTTCCTGGAGAGATTTTCCAAAGTAATGTTCCTATTAAATCTCTAGAAGATTTCAATGGTTTACGGGTAAGATCCTCTGGGCTAGGTCAAGATGTATTTAAAAAATTAAATGCCGCAATAATTGCTATGCCGATGTCTGAAGTGTATACTGCAATGAAATTAGGAACTCTGGATGCTTTTGAATCGGGGGGGATGGCAGATAATTGGAGAAGTGCTTATCAAGAAGTGGCCAAATATATTATAGAACCTCCACTTCATGCTCCCGGCCCCCTAATGGGAGGGCACCTTATTGTAAACAACGATGCTTGGAATAAATTACCTGACGACCTTAAAGCGATTGTGAAATATTGTGCAGAGGCAACACGTCTTTATATCTGTTCGCAGATAAGAGCATTAGATGGAGAGGCTAAGAAAAAATTTATTGATTATGGAGCAGAATTTATTACTTTACCAGAGGAAGACGTGGAAAAGGCTAGAGAAATCGGAGCAGAAGTGCTTCTTAGTTATCGAGATAAAAGTTCACTATGTAAACAGTTTGTTGAATTATATCATGACGTGTTATTAGAATTGGGTTATACTAATCTTGCAAAAATATTTGAAAACTGATACTTATTACAATTTCTAATAGAAACCAAATAAGTAATTATTTAAATTAACTAAAAATTTCAAACTGGGGAGGAAAATTGCAATTATATCTGTGGATTTAAATTAAATAGTCGTTTGTATCATTAAATTTTATTATCATTAAATTTTAATTGTTGACTTTATGGGAAAGGCATTGTTTAAGTTAATGCCTTTCCCTAAATAAAAAAGTTAAAGAAGTGTATGTGTCCTATGTTTAACGAAATTAACCTTAGGTAGGTGTTTACAAAGATGCGTAATATCATATCTAATATTAACAAACTCTCTCAATGGAGCGGGGAAATTGTTAGTTGGTTAATAGTTATAATGGTTATCTTACCTACATTCGAAGCCGTTTTAATGAGATACATATTAAACACTCCAACTATTTGGTCACAAGAATTAACCACATTTGTGTTCGGTTGTTATTTTGTTTTGGGAGGGGCTTATTGTCTCAAAGAAAAAGGTCATGTGGCTATGGATATATTTTATAATCGCTTAAATCCTAGAGGACGTGGGATCATTGGGATTTTGATATTTTTATGTATCCTCTTATTGTGCGGTACTATGGTAATTCACGGTACAAGTTGGGCATGGAAAGCTACTATCACTGGAGAGCGATCAGAAACTTTTTGGCATCCAATAATATGGCCAGTTAGGTGGGCTATACCAATAGGAAGCGGCTTACTTTTACTTCAAGCATTCAGTAATTTCATTATCGACATCAAAATGGTAATAACCGGAGAGGAGGCCAAAAATGAATGAACAAATTATACCAATTTTTATGTTTGTTTTACTTACAGTTACTGTAGTTTTAGGGATTCCTATTGCTTTTGCTACCGGTATAGTTGCTTTAGTTTTTGCTTATATATTATGGGGTTCTAGTAGCGTTTTTGCTCTACTTACAGCTACAGCAGGAGTTATGAACAACTGGACTCTTTTAGCTGTTCCTTTGTTTACACTTATGTCAATGGTTTTATATAAGTGTGGTATAGTTGAAGATTTATATGATACTTTCTACAAATGGACGGGATTTTTGAGAGGGGGTTTAGCAGTAGCAAGTATAGTGGTTGGTGCTCTTATGGGGGCAATGACAGGAGTAGTTGCTGGCTCTGTAGTAGCTTTAGGAAAGATTGCTTTACCCCAAATGCTTAAATATAAATATAATAAGGAAATATCAATGGGAGCGATTCTATCGGGAGGTACGTTAGGCCAACTTATCCCTCCTAGTACTCTAATGATTATTTATGGATCAATTACAGGTGTATCTGTTGGTGGTCTTTTTGCTGGTGGAATAGCTTGTGGGTTTATACTTGCTGCAATATATAGTTCTTATGTATTAATAAAATCATATTTACAAAAGGATTTATGTCCTGGCCTTCCACCTGAAGAAACCGTTACCTGGAAAGAAAAGTTTGAATCCCTTAAGGGAGTTCTTCTTCCTTTGTTTGTAATAATTAGTGTTTTAGGATCTATTTTTTCTGGTATAGCAACTCCTACAGAAGCTGCAGCGGTAGGGGCCGTAGGTGCTATCTTATGTGCTTTAGTAAAGAAAAGTCTTAAACTAAAACCTATTAGGGAGGCATTCCTTGAAACTTTGCGAATTACTGCAATGGTCGGATGGATTACGATAGGAGCTCTGTATTTCGGTCAGGTTTTTACAGCACTTGGAGGAGATAAGTTTATTATGAAGTTGACAACAATAATACCATTAGGTAATTGGGGAATTATGGCAGTGTTTATGGTTTTACTTTACCTTCTTGGTATGTTCCTTGATACTGTTGCTATTGTGGTAATTTGTGCGCCTCTTTTCGCTCCAATAGCAATAAAACTGGGATTTGATCCACTATGGTTTGGGTTGATTTTTATGGTAAATTTACAAGCAGCATATTTAACACCACCTTTTGGTTATAGTTTGTTCTATCTTAAAGGGGTTACTCCTGAAAATATAAGTCTTGGAGATATATATAGGTCTGCTATACCATTTGTAGCATTACAAATTATGGGTTTAGCATTATTTATACTATTCCCTAAACTAGTCTTGTTTCTTCCAAATATATTGTTTGCTAGATAAATTATAAAATTTCATTGAAAATTAGACATAAATTGCAACCTGGAATTTAAAAAATGAGGTGTTTAATTAACTATAAAAAAATTTTATTTATATTCACTTTTTAGCTAGATTAATACTCAATATTCATTTTGGGAGGGGATTTTTATGAACTTAAGAATAAAGAGGTTAAAAAATAAAATTCTTTGAAGTTAGCAGTAAGAGAGCTACTCTTATAACAGATGCATATAAGGAAACAGAGGGAGAACCAATTGAATTTAGAAGAGCAAAAGCACTTAAAAAAATTTTAGAAAAATTACCTGTTTGGATAGATGAAGATGAAATGATTGTTGGTCATCCTAATGAAAGTTTCCGAGCGGCTTCGATTTTTCCTGAAATGCATGTGAATTGGTTGGAAGAGGAATTGGATAGCTTAGAAGAAAGGAGTCAACAGCCTTTTAGAATATCAGAATCTGTAAAAAAAGAGATAAAAAATATTCTACCTTACTGGAAAGGTCGTACACTATACGATTTTGCTTTTAAAAGTTACCCTAAAGAAGTGATAGATGCTAGAGAAAGAGTGGGGATATTTTCAAGCGAACAAAATGAACGCGGTGGTGTAGGAAATGTTCTTTTAGACTATCCAATGTTGCTCGAAAATGGATTAGAAGGGATTATAAATGATATTAAAAAAAGGTGTAATGAGTTAGATCCAACAGAAC
Source organism: Firmicutes bacterium UBA3567 (assembly GCA_002376045.1). Lineage (GTDB taxonomy): Bacteria > Bacillota > Thermosediminibacteria > Koleobacterales > UBA3567 > UBA3567. The sequence goes on from DFNM01000097.1 coordinate 4,018, forward strand.
CACAAAATATTCAAAAAATCCAGTTTTACAATTCTGCTATTTTAACATGTGAAGCTGCCATAACTTTTGCAAATAGATACTCAAAACTTGCAAAAAAATTAGCGGAAAAGGAAAAAAACATTAAAAGGAAGAAAGAACTAGAAAAGATTGCAGAAATATGTCAACGTGTACCTAAAAAACCTGCTAAATCTTTTTGGGAAGCCTTACAATCTATTTGGTTTATACAATTGATTACTCAAATAGAAACTAATGGGATAGCAGTTTCATTGGGTCGAATGGATCAATACCTTTATCCATATTACAAAAAAGACATTTTAGAAAAAAGATTAACAAAAGACGAAGCCTTTGAACTTCTTGAATGTTTTTTAATTAAATTAAATGAGATAGTCCGTATTTATGATGAAAAAGCAGCTTTAATTAATGCAGGGCTTCCAGCTTTTCAAAATATAACAATTGGTGGCAGAAATATTGATAATTCTGATGCTACTAATGATTTAACATATATGTTTTTAGATGCTCTGATGGAATTAAGATTACCACAAATACATATTGTGTTAAAGATACACAGAAATACACCAAAAGATTTATTATTAAAAGGTATTAAATCAGTAAAGGTTGTACAAGGAATGCCAGCATTTGTTGGGGATGAAGCTCTTGAACAGTTCTTATTAAGTAAAGGGATTCCAGAAGCAGAAGCGAGAACATATGCATTGTCTGGGTGTGTTACACCGGGAGTTTATGGAGTTTGATCACGTGGAGGTGCAGCATATTTAAACCTTTTAAAAGCATTGGAACTTGCACTTAATAATGGAGTAGATCCAATAACAAAAATAAAAGTAGGTCCGGAAACCGGTGATCCCAGAGAATTTAAAAATATAGACGATGTTATAAATGCATTTAGAAAACAATTAGAATCAGCAATTAAAAAATGTGTTATTGGATGCAACATATTAGATAAAGTAATGGCTGAGGAGATGCCCCATATCTTTTTATCTTTATTTGTAAGTGGATGTATAGAAAATGGTAATGACGCTACTAGAGGTGGCGCGAGATATAATTTTACAAGAATAATGGGTGGAGGATTACCTAACGTAGCTAATGCATTGGCTTCAATAAATAAAATTGTATTTGAAAATAAGGAAATTAATATGAACCAATTAATAAATG
>DFNM01000257.1 GCA_002376045.1 Firmicutes bacterium UBA3567
TAGTTTACCAGGTAGTTGAAGTTGAAGTTATCGATAAGTTCATCATCTGAATAGTTCTTCAAATGCTTTGATGTATTCAAGGGATAGAAGGATATTTACGGGGAAATTGGGTCTCCCATATCGCTGTAAAGCACTGAAAAAGGCTTCTCATCAATATTACAGAACACATGCTCATAGAATATGGGAGCCCATGATTTTCCTAATTTGGCCTTAATACTTGGATTCATCCAGTTGTTGCTTTCCAATATAGAGAATTGAAGATGGCTTTTATTTTCTCGGAACATTGTTTACACCTCATTTGATGTTATTATTCAGAATTAAGCTCAAATTGCTTCTTCTTACTTCATATTGTACCATAAATCGCTATATGTTGCTATATATTGTGATTTTTTACCAGCTAAAGCTAAGACTTTTTACACTAAAATCAAGATTGTTTTTGGTGTAGAAACACCTTTTAGAAGAAATTCGATCTATATGTTGTGGTTGTGGTTTCATATTATCACAAGATATAGAGTGATTTTATTGAAAAATGGACTTTTTACAATAGAATCAAGATTAGATTTTTCAAATACATCTTTATTTACAGCGGTTATATATTCAAACCCTGTAATCTTTCAAACTTTCGTTCTCTTCATGGAATAATGCCGTGATATTTCTAACATATCGTTCCATGATCAACCCCCTCCCACAGGCGGGAATAAGGATAATACATCACCTTCGGCCAGTTTTGCATCAAATTCTGCACTCCTTCCGTTAATAAGCAATATAGCAACGTCTTCTTTTTTGATATTTAAAATATCGATAACTTTTTGAGGAGTATCTCCTTCTTCCAATTCTACCATTAATTCTTTCCCTCTTCCTTCCCTTAAGGTTGTAAATAATTTAACTTTGACCTTCATACTACCACCTCCTAAGGGCAGATTATAAACTTTCTTGCCCATAAGCAATCTCCGCAGGAAGGACTTACCCCATAACAGTCAACCTCTGTATCTTTAGCCATGTCACAACCTTCAACCAAATCACAATCAATGCACGAAGGATATAAATTGTTGTATACCGTTCGTCTAAAGTCAACATATTCTTTGCTGTTCCATATTTCTCCCAAGGCTTTCTCATTGACATTCCCAAAAGAATATTTATACACCTGCTTTTCCCTGCCGAAAATATATTCTTTATATCCATGGGAAAATCTGTAACAGGGAACCACATCTCCATTAGCACAAACAAAGGTTGTTGACTCATCTATAAAATTGCATCTTCTTTCCGTTTTTAGCTCACAGTTAGGTAAAATTAAACTGATTCCCCTTTTAAAAGAATAATTTCTAATTCTATCAAATAAATCTTTCATTTTCTTATTCTCATATTTTTTATAAAGGATTTTATTCGCATTTTTTTCGCTTTGAGGTATTAGATTAGACACAAGAACCGTATTTGATTTAAGTGAAGAGGCTAAATCTATTACTCCAAAAATGTCCTCCATGCTATCCATCGAAGCCACAAACTGAATATTTATTATAGGTCTTTGACTCTTCTGTTTTTCCTTAACTTCATTGAGTTTCTTCAGATTGTCTATTACCCGGCTTAATTCTGCGCCTCTTATATCTTTAAATTTTTTATCTAATCCATCTATTGATACGGTAACCACATCCACATATTTAATCATGCGGTCCATTAATTCGTCATCCATCAATGTCCCATTAGTCGTAATCGTCAGATGATATTCCTTTAATTTTTCTATAGCCTCGCAAATCAAGGGTGAAAACGTCGGTTCTCCGATCCCTCCCAGGACAATTTCTTTGATCTGCCTGCAATTTCTTATATCCTCCCACAATTTATAAAAAATGTCACTGCTCATATCTGCAAAAGTGTTGCTCCAGGATTTTCTATAACAAATTGTGCAGTTTAAATTACATCTATTTGTAAGTTCGATGTACAATTTTCTTATAACCACACTATCTACCGCCTTCAAAAATTTTTAATTATTAACGAGAAAGGCCTCCGGTAAGAAGCCTTTCTCGTTAAACAATACATTTTTTATTCCTGAATATCCTATATATATAATTATATATATTAACCGGTGATAATTTTTAACTCCTTCAGTCTGTCTTCGGTTGGAACTCCATTTTCATCCCAACCTCTTACTTCATAATACTTCGGAAGTAAATCCTCTAACTTATGAACCCATCCTTTTGAAGGACCTTCAGGTATGGGTTCTTCCAGCAATCTCTTGGGAAGCTTATCCTGTGAACTATCTATACCTGCTTTTAAATTAAATATTTTCTCTATGTTCCATATTCTCTCTCCTGCTTCTAGAATAGTCTCAGCAGTATACTCTGTTCCACAAACAGCATTAAACAGTTGACTATAATCCTCAGCGTTTAATGCAAATGAGGTAAATAAACATAAGCCCAATGAATCTATAACTGCAGTTAGATCCTGGAATATTTTTACCCACTGAGCTTTTCCTTCAAGAGAAAATCTATCTAATTTCTCAGGCAAACCCAAAATTTCTGGTGAAATCAAGTAACCTCTTACATGACACCCTCCTCTATTTGCTGTAGCATATTGCAATCCGTGTCCTTGAACTCCCCTCGGGTCATATGCAGGAAGCTCCAGTTTCTTAACTGTCATAGAAAGTTCCGGAGCGCCATACATGTCAGCCAGTCTATATGCACCTTCAGCCAATTTTGCTCCAAATCCTTCTGCTCTTCCCATCTTTTTAGTCCACTCAATTATAGCTTCAGCATTACCGAATTTTAAAGGTATACCATCTAATTCATCATCTTTTATATAGCCCTTTTCATAGAGTTCCATGGCGGTAGCAATAGTAGCCCCTGCAGATATAGTATCCAAGCCCATTTCATTACACCAGAAGTTGGCTTTAATGATTGCCTCCAAATCTGATACTCCGCAATCCGCACCAAAGGCCCACACGGTCTCATACTCTGGTCCCCCGCCTTCTATATCATCAACTTTACAGTACCTACCACATCCTATTGGACACCTGTAACATGCTTCTCTTTTTACTAAATATTTTTCAGCCAGTGTCTCTCCACTTATATCATCTGCCTTTTCAAAATAAGCAGTCTGGAAGTTGTTGGTGGGAAATATGCCGTTTTCATTTATTATATTTACAAGCACAGCTGTTCCATAAGTAGGAAGTCCTTCACCGGTTACTCCATTTTCTTTTATTTTTTTCATACATTTTGAAAATACTTCCTTTAATTTGTCAGGATCATATACATCTACTTTACTGCTCCCCTTAACTGCTATAGCCTTAAGGTTTTTTGAACCCATTACGGCTCCAACTCCTGAACGACCAGCTGCTCTATCTACGTCATTCATTATAGATGCTATTTTAGAAAGATTTTCTCCTGCAGGTCCGATGGTAAGTACTTTAACTTTCTCAGCACACTCTTCTTCAAGGATTTTAGTGGTTTCTGAAACCACTTTTCCCCAAAGGTGTGAAGCATCTCTAATTTCAACCCTATCATCTTCAATATTTATATATACTGGTGAATCAGCCTTGTCTTCAACTATTATTGCATCATATCCGGCAAATTTTAACTCAGCACCCCAATGCCCTCCTGAGTTTGAACAGGCAACAGCTCCAGTTAAGGGTGATTTTGTAACAGCCATGTATCTTCCACCTGTAGGTGTGGGTGTACCAGTTAATGGTCCGGTTGTAAGTATCAACTTGTTTTCCGGGCTTAACGGATCTACTTTCGGGTCGATTTCTTCACTTAATATTTTACTGCTTAATCCCCTGCCCCCTATGTATTTTCTGGCCTTTTCCAAATCAAGTTCTTCAACTTTTGTAGTTTTTTCTTTCAGGTTAACCCTTAAAATTTTTCCCTTATAACCGTACACAGCAATCCTCCTCCTTGATCTCATTATTTTTTTAAAAAAGAACAAAGCAAAACTCATTCCAAACAAAGAATCCTCTAAAAAATAGAAGGTACCATATGCCATTAGCAGCTTTTGTTCTAAAATAGAACAATCAAAATCCTTTTTGCTGTTCGATACCAGAACACTGTTCGATTTCTGAACAATTTATTTTGTATTTTCTTATTTTACTATAAAGAGTATTCCTTCCGATGCCCAGGGCTCTGGCACTTAAGCTTATATTGCCCTTAAATTTTCTTAATACCTTTGCTATATGTTCTTTTTCTATATGCTCCAATTTAAGATTCTTCAGATTCGTATCCCTCAGCTCTATGGACTTTGCTTTGAGGTTACACCTCCTATCTTCCAAAAAATTGAATGGTATATGTTCGGTATTTACAATCATTTCAATAACATTTCCTAATTCCCTTACATTACCGGGCCAGTCATAATTCATTAAATAATCCAAATATTCTGGCGGAATGTCTACTATCCGTTTATTTAGCTTTTTAGAAATGGTTTTCATAAAGTACTCTATTAAAATGGGGATATCGTCTTTCCTTTCCCTCAAAGGAGGTAAATATATGGGCAACACATTAAGCCTGTAATAAAGGTCTTTTCTAAAGTTGCCTTTTTCCACCTCCTGTTTTAAATCTTTATTTGTAGCGGCAATAATTCTAACATCTACAGGTATTTGTTTTGAACCGCCTATTCTGCTCACCGTGCCTTCTTCAATAACCCTCAATAGCTTTATCTGCATATCTAAGGGCATTTCTCCTATTTCATCTAAGAATATTGTCCCGCCATCGGCAATTTCAAATTTTCCAGGCTTACCACCTCGTTTTGCTCCTGTAAAGGCACCTTCTTCATAGCCAAATAATTCGGATTCTATCAAATCCCCGGGAATAGCTCCGCAGTTTATCGCAATAAAGGGCTCATCTCTTCTATTGCTATAATTGTGAATAGCCTGAGCAAACAGTTCCTTGCCTGTACCGCTTTCACCCAAAATAAGAACAGAAGATTTGCTGTCAGCTATCTTTTTAGCATATTCAATAATTTTAACAAAACTTTCGTTTTTACCTATTATTTTATCAAAGGTATATATGGCTTTCATGCCCATTATTTTATTAGCAAGCTTTCTTACCTTCTTAATTTCTTTAAAAATACATATTATTTCTTTCGGTCTTTTCCCTGAATCAAGAATAGGATAGGCACTGAGATTAAATTGCAGTTTATTTTTTTTTGCATTTACGTATACGTCTTCATCTAAAAAATTGTTCCTGGATAGAATGGTATCCTTGACAGCTTCCCAGTCCTCAAATAAATCCCATATTTTTTTTCTTTTCAATTCTTCTTCCTTATAGCCAAACATATCGGTTACATATTTATTTACCGTTTTTATATTTCCCGAAAGGTCAGAGGTCAGTATACCTGCAGGAATGGAATTTATAATGGTTTCTATATGGTTTTTGGCTATAACCAGTTTATCATTATACTCCTTTATTTTTAGCATGTTTTCAATTGCATTTGCTGCTGCCACTACCATTCCAAGGGTATGGGGGTGAACAAATTCGCTGTAGCCGGTAAGGTCCAATACCCCTATGATTTCACCCTTCGGGTTTCTTATAGGAGCCGCCGAACAGGTCCATCTATGGTGTGCTTTAACAAAATGTTCTTCACCGGAAACCTGCACCGGAATACCTTCTGCCAGAGCAGTACCCATGGCATTTGTCCCTATATTCGGTTCATCCATATAGGCCCCGGGAACAACCTTTAATTTGAAGGCTTCTGATAGTATCTCATTATCTCCAATAACATCTAATATGCAGCCTTCTTCATCCGTAAGTATAGCAAGAAAATTAGAACCCCTAACAAAATTATACAGCTGATTCATAAAAGGGGTAGCTGTAACGATTAATTCTCTTTTTTTCTCCAATCTTTTCTGTAGTTCATCCCCGGTTATAATCTTACTGCTATATACCTTGTTAAGATCGATACCCATTCTTTTACATCTTTCATGGGAGCGTTTTATATATTCCTTTTGTAGTTTCGGAATAGTTTTTTGCAACTCTACATGCCCACCTCACTTATCACAACGGAATTAACCCGGTTAATAAGCCTGGAAGTCTGGATACTGTTTGAATAAGTAATCAATCGTTTTATAAAAAATTCCCCATACCAGACAACCGAAAATCATCCCTGCTGCTGGTGAAAATCTTTATACTACAGTTTCTACGACCAGTCTGATTTTATCCCTCAGTAGATAGTTTGCCCACTTCACCATAAACAAAACCCAAGATGTTTTATGCAATGTAACAGCCTATTTGATATATTTTTCTATATATCATACCTTGAAAGCTCAATCAGTAGAATTAAATAATATTGGGATTGTGCTATTTTTTAACTGCATCTTCCCTGACAATGTTAGAACTTTTTATTATCAATTCGACAAAGATTAGCCAATCCCTCCCAAATAAGTTTATAAAATAAATTGTTCTATAGGCAAACTTCATTCAGTTGCCAGGAAAAAAACCATGGAACAACTAAGTTATTTCATCTTGATGTTGAATAACCTGACAAACCCACAGCAGAGATCCTTTAAGAGTATAAACAGCAAGCAACAGCAGAAACATATCAAATACTTCAAAGGCGAGGATGTAATGCCCTTAAAGTGCAAGGTGGATATATTACTATAGCAGGAAACGCAAAAACAAATAGACCTCCAGGTAACAGAATCCTTATAAAAATCATGGTCTCACCAACATTTTATATACCTTTAAAAACAGGAGCCCTCTTTTCTTTAAATGCTTTAATACCTTCTTTTTTATCCTGTGTCTGTAAACAATTACATTGTAAACTTGCTTCAAGTTCTAAAGCACCTTCAAGGTTTAGGTTAAAACTTTGGTTTAATGCTTTCTTTGTTAAAGCCAGAGCAATCGGTGCACCGGTGGCTAATTTTTCAGCAAACTCGTATGTCGTTTCCTTTAGTTCTGCATCATCAATTACCTGATTTACTATACCAAGCTTCAAAGCTGTATCAGCATCAATTAAATCTCCTGTAAACATGAGCTCCTTGGTTTTATGCAAGCCTACTACTCTGGGAAGAAAATACGTACCTCCACAATCAGGAATAAGTCCTATTTTTGCAAAACTTTGACCAAATCGTGCTGATTTTGCACAAAATATAATGTCACACGCCAATGCTATGTTAAACCCTGCCCCGGCAGCTACACCATTTACCATAGCAATAACTGGTTTCTCCATGTTTACAATGGTAGATACTATTTTGGCTGCCTTCAAAATATAGTCACGTCCCAAAACAGGATTATCAATAGTCTCTATATGGGTTAAATCTCCCCCCGCGCAAAAAGCTCTTCCGGCACCGGTTAAAACAGCCACCTTTACACTGTCATCATTCTGAACGCTAATTAGTGCATTAACCAGCTCATCAATCAATACAGGCTGCAACGAATTTAAAGTCTGGGGCCTATTCATTGTTATTGTAGCAATGTTATCTTTTTTTTCTAACAATACCGGTTTTTCACACATAATAATACCTCTCAAACTAATATATGTAGCGCCAATTAAGCAATTGAGTTCCGGCAACTCCTAACACAAGCACAGCTAACCACGTTGCAAAAAACAAAACTACGTATCCTCCCAATACCGACCAGCCGTAATAATGCGAAGTATTACTTGATTGTAGCACATTAAACCTCTTCATCTTTATATTTGCGGCCCGGAACTCCCCGTCCGTAAGGCGGGGAGGAAAGCCGCCTTCCTCCTTTCAATAAGAAATGTCCGGGCGCTTTCCAACTTGAATAATCACGAAAATAATATTGTGTCAGCAACATACTCTACGACAATTATTCCAATTATGCCAAAAACGAATCCCATTATTGTCACTGGTATGCGGCTGTATTTGGGTAATTCATTTATTAGTAAGCATAAGCAAAGAACTCCTGCAAGTAAGGATGGCCAAAAGAATACACCAACAGGCAGGCCAAGAAATAAAGCTGCGGTCGGTTCATCCACCGTGCAAATGCTACCATTAATTATCTGCGGTAGCCAGCGTAATAGTGGTATTACTCGTAATTCAGCACCGAAAGCCAACGCCCAGAAATAAACTCTGGACCAGTGCCTATATGCCAGCCATCCCCCGTAACCCAGGAGGTGTGTCAGAGCCGGACCGGCTAACAGAGCCAAAACAAAAGGGCCTTTTGGGGTGTGATAATACATTTGTAGCTGCTGGAGCGACTTGAAGTTAGCAGAAGCACCAACTGGTACAGCTGACGAAAAGCTAACAAATTGGGCCGGAATCCCACTCATAATGTATACTAGAAGGTGAGCCAGTTCATGTAGCAATACAGCTATTGGTGCTGCTAAAAATGCCATTGCTGCATAATAAAAAATTTTTCGGTCATATTCCATCATAGGTGTAAATTCCCCTCCCACCTTTTATAACATTTCGCGCAACAGCTGCATGCTTGCGAACCTGAACCGAATTCATCTGAGGGAAGCTCGTATTATCTGAAGACGCAAGCGAACCCTTATCACTATCTTGTTTCAACTGCCCTCTCTTTCCCAAAAAGCGGTTAGCAGGTCCAGGACGATAAAGAAAATCATTCCTGCCAGGCATAGCCACCCGACCCAATCACCCAGAAAGATGGCAGGCGCGTTTGCTGTTCCCAACGGCACATCAGCCACCAGCGTTGCCGGCTCGGATTCCGGCTTGACTGCCCGCTTGATGATACGCCCGTAAGGGTCAATGATAGCCGAGTCGAAGGCGATGTCAGCCTTGACCATCGCAACACGGTTCTCTACCGCGCGGAAGACGACGTGACTGTAGTGCTTGGCAGCGATGGCTGGCCAGTCAAAGGATGGCACGGCGATGAGTTGTGCTCCGTTGCGGGCCAGCCGGCGCGCCGTGTCGGTGAAGTCCAGGTCGTAACAGATGATGGTACCCAGCCGGCCGAGGGGTGTGTTGTAGACCGGGTAACTGCCGCGGGTCAGGCTGGTCTCCCCGGCAAAGGCCACTGGATGGTCCTTGCCGTAAACGCCCAGGAACTCGCCTTCTGGTGTAAGAACCGTCACCTCATTACGCAGTCCCTGTTCGGTACGTATTCTGTAGCCGATGGCCAGGTAGATCCCGGTTTCAGACGTAAGCGCTCGTAGTTCTCTGGTATGTTCCATCTGCGGGTCAAAGGGCAACGCACCCTCGTTCCAGACGATCAACTTCGCACCCTGTGCGGCAGCCCGGCGAGTCTGAGCGTATAGCCATTGCAGACCTTCTTCGCTGCGAATACGGATGGCGGGTTGTATGGCCGCCACCCGGACGTTCGGCGCCGGGGCGTCCAGCAACGCCAGGCTCAGCCCGGTCCAGGCTATTAGTTACCATAGCTTTTTTCATTCTCAACCCCCTGGAGTTATGGTTGAAAGATTTCAGACAGCGCCTCCGAGGTTTGTGAAGTTTACGCTGATACAGCATCCGATCAAAAGAGCGAGCCATCATCCTACAGTTAAGCTTACATCGTAATATAACAGCAGAGCAACATGGCTTCACACCGCCATACCAGGATGATTCGGAAACAGCTTCCTGACTGCAGTAGCTAACTACCAAAAAATCTATAAAGAATTTCTCTGCTGAAAGGATATGTTTCACCCATTTGGCTATATTGTGGGCAAATCATTTTTATAAAAGAGGGTTTTTGCAGGAAAATCATCATTAAATTTTAATAAATTTAGCAACTTGAGGTGTATTAAGAAATTCCCATTTTCCTTTAATCCCATGTACATAAGCCCCTAACTCAAAATGAAGCATGGCAATTCCACAATCCAGACGCTTTGGAATATTATAAGTATTTTTTTCAGAATCAACTGAAATAGTAACTGAATTCGCTTCTATCTGGAAACGCCATGGCTGCCTGTTTACCGCTGATGGAGCAAGACGTGCAGCTTCTAAACCGCATTCAACCCATCCGGGCCATTTTTTCCTGGGCAATCCACTACACAATTCTGTTAGAGGTTTATGTTTATGACCACTGGCCAATCCTGCCAGTATCTTTTCTTCCAGAGTATATTTTTTAGTTTTGACCTGGTCTTCCAGTGGTTTGCCGTTAAATTTTCTCCTTGATTTTCGTATTTTGATAGCAGAATACCATTTTTCCTGTAACATACAAAAAACCTCTCCTTCGATTTTTTTAAAATAACCCGCATTGTTTTGATAGGTCGGGTTTTAGCATTTTTACAATCAATCAGATTTCATTTCTCAACCCGGCCTCCAGCTGCCAGTCTCCCATACCACTCGCCCGTCGTTCACTGATAGAGCCGGGTACAGGATTCACAAAGGAATCTTTTCCCGGCCTATACTGTTTACCTAAAACAAACTCTACTGTAATTTCTGATTATAATTTTTTTTTGGTTCTTCTCCAATTTAGTTGAGTTAAATGTCATGCAAACCCAATCCGGTCAATAGTTAAATCATTATAGCTTTCTC
>DFNM01000251.1 GCA_002376045.1 Firmicutes bacterium UBA3567
GCCTCCGGCGGTTTAGTTCAACAATTGTTTAAGGCTGCACCGGTATTCAATTTAACTATATTTTAACATATTTGCATTTAAACTTTTAAAATAATAAAAAAAACTGTTTGCCAGCTCAAACCGAACAGGAATTTTGGTGCGGTCATCGAGGCAAACAATTGCCTTAAATGGATCATCAAACCGAAAATAGGTATTATGGAAACGTTAATTTGTTCCTTTGCTCCCTGTAAACCAGAGAAAGGAACTTATGATATCCGATATACACTTCGTATAAAATATATTTGAACCGATGTTTGATTTCGTTCGTCTAATAAATAAGGACGAGAGGAGGGATGCGATTTGGATGAACTATCGAAGATGAAAAAACGGGAAAGAGAGGGATATAAGTTAAAGGAACTTCTCAGCGGGCTTGGCGAAGACCAGGCCCGCTTTTTTGGGATCCGGGAAGGGTAAGAAAAATTTACCGGTCGAATCAATTCAAGGATTCAATTGGAAACTTTTAAATTCTGCTGGCGAAGAATCAAACAATACAAAACAAAAAAGTCACCGAATTTCAGTTTCTACTGAAAATCGGCGACACAAAAGGCATCTTTCTTTATTATGATGAGCAGGTAAGCAAAACACGCAATACACCTTACTCCATTACCGCACTTTCCCCTTCTGAATCATCAGGATTCCGGAATTTGTAAACCCAAACTATTTCTCTCTGGTAATTTTATCTATTCCTCCCATATACGGCACTAGAACTTCTGGAATTTTCACACTGCCGTCTTCCTGCTGGTAGTTCTCCAGTATGGCTGCAACCGTTCTGCCCACAGCCAGACCCGAACCGTTTAATGTGTGAACATACCTGGCTTTGGATTTGGAAGTAGGCCTGTACCTGATGTTGGCTCTTCTAGCCTGAAAATCTTCGAAATTACTGCAAGAGGAGATCTCTACATAATTATCATAACTGGGCATCCACACCTCAATATCGTACTTTTTAGCTGCTGTGAAACCCAGATCAGCGGTGCACATTGACACCACTCTGTAGGGAAGCTCCAGTTTCTGCAGGACTCTTTCTGCATCGTTAACGAGCTTCTCCAGTTCTCTATATGAATCTTCAGGTTCTGTAAACTTTACAAGCTCTACTTTGTTAAACTGGTGCTGCCTGATTAAACCCCTGGTGTCTCTACCATGGGATCCCGCTTCAGACCTAAAGCAGGCGCTGTAAGCCACGTAGCAAATGGGCAGCTTTTCCCCATCCAGGATCTCTTCTCTGTGCAGGTTGGTGACGGGAACTTCAGCCGTTGGGATAAGAAAATAATCGGGATTGTTGTAGAGCTTGAAGGTATCTTCTTCGAATTTAGGCAACTGACCCGTTCCTATCATGCTTCTCCTGTGAACGATAAAGGGCGGAAAGATTTCCTTGTAGCCATGTTCTGAGGTATGGAGGTCTAACATGAAATTGATCAATGCCCGTTCCAGCCTTGCCCCCAGACCTTCATACAGTGTAAACCTTGAACCTGTCATCTTTGCTGCCGCCTCAAAATTTAGGATCCCCAGATCTTCTCCGATATCCCAGTGAGCCTTAAATTTAAAATTAAATTTCGGTGGTTTCCCCCAGCGCCTTACTTCCACATTATCTTCTTCGCTCTCTCCCACCGGCACGCTTTCATGAGGAATCATGGGTATTGTGAGGAGAAAGTTATCGATTTTCCCTTTAACTTCTTTAATTTCGGCATCCAAATCTTTTATCCTGGCTGAAACTTCCTTCATTTCTTTGATTTTGTCTGCAGCATCCTTACCTTCTTTTTTCAGCCTTCCGATTTCTTCTGACACGACGTTTCTCTGGTTTTTAAGCCGTTCTACCTCATAGATTAATTCCCTTCGCTTCTTATCCAGCTCCAAAAAGGGCGTTAAATTTATGTCTTCACCCCTTTTGGCACACGCTTCTTTAACAACCTCAGGATGTTCCCTCACAAATTTTAAATCCAGCATAAAAAACCCTCCTCCTTGACAAATTGATGCAGGCTAAAAACAAAAACTCCCGTCCCATCAAAGGGACGAGAGATGTTCCCCGCGTTGCCACCCTAATTGATTGGATGCAATCCTCTTCTTTTGCTTAACGATGTCTACCGGTTTCCCTTACTTGATTTCGGGGAAACTGCTCCGAGGTGGATGCTGCACAGGCAATACTGGTTTTCACCGGCCACCAGCTCTCTGCAAATTAAACCATGCACAGTTTTTCCTCTTCACCGCATTTGTTTTATTGAATTTTAGTTTATTATACTATATTTTTTTCCATTTTTCAACATTTTATAACCATAGACAGCCAGGAAAGGCATATCAAAAATGTTTAATTAAACCAGTACAATACTGTATAATATATTTAAGGTAAACTCAGGTGCAATTTCCTGAATAACGGAAATCGAGGTGATTAACATGAAAACTGGAAAGGTTCCCATTTCAGTGCTGGAAAAATCCATTTTCCCATATCTTGGCAACCCAAGACCGGAAGTTTTGGTTCATTCAATGATCGGTGAAGATTGTTCCGTACTGGATTTTGGTGATTACGTTTGTGTCCTTTCCACCGATCCCATAACCGGAGCCGACAAGGAAAGCGGCAGCCTGGCAATCCATGTCTCGTGCAATGATGTGGCCGCCAATGGAGCAGAACCAATCGGGGTTCTGATTACCATACTGTTTCCGGAAGGCACCACACAAGAGGATATAAAGCATATCATGGAACAGATACACAAAACCGCCAAAAAACTCAATATCGAGGTCCTGGGGGGGCACACCGAAATCACATCTGTCGTCGATAAGGTTGTAATCTCATCAACAGCGGTGGGTAAAGCTTTAAAGACTACATACACTACTTCTTCCAATGCCCAAATCGGTGACCAGATCATTGTAACTAAAAGCGTGGGCCTTGAAGGCACCGCCATTCTGGCATCCGATTTTGAAGAAATTCTAGCTGAAGAGCTGAAACCCCATGAAATCCAGACGGCCCAATCCTTTATCGACCACATCAGTGTCATCCCTGAAGGGCTTATAGCTGCAAAAAACGGAGCCAATGCAATGCATGATATAACAGAAGGAGGAGTGCTGGGAGCTGTTTATGAACTTGCCATGGCTTCAAAAAAAGGGGTTGAAATATGGGAAGAAAAGATTCCTGTCCATCCTCTTACCAGAAAGGTATGCAGCATCTTCAATATAGACCCTTTGCGCCTTATTTCCAGCGGTTCCATGCTGATTACCGCCCCTCCTGAAGCTGATATCGTATCCAAATTAAAAGAAAAAAACATTTATGCTGCCGTAATCGGGAAAATTACCGAAAAAGAATTAAAACTCATAAGGAAAAATGAAACTATTAAAATTATCCCTCCGGAAAGGGATGAACTCTACGTTGTAATTGAAAAAAATTCAAAAAAATAAACCAAAGCTGTATAAAACATCCTTTTTCTGGTTATTATATGTAATGTAAAAAAAGCACAGGAGGTATAAGGGCTTATGGGGGAAATAGATCTTGTAGCACAAATAGCAGACATCAAGGAAATTAACTATAAGAACACCCTGGCCATCGCCAGTTTAATAGAACTGCTGGTAGAAAAAAACATAATCAGAAAACAGGAATTCGCTCAGAAGGCCAAAATCCTCGAAGCCATTACCCTTTCCGAAATCCAGGAATTAAGGGCCAGAAAAAAGAAGGCACACCCATGAAGGTGTGCCTTCTTTTTTGTCTATCTTTTCATACCCAAAATTCTCCTCGCTTCATCCGGAGTGGCTATCTCCCGGTCGAACTCGCGTGCGATCCTGACAACCCTTTCTACCAGCTGGGCATTACTTTCCGCCAGAACCCCTTTTTTGTAATAAATATTGTCTTCCAAGCCAACTCTAACATGGCCGCCAAGCATTATGGCTGCCACTGCCATGGGCAGCTGGTGTTTGCCGATGCCCCCTACGGTCCATGTAGATCCGGATGGAATGCTTTCCATCATGTAAATCAGGTCCTTTATACCTCCCGGCATTGTTCCGGGAGCTCCCATGATAAAATCAAAGTGCATGGGTTCATCTACAAGGCCTTTTTCCGCCAGCTTCTTGGCGTTCTCAATCCATCCCCGCTCAAACACCTCAAACTCGGGTTTGATTCCCCGCTTTTTCATTTCTTTTGCAAAAAACTCCATAGTTTCCGGTGTGTTTCTGAATACATCATTACCGAAGTTGCACGTCCCACAATCGAGGGAAGCCATTTCCGGATTCAGTTTTAATGGCTGGGCACGCTCCTCGTCACTCATTCCCACAGCTCCACCTGTTGAAACCTGAATAATAACATCGGGGCATTTCTCCCTAATCAATTCAATATTTTTACTGTAAACCTCTTTGTCCTGAGTGGGTGTACCATCATCCTTCCTGACATGAAGGTGTATAATGGAGGCCCCTGCCCTGTATGCTTCATAGGATGACCGGGCTATTTCTTCCGGTGTATAAGGCACAGCAGGGTTGTGTTCCTTTGTTACTTCTGCTCCCGTCACACAGCATGTTATTATCAGCTTCTCCATCAGGTTCACCTCCTTAAAAATTATTCTTTTCCTTCTCTTTTGGCTATTTCCTGAACGATGAAGGATGCCACATCAGGTGCAAGGGTACCGGGACCAAACCCTGCATCATATCCCAGTTCTACTGCCAGCTCATGAGATATTCTGGGCCCACCGCATACCAGCACCACTTTATCCCTTATTCCTTCTGCTTCCAGCAGCTCAACAAGCTGGGTAAGGTTGTGTATGTGCACATTCTTCTGGGTAACCACCTGTGAAACCAGAATCGCATCTGCCTTCAATTCGATGGCTTTTGCAACCAGTTCTTCATTGGGAACCTGGCTTCCCAGATTGTAAGCATTGATTTCCGGATACCTTTCCAGGCCATATTCACCTGCATAACCCTTCATGTTCATAATGGCATCTATACCCACCGTATGGGCATCCGTTCCCGTGCATGCTGCCACAACAGTGACCTTCCGGCCGATCTTCTCCCTTATATACTGGTTTATCTCATAAAAATTCATCTCCCTGGTTTTGATTTTGGGCAGCTCAATGGCGGTGTAATCCACCGTGTGGACCAGGTTGCCGTAAATTATGAAAAAGGTAAAACCCACCTCCAGATCTGCCATGTAAACCACTTCGGGATTCTCCAGCCCCATTTTTATCGCCAGCTGCCGTGCAGCCTCCTTCCCTCCTTCACCAATAGGAACAGGAAGAGTAAAGCTCAGCTGTACCGCCCCATCATTCAGGGTGTCTCCATAGGGTTTGACCCTGGTCAGATCCACCTTCATGTTCGATCACCTCGATTCAAAAAGATGTGGAAAAAGGGATTATAGTAGTCCTCATCCTTTTTGATAACCCCATCTCTACCTTTTCCACCGGTGCGGGAGCGCTTGATATCCGCAAACATGCCCTTCTCTATAGCCGCTACAAGTCCGATTTCCTGTATCTCCTCCAGCATCTCGCAGGCTTTTTTTAGGACCTCCTGCGCCCTGCGCTGTATTTTCCCGTCTTTTTTAAACAGAACCTCGTCTCCCAGATGTCTGGCATTGTTGAAGATGTACCGGGCATTTTGTATGCTTAAAAACCTGTCATGCATAAAGGGTGTATGTATGGCTTCCGTCAGCATTCCAAGTAGCTGGATTCCCTGACCCGTGAGGACGGCTGTGAGGTTAAACATGGCATCCTGGATATGACCTCTAAATATGTTGCCTGTCATGTACTTGGTGGGAGGCATGTACTTCAAAGGGGCTTTGGGGAATATCTCCCTTGCCATCTGGGCCTGGGCGATTTCATACAGGAGGCCATCTTCCAGATCGGGATTCATTTCAAAGGCATGCCCCAAGCCCATCTGTTCTTCCGGGAGACCTGATCTTAAGGCGAGCTGCTCATTGATGAACTGGGATGCCAACACGGTGTGGGCTTCCTTGTAGGCATCTGCTGTTGTGAGGTAGTTGTCCTCTCCGGTATTGATCACTATGCCTGCATAGGCGTTTATCATCCTGGAAAAGTGCTGGTCAACAAAGGTCCTTTCTATGTTGATATCTCTGAAGAGAATTCCATACATGGCATCATTCAGCATCATATCCAGCCTTTCCATGGCACCCATTGCAGCTATTTCAGGCATACACAATCCGGAACAGTAGTTTACAAGCTGGATGTAGCGCCCCGCTTCCTGGCCAACCTCGTCCAGAGCTTTCCGCATAATTCTGAAATTTTCCTGGGTTGCATAGGTTCCACCAAACCCTTCGGTGGTGGGACCATAGGGTACATAATCCAGCAGGCTCTGGCCTGTTGTCCTTATAACAGCTATGATATCAGCACCCTGCCTTGCCGCCGCCTTTGCCTGAACCACATCTTCATAAATATTTCCTGTAGCCACAATTACGTACAAATAGGGCATGGTATTCAAGCCCCATTCTTCCATGTATTTTTCTCTTTCCCGACGGCGCTGTTTGATGTAATCAGCCATCTTTTCAGCCATATCATCGATAAGCTGTTTCACTTTACCATCATCCTGGCGGGGAACCTCCAGCAGGTTGATTTCTCCTTTCCCCACTTCCTCAGCAACTTCCTGGGCACTGTAGCCATAATATACCATGGCATTGGCGATCCAGTAGGCTATTCCCCTTGAAAGTTCTCCACCTTTGTGAACCTGGTCAACCACCACATTGGGTAGAGGTACCCCGTTGGCATCAACTCCATCTATTCCAAACAGCCTGGCAACCGTGCGCTCCACACTGGTAGTTGTGTGTGCATTTATGTGGACCTGCAGGCTATCGGCTATATGGCTGGCAGCAGACCTGGCCCGGTCAACCATCTTCCTGTCCAGATTTAGTTTCCCCATAATCACCTCACTCCTCTCCTTCCTGCTTAATAAACCTCTCTGCGTTTTTCAAAGTTCCTTCATCAAACCCCATCATCCTGGCAACTTTTATGGCATCATGGGAAGGTAAAGCATCCGCTGAAACCTCTTCAAGGGTATAATCCATTATCCTGTTCAACAGTTCGGGACCTATAGTTTTGCCGTTCTCTAGTTCATCTTTGATTTTTTCAGCTTTCACACCCTTTAAGCCTCTGACCTGTAAATGAACAACACCCGGCAGCTTTGAAACCTCATAGAAATGCGTTGTTGCAATGGATATACACCTACCCGCCACAAGCCTTGCCACAACGGCCCGGGCTATGGCCGTTCCTTCCAGAGGATTGGTACCTCTGGCCAGCTCATCAATCAAAACCAGTCCCCGTTTATCAATATGATTCAAAACCTGGCTAAGGGCTTTTATTTCAGCACCAAAAGCGCTCAATCCATCCTCAAGCGACTCGCCGTAGCTTCCGGAAAAAAACACAAAATCCCGGGGAGAAAAAAACATTTCCCCGGCAGGAACCAGAAGGCCCATTTGACCCATAGCAACAAGCAGCCCAACCATTTTCAATGTAACGGTTTTTCCTCCCATATTGGCACCAGTAATTACAGTAACGGGTTTGGAGAGATATATATCAACAGGTTTAAACTCAAGGCCTTTCTCCTTAAGGGCTTCTTCCACTACAGGATGTCTGCCCTGCTGTATGCTTATTACATTTTCTTTAATAATCCGGGGTTTTGTACACTTCAGCGCTACAGCAAGGCGAGCTTTGGCAAACAAAAGGTCAAGTCTGCCTATGTTTTCAGCATTCTTAAGCAGCAGCTGGCTGTATCTTTCTACCTCTCCTGTAAGTTTTTTGCGGACTTCAAACTCTTCATCTGATTCCATCTGCTGAAGTTTTTCAAGTTTTGCCTTCAGCTCTATCAGCTTTTCTGAAGGTTTAGGGGAATACACCACTTCCGCAAAGTTTTCCCTTACATAACTAACCAAAGGAGATGTGTTAAGCTGCTGGATTCGTTCATCTCCTTTGTTGATATTGATTTCTCCCCATGGATTTACATTCACTCCAAAGACTTTTTCTACTCGGCTTTTAAGCTGTCCCTCTTCCTGTTTCATCTCTTTTTTGACCTGCCTGATCCTTTTCCTAACCCATTTCAGCCGGGGGGAAAATTCATCCTCTATAAAGAAGCTCTTTCTACCCGTTGCTTTCGGGTCCAGAAGTTTCATCAATTTGTTCACCGACTGGACTTTTATATCCAAATCAAAATTCCGTATCAGCTTCTCCAATCTGGCACAATACATCACAAAGGCTTTGAGCTCAAAAAACTCAACTTCATCCAGCACTCCACCCTTTTGTGCCCTCTTTATTGATCCTGTAATATCCTTTACCTCCCTTAGGATACTCTGGATATCCTGGCATATCCCGGGAGTTTCCCTTAGTTTGCCACATATATAGAAAACCCTGTTGAGTTCCTTTTTCAGGTCTTGTGCTGTATCGATATCGAAAGGCTTCATCCGGGATTTGGCGGTTCTGCCAAGGGGACTGTAAGGTGTCAATCTTTTAAGGATCCATGTTAATCCAAGTTGTTCTTTGGTTTTTTCACTCATGTATTCCACAGACATCACCCTCATCCACACCGCCTTCACCCAGCACAACATCATACACCGGAATGGGGAAAAGAGCTTTTTTGATTTTGCTTAAAAACTCTCGGGGGGAAAAACTATAGCCTTCCGGTGACGTGGGGTTTACAGTAACCGCAAGCAGGTTTATTGGATAAACTGCTGTTATGCTGCCTTTCCCCGCCTTAAACCTTTTGTAAACCATAGGCTCCAGGAAAAGGCGCGTCCCGTCTTTCACGATTATTTCTACTCCCTCAACAGGGATTGTTTTTGTAAGGTCCTCTATTATTTTATTGGAAACGGCTCCACCTATAACAACGGCCTCCGTTTCTGGAGTAATGCTTTCGGCGACCTGTTTTCCTGCCATCAAAGCCGTTTCCAGCTTCAGCTCTCTTATTTTACCCTCTTGGATCACACCTGTTCTTCCCATGTCTATCAGGGGTTTAGCGAGGTTTCTAAGGTCCTCCCTCGTTCTTTTCAATCTAAAAAATTCCACCTGAAGGGCAGTCTTTTCAACAACTGTCCGTATGCTGTGACCCAGGGCAGCTCCGGTAGCAAGAATGGTTCCCTGAGTAAGGGCAGGAGCTGCCGATGAAACCCTGTTTACGGCACCGTCCACCATTACAAGCCGGGCTCCCAGCTGTTTTAAGTGTTTTATCAGCTGTTTTAATTGAACACCCGTTCGGGGGCCAACGAGTTCAATATTGCCTGATTCTCTGACCTTACCGATGATTATTTCTCCCAGAGGTGTTGAAAAATGAGTTTTCTCCATAATCTCTATCTTGGCACCGCTCTGGTTTACACAGTCCCAAGCTGTAGCAACTAATGCGGATTTAGGCACCCATATAGGAGGTTTGTGGGTGTAATACACTATATCCTGGAGTTCTCCATCCCTGCCTGTAGATGTAAGACCCAAAAGGATGTTTCGCTGCAGTGCTTTCTGTATTAGATAATTAAGGGTTAGTGTTTTACCTGCATTTTTGGCCATTCCCACAATAGATATGCTGTCAATACCGGCCTTTATTACAACATCAAAAAGGGTCACAGCGAATCAAACCTTTCTTAGCCATACAGTTTTTCGAAGATTTCCCTCAATTTTGGATTTTCCCTTAGAACATTCAGGGTTATCTCGGCATGTCCTTTAGTATACCCATTTCCAATTATCATAGTAACATCTTTTCCTATGCCTTCAGCACCCAATGCTGCTTTGGTAAAGCTGGTAGCCATGCTGAAGAAATACACAATTCCCCCATCCTTAGTGGGAAGGATCGAACCCATCTCGGTATTGGGCACATTTACGCAATTGATGGTGATATCAGCAAGCTCACCATCTGTTACCTCTTCAACTTTTCTCAATACATCCACAGGATCCGTAGCACTACCCTGAATCATCACATCAGCCAGACCGAGGTCTACAATCCTCTGACAGCTGGCATCACTGTGCCCCATACCGATAACCTTACCGGTTACGCCGGCGCGTTTTTTGGCTTCATGCAGACACAGCATACCTGATTTGCCTCCAGCCCCGATAATCAGCACCGTATCACCGGGTTTTACCAGTTTTGCCGTCTGGGCCGGAGCACCGGCTACATCCAAAGCCGCCAGAGCCAGGGTTTCGCTCATATCATCAGGGAGTTTGGCATAAATTCCGCTCTCAAAAAGGATTGCCTTGCCCTCTATATCCACCTGGTCAATATCTTTCCTGATCTCCTTGATCTCAGTTATCACAAGGGGAGTCAGGGAAAGGGATACAAGAGTTGCTATTCTGTCTCCCACCTTTAAATCGATTTTGCCTTCCAGGTCTTTTCCTATCTTTTCTACCGTACCAACGAGCATACCACCGGAACCGGTAACAGGATTGTGGTGTTTTCCTCTCTCCGCTACAATCTCCATCATCCTCTTGGCAATCTTCCCCTCATCTCCACCGGTTTCTTCCTCAATCTGTGTAAAACTGGCGGAATCAATGTTTAATGTGTGGACATCAATGAGGATTTCATTGTCATAGATCTCGGGAGTGTTATCAATTTTCCATGCAGGCTGTGGCAGTACTGCCTTTGGTTCAATAACCCTGTGTGTACCGTATTTGCACCCTTTGGCCATGTTTTTGTACCTCCTGATAAAAAATTCTTATAAAGCTATGTGTTGATTTCCTCCTTTTATTTTATTTCATAAATTACCCAAATAAAATATTCACTCCGTCCAAAATTTGTTGCGCGCTTTTATACACTTTGTATAAAAAAGGATTTTTGAAATTTTTGTAGAAAGACACAGTTTAACAAAAAGAATTTAATCTTCAAAAGGCAGGGGGAAGCTCATGGCATTAACTGTTGAAGAAGCTCTAACCCTGAAGGCTTTCAGGGATGCCAAACTTGTTTCAGGGGAAAAAGGTTTAAAAAACAAAATAACATGGGTAAACATACTGGAAATTC
>DFNM01000150.1 GCA_002376045.1 Firmicutes bacterium UBA3567
TGGTCATTATGGGTGCACACATCTTTTCAGCAAGCTCAATGAGGTGTTCTCCGGCTTCAGCATGCACAGCCCCTACTCCTGCATATATCAAAGGTCTTCTGGAATTTTTTATCAGTTCCACTGCTTTTGCAACACCTTTACGGCGTATCTGGTCACAGCTTTGTGTTAAATTTTCTTCCTCTCCTGTATGGTGAATTTCTGCTTTTAAGAAATCAATGGGAATTTCAACATACACCGGCCGCGGCCTGTCTTCCCCTGCCTCTCTGTAGGCCCTGCTGATGATCGCCGGTATTTCTGCAGCCGAATTCACTCTGTAAGCTTTTTTAACAACGGATTTAAAGGTTCCCATCTGGTCATCCATTTCATGGAGGTATCCCCGTTTGTAGTTTATCTCAGAAGAAGCAACCTCTACGGTAATAAAAAGCATGGGGGAAGAATCAGAATACGCCTCACCCAGAGGGGTAATGACATTAAGAGCTCCCGGGCCGGGGACAGTAATAACCACACCGGGTTTCCCCGAGACCCGTGCATATCCATCTGCCATATAACCCGCTCCCTGCTCATGCCTTGTTACAACAGATGTTATGTCTTTTACATCCTCCAGTGCATCATAAACATGCATGTTCTGGACACCGGGTATTCCAAATACAACCTCCACTCCCTCCTTAACCAGTGCATCCACAAGTAATCTTGCTCCCCTTTTTTTCATAAATATCCCACTCCTTTACAACAGCCCTTTTGTTTGCTTCCCAAATCCGCCCCAATTTTAACATAATTATTTGTCTTTCATAAGGTTTATATTCTATCATACGCCTTTAGATTCCTTTCAAAGTCCAAAAGTTTGCTTGGTAATTCTTTCGTTCTCTTTTCACAGAAATTTTTCACCAGGTTATTACCCCGGCCACATTACTCCGATACCTTATAGCAGGGATTTGTTAGTCTTTTACCGAATATCTTTTTAAACAAAATCTCGAAGAGGGTGAAGGTAATGAAAATTAACATTCATGATATCGGGACCATAGCGGTTCATGAGAGCAAAAGGGGTCCAGCGAGCATCACACTGCCGAAGGTAGCTCCCATTTATGCCAGTTCAGTGTTTGATTTTGAAAAACTGGAAGATATCGATGCTGTTTATGAGGGGACAAAAAAAGGATACATTTATTCAAGGGTCGATAATCCCAACATTAGTCTCCTTGAGAACATGGTTGCAAAGCTGGAGCAGGCTGAAGCAGGAGCTGCCTTCTCTTCAGGTATGGCTGCCATAACCTCATCTATCCTGGCCTGTATCAAGGAAGGTGATCATGTAGTTGCCAATCGGGTGCTCTACGGAGGCAGTTACTCTTTCCTTGCAGACCATCTGCAGGCTCTGGGAATCAAGGTAACATTTACTGACTTCAGTGACACTGATAGGGTGAAGGAAGCTATCACGGAGAAGACCAGGATTCTGTATGTTGAAACCATCTCCAATCCCCTGATGGAGGTGGCTGATCTTCCTGCTCTGGCTGAGATTGCAAAACAGCACGGCTTAAAACTGATGGTGGATAACACCTTTGCATCCCCATACGTGTGCAATCCCATTGCGCTCGGAGCCGATGTGGTCGTGCACAGTGCAACGAAGTATCTAAACGGTCACAGTGACGTTACAGGCGGAATAGCGGTAGGAACCAGGAAATTTGTCAATAAAGTCAAAGAAATAAGGAGTTTATGGGGTGGGTGCATGAGTCCTTTTGATGCCTGGCTGGTACTGCGGGGTATACGCACCCTGCATCTGAGGATGCGGGAACACTGCAGCAACGCGCTGAAGCTGGCAGAGCAGCTCAGCAAACATCCCAAGGTTTTGCGGGTGAACTACCCCGGATTAATAGAGCATCCCCAGCATCGCCTTGCTTGCGAAATTCTTAAGGGCGGGTTTGGAGGCATGCTGAGTTTTGAGGTGGAGGGTGGTGTAGAAGGAGCCGCAAAGGTGATTGAAGCCCTTAAGCTTGTGGATCTTACCCCAAGCCTTGCAGGAGTTGCCACAACGGTATCCCATCCCGGGAAGACTTCCCACCGGTCCCTGTCATCTGATGTGAAGAACAGAATAGGGGTGCGTGACAGCCTTATCCGAGTTTCTGTTGGAATAGAAACCATTGATACCGTTATAGCCGATTTTGAACAGGCCCTAAACACTATCACTCTGGATTAAAATACATCCTTTGTTCTTGCAAAAATAAAAGAGGTGTGTATCAACACGCCTCTTTGTGGTGATTGCTGTTGAGCAAGTCTTATTTCCCAAACAGATTGGGAAGGAATAGCACTGTTTCGGGTATATAGGTAATAACAGCAAGGACAATCAATAAGGCTATTAACAGAGGGACAAGGTCTCTCATCATTTCCCTTAAAGAAATCTTTGCAATAGAACTGGATACAAACAGGCACACTCCTAATGGTGGGGTACACATTCCTATTGTCAAATTAACGGCAACAATCAAACCAAAGTGTACGGGATCTATTCCGAATTTTGACACCAGCGGCAAAAACAGTGGAGCAAATATTACCAGTGCACTTATGGTATCAATAAAAGTACCTGCAATCAACAGGATTATATTCATTATCAGTAATAATACTATTTTGCTATTGGCTATTGTTGTTATTGCTGAAGCAATCTGTTGGGGAACCTGATTAACTGTCAAATACCATGTAAATAAAGAAGCAAAAGAAACCACTATCAAAACAATACCTGTTGTTTTGGCTGATTCAATCAAAAGGTCCCAGATTTTTTTGAAGGTCAATTCCTTATACACAAACATTCCAATAAACAATGAATAGGCTACTGCTATGGTTCCCGATTCCGTTGCCGTGAACACTCCGCTCAAAATGCCGCCGATAATGATAATTGGTGTTAGCAGAGCTAAAATGGCATCCTTACCATAATACAAAATTTCTTTTATGGAAGCTCGTGTTTCCCTTCCTCTATAATTTCTTTTACCACCAATAACATAGCTGAAAACCATCAGGGAAAGGCCCATTAAAATTCCAGGTACAAAGCCTCCTATAAATAATTTGGCCACACTTACATTGGCAATAACACCATAAATCAGCAGAGGAATGCTGGGGGGTATGATAGGGCCAATGGAACCTGCTGTTGCCAGAAGGGGTGCTGCAAATTTTGCATCGTAACCCTCTTTAATCATAAGGGGAATCATCAACCCTCCAATGGCAGCGGTAGCAGCAATAGCTGAACCTGTAATTGCTGCAAAAAACATGCATGCCAGAATGCTTACCATGGCCAATCCGCTGGGAAAATGTCCGATAAGGGCATTGGAAAAATTGACAAGCCTTTTAGACATACCTCCCTGAAACATCAAACCTCCTGCCAGTATAAACAACGGTATTGCCACCAGGGGAAAACTATCCACACCAGAAAACATGCGCTGGATCACAACTTCTAGAGGATATCCGCTTAAAGACACACCCAACAGTGAAACAATACCCAGGGAAAAGCTTATAGGAATACCTATAAGAAAAGCTATGAACAATATGATTATAATTTGCGCACCGATAGTAACTACCTCCCTTCATGTATACCTTTTAATTGATAGATCTGCTCGATAATCTGTTGTAGCAAATAATACAGCATGAACACCGCATTCAATGGGATGGCAAAATACAGGACACTAATGGGTATCTGTAGATACGGCATCTGCTGTGTTCCTGATTGAACCACAAAGTTCATTCCTTTAACAACCAGAAACAACAAAAATCCGGCTATCAATACATTAATTAATATGGAAAAAAATGCCTGAGCCTTCTCAGGCAGGAGGTTGAAAACCACATCTATATTAAGGTGAGCCTTTTCTCTTATTCCGATGGTTGCTCCAAGAAAAATCGTATATATAAAGGCAAGCCTGATAATATCTGTGCTCCATGGTATAGGAAGTTTGAATACAAATCTTGATATTACTTGAGCAAAAGTCAAAAGGGTTACTGTCCCTAAAGATAATGCAACAGCCACATCAATGGTCTTATCTACAAGTTTTCTAACAGCAATCATTTCATTCACCTCTTAATAATTCATAGCAGCTGCTCTCCCAAAACGGAGAGCAGCTAAATTTTTCCTTGAAAATGCTATTCAATGTTTCGAACCAGTTCAACCAATTCCGGTGGAACCAGCTTTTTGACCTCTTCTTTGTATGGAATATCTTTCGTTGCTTCAACGAATTTATCTCTATCGGGTTCAGTAACAATCATACCCTGTTCTTTAAGGAATTTCAGGTCATCTTCTGCTTTCTGGGCTATGTAATTCCTCTGATAGACCTTCATTTCATCTACAGCTTCAACAATAAGTTTCTGGTATTCTTCCGGTAAACTATTGAAGAATTGCAGGTTTATAAGCACACTCCCCGGTGCATATGTATGGGCATCCAGTGTTAAGTACTTCTGAACTTCATAGAATTTCATTGATCGTATTGTGGCCAGTGGATTTTCCTGACCATCAACAACACCCTGCTGCAGGGCAGAATACAGTTCATTAAAGGCTATAGGAGTTGCCGTTGCTCCTAGGGATTCTATTAGAGCAAACCAAATGGGTGCTTCCTGAACCCTAATCTTTAATCCCTTCATATCAGCGGGTTCTTTAATTTCACGCTTATTGTTTGTGAAATGCCTGAATCCCAGTTCAACAAACCCCAGGTGTTTAAATCCCTGTTTTTCGAACTTCTCTGCCAGGATCTTACCCAATTCCCCGTCCATTGCTTTATATGCATGTTCTCTATCTCTAAAGAGATAGGGTATGCTGAAAATCTGAGTTTCCGGAACCCAGGCAGGCAGGGCACCATCCGAGGTTACAGTAGTCATCTGGATAGTCCCCATTTTGACACCTTCGGCCATTTCCCTTTCTCCACCCAGCTGAGCATTGGGGAACAGTTCTACTTTGATTTTTCCTCCACTCTTTTCCTCAATAATTTCCTTGAATTTTCTAGAAGCAATTGTGTACTGATGCTCATCTGGACCAACAGTTGCGTATTTTATAACTATGGGCTTTTCTTCTTTAGCAGCATTTTCCTGCTTTCCCTGGTCTGTATCTGTAGTGGTCTTGCCGCAGGCAGCAGTAAAGATTAAAGAAATGACCAGCAAAAGGCAAACAAAAGCACTCAGTTTTTTCACTTTATTCTCCCCCTTTTCTGTTCATTAAAACTTCAATGCTGTACTCATGAAAAATTTTTCTACCCAAAACAGGGTCTTCCAGCTCAAATTTGAATTTGTCTCCGTAAACAAATCCCCCTTGAGTCGGAACCGTACCAGAAAAAATGACCATACCTTTCAGATCGCCGTATTCTGCTTCAACAACTTCTAAAATGTCTTCGACTTTCAGAATAGAATCAACTCTACCCTCCTGGTATAATTTTTCTTTTCCATCTACAGTTATCCATGACCTTAAAGTGAGTTCGTCCCAGTGATCCTTTACATCATCATATTTCCATATAGTTTTGGCTATAGGTTTGGGACATATCTGCTTGGATTTTGGTATGCTAACTGTTTCCAGGGATCTATCGGTATGATCACTGCACAAGCCTATAAATATCTCACCCCCTTTCACAAGTATTGCAAATTCCACTTCCCCACTGGTTTTATCATCTAGAACCTGAATTGTATTATCCTGAGTTAGCAGCAGATTGGAACATGGGTATATTGTAGGAATTTTTTCAGGTCGTGGAACTCCTATTTCTTCCAGCTCCAGAATGTGTTCCATTACTTTTTCTTTGTCCCTTCCTGCAAATCCAATACAAAGCAATCTAGAAAGCCTGAAATCAAAATCTGTAGCATTTTGCTTTGTTTGAAGTTGAAAGTTTAGTTTCATCTATATTCCCCCATTTTTTTATATATTTTATAGCTCATATACCTCTGGCCTTCGGTCTCTAAACACGTTTATTCTCTCCCTAATATCCTTTATTATCGATAAATCAATCTCACCCGTTATAATCCCTTCATCCTCCTCTGCTCCTGCAATCACTTTACCCCAGGGATCCAGCAGCATTGAGGTGCCGCAGAATTCCAGCTTGCCGGCTTCTCCCACACCGTTTACGGCGGCAACAAACATCTGGTTTTCTATGGCCCTGGCCTTCAAAAGGGTTCTCCAGTGTTCCAGCCTTGGGTGGGGCCACTGGGCGGGAACAAACAAAATCTCTATTCCTTTAAGGGCCAGGGTTCTGATAAGTTCAACAAATCTTATATCATAGCATATAACCGTAGCGGCTTTCACCCCGTCGATTTCATAAATGCTGATTTCCCTGCCATGTTCAAAGTAATTGTGTTCACCGGAAGGAGAGAACAGGTGAATCTTTCTGTATTCCGATACCAGTTCACCCTTTCTGTTGAAAACATAATTGGTGTTGTATACCTTACCATCCACATTATTCGATATGGAGCCTCCAACAATATTGACATTGTTCTCCCTGGCCAGCCTTGATAACAGGCTGCAGGCGGGTTCCCCCTTCACATCGGCCAGTTCTGCCACATTTTCCGGAAAAAAGCCTGTGTTCCACGTTTCCGGCAGCACAATCACATCCGGCTTTTCTTTTACAGCTTCTTCGACCATTTGCTCTACCTTCGATCTGTTGGTTTCCGGTTCTCCCAACACAACATTCATCTGAAGCAAAGCAATCCTCATGCACCTTCCTCCTTTTCCACATTGTTTTTGGCATCCTTCCAGTGTTTGTATACATTCTCTTTTGTTTTGAGTACATGATGCATCATGGCCTCTTTTGCCTTCAAAAGGTTTTTCTCCTTTAACCCCCTTACTATGTTTTTGTGTTCCTCAATAGTTTCTTTGTACCTTTCCTGGGTCTTTATGGCTTTTATCCCCAGTCTTCTCATCATGTCACTCAAGTTGTTTAGTATTTGAATTAATCTTCTGTTGCCTGTTAGATCGGCAAGATACATGTGAAAATCCCTGTCGGTTTTAATAAACTCATCAGCCTTATATTCTCTGCAGTAATCCACCTGTTGCTTAACAAATTCATCCAGCTTGTTTATTTCTTTCCGATCAATCTTCTGGATTACAAGTTCGATCACCAGGGTCTCAAGGGACATTCTCAATTGAAAAACCTCTTCTATGTCCTGCTCGGTTATATCCAGCACATATGTCCCTTTCCACGGTTCCGTCTTAACCCATCCTTCACTTTCAAGCATTTGAATTGCTTCTCTTACAGGAGTTCTGCTTATTCCAAGCTCTTCAGCCAGTTTTCGTTCATTTAACTGCTGTCCCGGCTTCAGGCGTTCAGCAATAATGGCTGATTTTATCTCCTCATACACTTTTTCTTTATACGAAACCGCTCTGTCCAGTTTTCTCAACCTCATTAACTTCCCTCCAATATAACTGTTTTAGTGGTATATGGTGTTCGGTATATGGTGTATGGTATATGGTATACCAGTTTGATTTGTATATTCTACATTAACGCAAATTTTCCTCCCCTAAAAATAAAAATTTTTTATTTTCTTGTTGAGATTTACCACAAATTAAATAAAACTGTAATAACAAAAAGGAAAGCACCTTTTTAGGGCTTTCCCTTCTTGTATTATAGTTCGGTTTAGCAGGCGATATTATTTTACAAACACGTGGTTACCGATGGTAGTGCAATAGGGCCTTGAACGAACCCATATGTTTGTTGTGTTCCTCGGGTTATAAAAAGTCAGGGCTCCTCCGGTCGGGTCCCAACCTGCCAGAGCATCCCTTGCTGCTTTTCTGGCCGTTGCATTGGGGGTTAAATAAATCTGACCATCCCGCACACTGCAGTACTGATAATACCCGTCAACCACCTGGAAGATAACTCCGGGAATGGTATTGGGATATGCAGGGCTCTTAACCCTGTTTAACACCGTTGCTCCTACTGCCACCTGACCGATATAGGATTCCCCCCTAGCCTCTGCATATATCAATTTTGCAAGGAGTTCCACATCTCTGGAGGAATAACCCCTTGAAACAGAGGTATTACCCAGTAAGGCTCTTATTGTTTGAGGTCCGGCTATTCCATCAATCCTTAATCCGCGGCTCTGCTGAAACCTTATAACTCCCCTCTCGGTTTTAAGACCATAAATTCCATCAACTTCTCCAACATAAAATCCCAAATTATTCAGTCGGGTCTGTAATTCAGCTACATCTCGACCCCAGCTTCCATATTTAAGGATTCTAGAACCAAGGGTGGAAGCCTGTCCTAAAGCTGCAAAAACTGTAGTCAGAAGAATTATTACCAACACCAGGCAGGTTAATTTTTTATTCATTGTAGGACCCCCTTTTTCCAACTCAAGCTATGAGCATTATATCCGATAAACCCGAACAGCTCAACCCCGTATTTCCTTAATTAACACGCATATAAGAATGTATTTTTATCCAACTAATTGGTATTACCCCAGATTCTTAGTTTTCCAGTTGTATGGAAATTCCTGAGACAACTAAAAAAAGCAGGGTTTTAATTTTATCCTGCTGGTTGAACATCTTTTAACCTTTTTTCAATGCAGTTATGATTTATTAGATATCACTAACACTACAATTATAAGCATGTAAACCAAACTAATTAACACAAAATTTTTTATAGAAACAATAAATGTATCCTTTTTGCTTTGTTCCTGAAAGAACACTTTAATATTGTTGTTTACAGGTATGAAAGTAAGGATTGTCAGCATCATTATAGCCGGGAAAATCCCTAATAAACATAGAACTATAAAATCTGCATAAATAATATAGTATAATATTTTAAAAAGCTTTAGTGCCATTTCTTTTCCTATATAAGTAGGCAAAGTATAACGTTTATTTTCGATATCGTCCTCTATATCACAAATATTATTGGCGAGCATAATATTTGCAATTCCGTTTATTGTTGGTATCGATATTAAGAAGATGTAAATGATTTCAGTAAGATTGATACTGATATTAAGTAAGCCATTATCATAAACCAATGATAAGATATTCCCATCATATACATGTATATAAACTGATAGGAATATTATTATAAATCCCATAAACAACCCTGAGAATAATTCCCCAAAAGGTGTTCTTGATATTGGCACAGGTCCAAAGGAATATAAAATACCTACTGAAAAGGATAAAATACCAAGGATTAGGATAACAATATTTGTATTTAGGAACAACAAAATTCCAAATGTTATAGCAATACCCAAAAGACCAAAAATAGCGGTTATTACCGTTGACTCTTTTAAATTATCTCTTACTATAGCATTGTGACTTTCATAATTATATCCATAAGTTTTTCTTGCATTTTTGTAATCGTAATAGTTGTTAATAGCAGTTGTGGCCATGTCAATTGTCAACAGTGATATGAACATGATAATAAAATTGGTAAAATTAAATTTATTAAAGCGGTAGTATGCATATAACGACCCTAAAGCAAAAGGAATTACACTGGCAATTTTTGTTTGAATCTCAACCAGTTTTAAAAAACTTTTAATCGACACTTTAAAACTCTCCTTTCTGTGTTCTAATATTATATAACATTCCTTTTCATGTTGAAATACTTTTTCAGAAGTCTTTTGAGGAGGCATTTTCTGTAATATTAATTTTCTATATGCACATGAAATACGCTATTACAAAAAAGTCTGTAATTTCCTGACAAAATTACAGACTTTTTAAGTAAATTTTTTTGCCGATTTCTATTAACTTTGTTTGATAATCTCAATATTCTCTCTTTAAAAGCTTTTCCGCTACATCCATAAAAACAAACTTACTTTTATTATCCGGTAGTTTGAAAATATGATCAAAAGCCCTTTTTGTGTAGTTTTTTGCCAGATCTTTTGCCTTATCTATGCCCTTCAATTCCTTAGTTAACTCAATTATTCTAAATACGTCATCGTCATTATAATCTTTTTTGGATAGTATGCTAATTAGTTTTTTGTTGCCCATTTTTAAAGCATATATTAATGGTAAAGTAAAAATTCCCTGTTTTAAGTCATTTCCAACTGGTTTTCCAACAATACTCTGATCTCCTCTATAGTCAAGGATATCATCAATTATCTGAAATGCCATGCCGATATTGTATCCGACCCTTGCCAACTGCTTGCAAAGTCTTTCATCACAGTTACTTTCCGATGCCCCGATATAGCAGCTCAACGAAAACAATGCGGCAGTTTTAGCAGATATTCTCCTCAAATAGTTTTTGACAGAAATATTTAAAATATATCTTGATGAAAATTGCTCTATTTCTCCTATACATATTCTGGATACAACCTTAGATACATTTCTAATATTTTCAAAAGAAATATCATCCGATAAAAGATTAAAGCATCTGGCAAATAAAAAATCTCCCATAAAAACAGCATAATTTTTACCATATTTACTCTGAATAGTAATGTTCCCTCTCCTCAAGTCAGCATCATCTATAATATCATCATGAATAAGGGTAGCCATATGGATCATTTCTATAACAGCGCCAAGGCGGCATAGCTTTTCACTGTCATATTTGCCAAATCTTCCTGATAACAGAACAAAAGCCGGACGTAGAAGTTTTCCGCCTGAATCGATCAAATTTAACAAAGCTGTTTCTATAGTTTTTTGACTACATTTTACATTTTCTTTCATAATTCTTATTATTTTATATAATTCCTCCTGAATATCAGGATATTTGTTCCAGAAGCTGTTCATTAAATCACCCTTACAGTTAATGCGAAACTATATATTTTCAGAATTCCTCTTTTCTGTTGATTACAATAGTATAAATTTATAATAATTACAAAAGGCCAGACAGCAGCCCATTTTCCGCTAAAAGCATGTGAAACCTTGAATACAGAAAAATGCCATTGTAAGAAACAGAAAAAGAATTATGTGGTTCGCATAAGCATAAAATCCATGCGGTCAGCACAACAGTGAAAGAAAGCCGAAGGTAACCGCAGGGAAAACACCAGCATGAGAGCAGGCATAAAGATTTCCATTCCGTATCAAAGCAGGAGCATAGTCTTAGAAGACTCAATCTTAGAAGTCTAAGAAAAACTTGGTTTAACTAACTGCCGATTTAAAATTACTACTTGAATATTTAATCAGCTATACTAAAACTGTTATCAGTTAATTTAAAGGAATTTTTTAAACCTGAAGTTAAATATATTTTTGAGTCTTTTGTAATAAAGATTGCCTCAGTATTATCAAGCTTTTCGATTAGACTAAAACCTTCTTCAAGCCCCATTGCAAAAGCAGATGTGGATAATGAATCGGCATCTATGGCTTTATCGGTTATAATAGTAACGGACATTAAATTGTTTTCAACAGGATATCCCGTTTCAGGATCCAGTATATGATGATATGTTTTGCCCTTTTCCTTGAAATATCTTTCGTAAATACCCGAAGTTACAACCGCTTTATTTATTACACTAACAACTCCCACATAATTACCTTTTGAAGAAAATGGCTTTTGAATTCCTATTCTCCATTTACTGCCGCCAGGCTTATTGCCATAAGCCAAAATGTTTCCACCCAAATTAATTATTGCATGTTTTACGTTGTTTTCTTTTAAAATTTTGGTTACCTCATCGGCAGCATAACCTTTTGCAATTCCTCCCAAATCAAGCATCATTCCTTTTTTTTTGAGCATTATGCTTTTTCCTTTAGAATCAAGAAGCACACTATTATAATCGACCAAACTCTTTTTTTCATCTATTTGCCATTGCTCTGGAACTTTAGCTTCTTCTGTACCAATATTCCAAAGCTTTACCAAAGGACCAATAGATATATCAAATTTTCCACCTGATAGTTCAGAAAAATATTTCCCCTTTTCGACGACATAAAAAGTGTCATCGGAAACTTTCGTAAACTTTTTGCCGGCATTAGAATTAACTTGTATTACTTCGCTGTTTTTTTCATTTATAGTCATTCTATTTTCAATTTCCTGTAATCTGTTAAAAATTTCATCAAACAACTTGCCCGAAACATTATCATAAATCTTAATTGTAACTATTGTTCCCAAAAGAAATCTATTTTGCGAAACAGGTTCATTATTTTCTTTAATTTGATTTTTACTACAAGAAGATAACAGTAACATTACTGATATTAGAATAAACAAGGTATTGAAATACCTTTTGAATTTTGGCATTTTACCTCCTCCGTTTGTTTCGAAAGTAGTTGCCGGCAAACATATTATATCATATAATTTAAGGCCCTAGAGAAACTCTAAAGCCTTAAATTATATTTAATATTAATTTTTCAAGAAAATTTATTATTTGGCATCAGCTAAAGCTTCCTGAGCTAACTCAAAGAACTCTTTAACGTGAATGGATACACCTGAAATAGCATCAGTATGCCCTTCTTCATCTTTATACTCAATGGCAGTAGGATCCTGAGTTTCTAACAGATAAGCTTCAACTTTAGTGGCTTGCTCATGCCAGGGTGCCTTGGCACCACCTTGTTCTACCATAGGATATTGACCGTTAATAGATCGAGTTTCCTTATCATCGCCACCATCTTTGTGAACTGCATTCCAATTAGCGGCAACTATATAACCATTTATAACTGTCAAGTCAACAGTGTTTTTCCAACCAGTTTTTTCATCAAACTGCTTTTCTTCAGCATGATAATGACCGTCTTTATATTTGCC
The DNA here is from genome assembly GCA_002376045.1 of Firmicutes bacterium UBA3567. Classification (GTDB taxonomy): domain Bacteria; phylum Bacillota; class Thermosediminibacteria; order Koleobacterales; family UBA3567; genus UBA3567. Next base: position 12,573 of record DFNM01000150.1, read on the forward strand.
TCTGCCAACAGGACCTTTTTCTAGAGCTTTTTGAGCAAGATCAAAGAACTCTTTTACGTGTATAGATACACCAGTTATAGCGTCTGTGTGTCCTTCTTCATCTTTATACTCAATGGCAGTAGGGTCTTGAGTTTCTAACAGATAAGCTTCAACTTTAGCAGCCTGCTCATGCCAGGGTGCCTGAGCACCACCTTGTTCTACCATAGGATATTGGCCATTTTTAGATCTTGTTTTTTTATCAGGCCCACCATCTCTGTTGGCACCATTCCAATCGGCTTTAACTATCTTACCGTCTTTTACTTCTAATGTAACCACATACTTCCACCCGGTTTTTTCGTTAAAATTATCTTCTTGAGCAAAATATATTCCATCTTGATATTTTGTTTGTTGACTTTGTTCTTTGCTTTCAGGCTGTTCTGTCGTAGCAGGCTTACTCCCACAACCTGTAAGTAATGAAAGCAACAAAACCAAAATCACACACAAGCTCAAAAATTTCTTCATTAAAACTCCCCCTTTTTTTTAAATTTGTTTTTTTAAACCAGAGATCCCTCTTAGAAAAATTGCTGTATTAAAACCAAGTATACTAATAAAACCAAGTATACTAATAAAACCAAGTATGCTAATTTATTTTCTATATGTTATAATATAATAAAACATAACCATTGTAAAGATCTAAAATCCGGTCGAAGTAACTGAAATTAAAAATTGGTTAGAATTTACAAGGGAATTTATTGAAACCCAGAAACAACAACGAAAGCTTTTTCAACTTTTGACACTTTTACGCATCAACAAAATTTTCATTGAGGGGGTCTAAAAATGTCTAATGAAAGGAAAATTGTAATCCTTGGTGCCGGCTATGGGGGTGTGCATGCTGCCAAGCTGCTTCACAAAAAATTCAAAAAAAACGATGACATTAAAATTACTCTCATTGACAAAAATCCATTTCACACTCTTATGACTGACCTGCATGAAATTGCCGGTGCAAGGGTGGAAAAGGAAGCAGTTCAAGTAAATCTTAAAAAAATATTTGCGGGAAAAAAAGTTGAAGTGATAACTGATGAAATCAAAGATGTCGACTTCCAAAAGCAAAAACTTGTATCAGAAAACAGAGTATATGAATATGATTACTTAGTAATTGGAACAGGTGCCGAACCTGCGTTTTTCGGTATTCCCGGGGCAGAAGAATATAGTCTTACTATATGGTCTTTAGAAGATGCTTTAAAAATAAGAGAACATATAGAAAACATGTTCGATAAGGCCTCCCGGGAAAAAAATCCCAAAAAAAGAAGAGAAATGCTGACCTTTACGGTGGCTGGTGCTGGTTTTACAGGAGTAGAAGTAATTGGAGAACTAGCTGAATGGAGGAAAAAACTCTGCAGCGAATATAGTATAGATAAGGATGAAGTGAGATTAGTTATTATCGAAGCATTGCCAAATATCCTTCCAATGCTGGAATCTGATTTACAAGTTAAAGCTGAGAAACAAATGAAAAAGATGGGGATTGAGGTTATAACTAATACCCCCATTGTTGAGGTTAAAAAGGATGCTGTTATACTAAAGGATAAAACAGTTATTCCAACTAGAACTCTCATTTGGACAGCAGGTGTTCAAGGAAACAGCTTTATCGCAAAATTAGGATTAACGGTAGGAAAGAAGAATAGGATTCAGGCAAATAAATATATGCAGTCAGTTGATTACGCGAATGTCTATTTAATTGGGGATAACGGGTATTTTGAGCAAGAGGAAAAAAAAGGATATCCCCAAATAGTTGAATCAGCTCTTCAAACTGCTGAAACGGCTGTTCATAATATAATTGCAGATATTGAAAATACACCCAAAAAGCCATTTAAACCCAATTATCATGGGTTTATGGTATCGATTGGGAGCAAATATGCTGTTGCTAATGTTGTAGGAATGAAGCTTTCAGGTTTCTTTGCTATGGCGCTTAAGCATATGGTAAATCTGCACTACTTATTCGGTGTAGGTGGATTTGCCCTATGTATGAAATATTTAATGCATGAGTTTTTCGATATAAAAGAAAATCGTTCAATACTTGGGGGGCATCTATCAAATAAAATTCCTATTTTATGGCTGGTCCCATTAAGGATTTTTGTCGGTTATAAGTGGTTGGAACAAGGTATGCACAAGCTGCCCAAGATATTAGAAGACCCTTCAAATATCTTTTTAATTCCTGCACCTGTTAAAGACACCGTATCATCAGCTTCCCAAGCTGCAGCAGATACAGCATCCAGTGCAACGCCCGCTGCAGAAGGTGCAGTGTCTCAATGGGGTCAAGCACTACCTGTCCCGGGATTTATTGAAAATATAGTTGATTGGTCAATGCAAACATTCTTTTATACTCCGGAAGGCGGTTTTACTGTTTTAGCGCAGGTTTTCCAGGCTGCAATGGTTATAGGAGAAATTATAATTGGATTATGCTTAATTGCAGGGCTGTTTACCGCACTAGCTTCAATTGCATCAGTTGGTATGGGTCTTATGATTTGGGGTTCAGGTATGGCACCGTTGGAAATGCTTTGGTATTTAGCAGCAGGCATAACCTTGATTGGTGGGGCTGGAAGAGCTTTTGGGTTAGATTATTGCGCAATACCTATTATTAAGAATTGGTGGAAGAAAACTAAATTAGCAAATAAAACTTATCTATATATAGATTAACAGGGTATAGCTTTCCAACCTCATGCCTAAGAACCGTCTCCGATGTTTCCAAAAGCAAGCGTATCATATACCAAAACCCGGTAGACATGAATCTACCGGGTTTTTCTGTTTTTAAAAATCTCATCCAGTTGATTAGGGGAAGTGATAGGAGGAAAACATCTTTTACCCTCACAATAAAATGCTGTGGATTCTTTTTGGGGTTCATACCCTAAAGTTTTTATCTTATCTCTATCTTCAATGGGATCCAGAAATTCAAGTATCCTGAAAGGAACGTAGATGGAAAAGGCTTTTTTAACATATTCCATTGTTTTGTTTTTATCACCCACGATAGTGAGTTTGCCGGCACCCTTTAAAAAGAGTTCAACAGCACGGGCATACGGGGCTGCATATCCTCCATAATGCAGATAGCTAGCGGAAAGGCATTCCAGGGCTGATTGGGCAGATTCTTTGAATTCTTCTCTTAAAGTTAAATGATACAGTAGCAGCATGATTTCACAGCATTTTCCGTTTAAGGGAACATCCTCACCCTGTTTGCCCATCCGTTCCATTACTTCAAAATCAGGCTTGTCTTCCACAAACACCCCCTGTTGTCGGTCATAAAAACTTTCTAATATAATCTCACCTAATTCCAGTGCCTTTTTAAAATACTGTTCATTCCCTGATGCAAAATATCCGTTCAATAAAGCCTCTACAGAGTAAACCTGATCCTTTAAGATTCCTGAAAGATGGGGTTTCCCTTCCTTAAAAAAATGATACACTCCTTTTTGGCTGTCAAACATCCTGGATACAATAAATTCTAAAACAGAAAAGGCTTTTTCATAAAGTTTTCTATCTTTCAATACAAAGGCGGCTTTGATAAAAGCTGTAGCACCCATGGAGTTCCAGTCAGCATATATGGTTTTGTCAATAAAAGGCGCAGGTCTTTTTCTTCTATCTTCAAGATTTTTTAGGGCATAATACTTTTCATCGGCATCCTGACTTCCCCAAAAAACCCCTTTTTCATCATCGAAAAGGTTATTGACCAGGTAACGGGTAATATCCTTTGCGGTTTCCAAAAACTCCTGTTTATCTAGAAGCAAATAAGCATTTGTGTAAACCCCAAGCAGAGCAGCATTATCTTCTAGCATCTTTTCATAATGAGGAATACTCCAGTCCCTGGTTGTTGAATATCTGAAAAATCCCCCTTCCACCTGGTCATACATCCCTGATCTGGCCATATTGGTTAAAGTAGTTTCCAGTATTTTCTTAACAAATTCATCCCTTTCCCGGTAATAAGCGTAAAACAACAAGCTCAAGGAATCGGGTTGAGGGAATTTGGGTTGTATACCGAACCCTCCATATTCTTCATCATAATTATTTTTTAAAAAGTCCAGGGTGTTTTCCAAGGCATCCTCGGGAATTCTACGGGGTGATTCCTCATTATAATGTAAAGCCTGACTTTCTTTGTTGTTCATTATTCTATTGTATATATCATCTTCGTGTTCTTTGTAATATCCATGTATACTTTTCAAAAACCGATACATTTCATGTGGAGGTATGTAGGTGCCCCCCTGAAGGATTTCCCCTGTAGGGGTTAATACAACCGTTGTGGGCCACCCTCCTATGTTGTATCTCCTGTTTACATCTGGCCTCTGATCTGTATCAACCCTTATGGGAATGAACTCCCCGTTAATCAACCCAATTACTTTTTCATCAGAATAAGAAGTCTCATCCATAACATGACACCAGTGACACCACGTTGCGCTAATGCTCAATAAAACGGGTTTGCCCTGGTTTTTAGCCTTCTCAAAGGCTTCCTTACCCCATTCATGCCAGTTAATAAGATGAGCTTTATTGGTTCTGGGTGAAAAATGAAATTTTTGTTGTTTTGTGAGCATATTAACTCCTCCTCTAAATTGCTAACCTAATAATAGTATCCTCTTACTGAATTAGTATTATTATTCAAAGTTAATAAAAAAACTCCTTAAAAGGAGGAGTTTGATCATAAAAAACTTTAACTGTATAAGGCCAGGTTCGTTTTTATCTTCTGAGTCTATTTCAACGTTTTTGAATCTCAGCCGATTCACCATACCGCTCAGATTGTTTGATGCCAGATCAAACCAGAAACACTCTCTTTTGCTGAGTTCTAAAAGGGCATCCACTATTTCCGGTTTAAACATAGTTCCTTTATGGGATTTTATGATTCTACAAACCTTTTCCGCCCTGAAGGGATCTTCCTTGTATTTTTTAGCTAAAACTGATACCCTGTCAGCCAGGAGTAACTTTATCTTCAAAATGTGACATTCCAGTTCTTTAATCAATGAGAATAGGTGAGCAAGCTTTGCCTCTGTTTTCCCTTTCTTTGAATAACAAAGGAAAAAACCTGCTCTACAAATGCAAGCAGGTTTGAAACAAAGGGGAAACAAAAGGAATTAGCACCATGTTTCCAATGCTTTTTACAGTGTGACAAAGAACCGTCCCCTGTCACAAATTGTCGTGCCTGGCACCTTCTCCGACGTTTAACTAATTTCTTTTTCAATGTTTGTAATAAACTTTTCAAATAAATCAATATAAATATCTGTTATATTTTTAAATATTTCAAGGGCAGATTCTTCATTATAAGTGTGTGCTGTTCTGCTTCTATCTTGAAGCATCTGCAACCATTTATCTCCTTCTTTTAAAATACCTTCTTTAAAAGATTCTTTTATAGCCTTCCTGGGGCTTGTAGCTTCTAAATTGCCATTGTATTCTAAATAGGCTTTCATCAGCTTCCAGGATAACTCATATGTAAATTCAAATCTTTTGATTGTAGCATCGATTACTATGTCATCTTCCAGATAGTTTCTTTTTGCGCTTTCTTTTAATTTACTAAAAGCTTTCTTTAAATCTTCTAACTTGTCTTCTATTTTGTTCAGGTTCATTAAAACTCCCCCTTTTTCATTCGTTAGAAATATGGTTTTACCTTCTTTATCTATATGGTTTTTCAGTTTTTGATTTCCAATTTTATCATAATCTAAAATGTTAACGGTATAAATAATGTTTTGGTTTTCTATCTCTTCTTTAATCTTATAAATTTTGTGATTATCTTTTCGAAACTTTAGAGCTATGTCTATATCGGAAACTCTCTTATAATCCCCTCTTGCTCTTGAACCGAAAAGCACAGCTTTTTCAATAATAGTTGAGTAGTCCTTGAAAATATTTATTAAAGCATAAAAAACATTTTTCTCAAGACCATATTTGTTTACCATTATCCCATTCCTCTTCTAATAATTTTTTCTTTATTTGTGCAAATTATATCAGTGAACTACCCCTCCCTTCGCTTAGCTCAGAAGGGGCTTCCTGCTTCATCGTAACCCTACCGGGCTAACTCCACAGGCGTAACTTTCCGCAGTCCCTGCGGTAGGGAAGTTTTAGGCCACTTCCGAAGCCAACGCACGTAACAGGATATTCCTGGCGGCGTTCACATCCCTGTCAAGCACCAGGCCGCAAGAAGGGCACCGGTGGATGCGCGCCGACAGGTCTTTTGATACTTTGGTGCCGCAACCGGAACATTGCTGCGATGTTTCCCTGGGGTTTACCTTCACTACCCTGCCACCAGCCTCTTCCGCTTTGTAGCAGAGCATTGCGAGAAACTCCGACCAGGAGGCGTCAGAAATGCTTTTGGCAAGATGATGGTTTCTGACCATACCCCTGACGTTCAGGTCTTCCACGGCTATCAGACTGCAGGTGTTTGCTATTTTTCTGCTTTGTTTGTGAAGAAAATCCCGACGCTGATTTCTGATTCTGGCATGAAGTTTGGCAAGTTTCAGTTTTTGTTTCCGGCTGTTGTTGGAATTTTTTTGCTTACGGGACAGTTCTTTCTGAGCATGTTTCAGTCTCTTTTCAGTTTTATGTAAGTGCCTGGGATTGGCAACGGTTTTCCCATCTGAGCAGG
>DFNM01000002.1:0-575 GCA_002376045.1 Firmicutes bacterium UBA3567
GAATTGGAACACAAATTAATAAGCTGCCAGTCGTTAAATCTTTCGGCAAATTATATTGTTTTCCTTTTAAATTATACTCTAAAATCGCTTCAGGATGTTATAAACCATACAAAAAATTTTAAATATAAAGAGATGGGCTGGAAGAAAATGTTACATTGCTGTAATCTTTCAATCTATTAGCAAGACCTTTCAACAAAAAACTGGTCCAGCGTCTCTTTTAGACCCGGTCTGCCGCACCCGGTGTTTTTATTTTTTATCCAATTTTCTTCATAAGATTTATCGGTAGTAAATATTACCACCTCATCCGGTTTGATGTTTTTTTCTTCCAGCATGGAAAGCAAGGCTTCCTGAATATAACAGCAGTTTTCCGCTTTTAGATCCTTCATAAAATAGTTACAGGGTATGTATCTGCTGGTACCCAGAAAGGACAAAAACTTTAGCATAAAAACGATATGAGAAATCGTACCGGCCCCTATTGTCTGGATTTAGACGGCCAGCACGCCGCGATTCGCATTATCATCATTTGAAAACAAAAATGCTTCATGCAGTTCATCTTTTTGAATCGTGTTTTTATT
>DFNM01000002.1:901-5541 GCA_002376045.1 Firmicutes bacterium UBA3567
AATCGTGTTTTTATTCGTGAGGTTTCTAAAAGAAAATGCTTTTTGAAGCCTCCGAAATTTCAGGATTGCTTTATAACTCCGATCATGTATCCCGTTTTCTGTGAACGAAACTCTGGCCTTTCTGCATCTCCAATTATCAAGGCAGTTGAAAATTTAGGCCTCTGACCCAACAAAACGATAGGGGAGAGGTAAAAAATGATACTGGTAACTGTGTTTTTTAATCCCTTGTAGGTAGGCTAAAAACTTACGGTCAAAGTCCGGAATGTGAAAGATATAACAGGTTTCAAACTCTTACAGGTAGGCTAAAAAACGGAGGAATTCATTTACACATTTGAGGAAACAAGTCAGGGTTTTCAATCCCTTATAGATAGGGCATCGACGTCCTCTACATTCAAACTGACAATTTTCTCCGCTGCAATGCTTACAGCGAAAGCGTTGTTTTGCAACAACCGAACAACTTAAAACAGGTGCTTTTTTATTACTTTAATTTTTCAATGTCGCAACATCCATCGTGGAAGCGGACAAAAAAAAGAGCCTGTAATGGCTCTGAAGACCTCATGAAGTATAGCCTGTTTGAGGTAAGCTTATAAGACCAAAACCACCATCGACTCTTAAAGTGATTCCATTAATTGCTCCGCTTATCTCTTTATCTGCTAAATATAAAACATGAGGCGCTATCTCTTCCGGAGTCAAAAAACGATGCTGTGAAGTATTTGCAAGGATTTCCTTTCCCCGGGGAGTAGGTGTTCCGTCATCATTGAGTAACAACTTTCTATTCTGTTTTCCAACAGTAAATCCAACTGCTAAATTATTGACTCTTCCATACCCATAATGTCCAAATACAAAAGCCATACTTTTAGTAAGGTTTTCAACTGCTGCAAAAGCGGCTGAATAATGAACGACCTTTGATAGAGGAATAAACCCCGACATAGAAGTAATGTTTACAACACTACCTTCATGTCTGGCTGATTTAAGATAATTCAAATAATGCTGCATAGAATACCATTTGGAAGTATAGTTGTTATCAATCATTTTTTTGGGGGCCTGTGGGTCCATATTTAAAAAACCTTCCAGGTCAGAAACTGTTGCATCCGGGCTGTTCCCTCCTGAACCATTCACGACTATATCAATTCTCTTAAATCTTTTTACCGTATCCTCAAATATTCTCCCTACCTGGTAATAATCAGAAGCATCGGCATTCAGAGCAACAACCTCACTTCCCCCTCTGCCATTTATCTCTGCTGCCAGTCTGTGGGCAGAGTCTCCTCTGCTGACAATTACCAGTTTCATTCCTTTATCAGCAAATAAAGGAGCATAACCTGAAGCAATAGCTCCTGCACCAAATAATACAGCCACCTTCCCTTTTAAACTCATTATCATCGCCCCTCTATTTAAAAATAATTAAGAATATTACTCAAAACGCAAAACAACTTTGCATGTATCTGTGGAGTTGTTTTCAATCAGGTTAATAGCTTCCTTGATTTCTGTAAAGTGAAAAACATGCGATATTAATGGTTTTGGATTTAATTCCCTGTTGTTGAACCATTTCACTACCTGCGGAAATTTATTTGTATGAAGTCGCGAACCTCTAACATCCAGCTCTTTTTTTGTTATTTCCAGTTCAGGTATTTGTGAAGGCTTGTCAACAAATCCCAGAACTACTATTCTTCCTGCCGGTGCCGTAATCTTTATCACTTTTTCAAACAATTCCGGTAATCCTACTGCTTCAACAGCTACCGTAACACCCAAACCATTTGTTTCTGCAAATACGATTTCTGAAACATCCTGTTTAGACGAATTTATAACCATGTCTGCTCCAATCTCTTTTGCCAATTCAAGGCGCTTATCAATCAGGTCGGCAACCATACACTTTGCTCCAATCTTCTTAACCACCTGCAAAATTACTAAACCTATGGGGCCCGCCCCCATAATCAACACACTATCTTTCTCCGTGATTCCGCCGCGATCCGCAACCTGGGCCGCAATAGTAAACGGTTCTATAAGAGCCGCCTCTTCCCAACTCAGTTCATCTGAAATTTTATATACACTGGTTTTAGGTAGCACCACATATTCTGCAAACCCTCCATCAACATGAACACCGCGTACCTTTACAGATGCGCATACATTATTGCGTCCTATGGAACATGGATAGCATTCTCCGCAGCTAACAACAGGATCAACTACTACATGATCTCCGACATTCAAATCCTCAACCTTAGAGCCAACTTTAACAATTTCACCGACAAACTCATGACCAATAACTCTCGGATAAGTTGCAACCGGAGAAGTCCCATGATATATATGCAGGTCAGAACCACAAATTCCCGCGGCTTTGACTTTAACTAATATTTCTTCTGAATCCACCTTTTCAGGCTCTGGAACATCGCAAATCTCTAAATTTTTGGGCGAATTTACTCTTATGACCTTCACATTACCACCTCATTTCAGTTTTAAATCTGTCAGCTTTTAACTCTTCAAAATTTACCAGAAGCACCTGAAATAATCATTATGGAACCCACAGTCAAAGCAAAACTTATAAAAGCCCGGGGCAAATCAGAAATTTTCGGTGTAAGCACAAATTATCTCCATAACCCCGAATGGAAGCGGGAGACGAAGTTTCAGGGTATACCTTTCGCCAGGATTATCGTGATAGCGAAAAGTTTATCTTAATGATGTCTGATCATGTATTCGGGGTAGATACCCTTTCTTCCTTCATTCTGGATACAAAAAAATCAGATGACAACTATATCCTTTCTATTTGCCATAACCTCCGCGGTGTCCTTCGCCGCTGCGCATCCTGTAGCGTGAGGATTGCTGATTCAGGTTTCTTCAATTACCGGATGGTGTGGATGGCGAAACTGTCTGCCTCAAGTTTTTAAAAGGCACTTACAGAAGGCTCTTCGATACCATACCAGATCACCATGCAGATTTTCTAATCCTGCCGGATATGTCTTGTCCGCTACCCTGCCGATGGAGGCACATTACCCCTCCCGGTTTGTGTGGCTTCTCTTACAGAAATGCCAATGTCCATGCTTACTAAAGAAAAAATTTTACATCCTGACCGGCAGGTCCTTTCTGCCTGAATCTCACAAAGGGATATTCCGCTGCCTGCCGGCCAATCGTAACGGACGCCTGTTTGTTATCATGCCCGGCGGTTTTCATGCCGTATCCCCGCCGTCTTCATGATTTCTGCCGCAGTCACCCGCGTTCACACCATTGCACGCCTCTATAACATCCGCAAATTTACGTAAGTTCCCCTGTTCTAGCGTCCGGCGGCGGCCTGCCTTCCGGTGCCGCACCCGTTTTCAATACCTGGAATGGCCTGTCTTTTCGTAAATATATGGTTACACAGTCCAAACTCATCCAGTAAAGCCAGGACTTCGTCGATATGTTCTCCCAGTTCACCCAGACGGTGAGCATCGGATCCAACGGTAAAAACCGTAATACCAGCCTCTACCGCCAGGGAAACAATCTCCCTGGAAGGATGAAACTCTTCTATCCCCCTGCGCAGGCTGGAAGTATTAATTTCCAGTCCCATACCCCGCCGTGCCATCTTCTCTAAAACGGGTTCGATAACACCGCGGTGGATTGTTAAAATCTCAGGACCATAATGCTCTAAACCGTACCTTCTGTAAAGGTCCACGTGTGCTATGCAGTCAAAAAGACCGGTCTGCACAGCTTCGCGCAGGGCATGGAAGTACCGCTCCCGCATTTCATGCAAGCTGTGGTTTGCAAAGCAGCGCGCACTCTCCTGCTTTGAGGAAATGGAAATATGGTCAAGGCAGTGTATAGCCCCGAGCACAAAATCAAAGGGATATGCCTCCAGCACACTTTCGATACCCCTTTCCAGGCCGGGAGCATACCCTATTTCTATGCCGGCTTTAACCTCCAGGCCGATATCCCTGAATTCTAGCCGTGCATCTTCAATTTCCTTAAAGTAGCTGTCAAGCCAGACAAGGTTATCTGCCGGGTGTTTTCTGCCATTAAAAAAAACAAAATTATTGACCTGCCGTCTTACAGGGTCAAGTTCAAAGTGGGTAGTAAAGCAAACTTCTTTAAGCCTCAACTCTATCGCCTGACAACAGTATTCACGTATCTTAACCGGTATGGCGTCAATGGAGTAATCCGGATGTACGTGATAGTCGGTTCTTACAGCCTCCGTAGTTTTTGCATCCTTCATATATTCCCACCTTCTCTCTTCCTCAAACATAATAATACAAAAAAAATCTTAAATCAAGGAAATACAAAAAGGGCACTAATTCCCAAATAAAACGAGAATTTAATGCCCCTGCGTCTCAGCCCCTGTTAACATCAATTTAATCAGCTAATCAAACATATTTTTATATATAAACACAGCCCTCTGCTTCTATTCTTACGTCACCGCTAACAAACACACGGCGAAGAATACCATCCCAATCTGCATCGACTCTCAGCACGCCTCCCGGCTGTTTAACCTCCAGTCCCCTGATGCTTCTGCCTTTTTTGTGTGCATACACTTCCGCCAGGGCTATAGTGCCAGAGGCACAGCTGCTTTCCCATACGACTGACCCGACCTCCCGGACTGAAACAACCGGCACCATGGTTTTCGTTTGCTCATTAAAGAACATTACACCCAGCGCAGGAAGCTGTCCTTCTCTTTC
>DFNM01000002.1:5910-6546 GCA_002376045.1 Firmicutes bacterium UBA3567
TTCTACGTGTGCCCGGAGTATACCCCCGTGTCCTGAAACCTCAATGGGCACTTCCAAAACTTTATCATTTTGCTGCTTTTTTATACCGGGGTAGCCCCTTTCCACCAGCCATGCGGCAAAACCGCGGGCAGCATTTCCGCAAAACTCACCTCCCATCATCTGTAATCTGGAAATGGCCCCCCTGACAGTTGGCGCTTCCAAAAATCCAACCTGTTCTGCTGACAGACTGGTAGCCTTCATTACTCTGGCCGCTACAAACGGATGGAGTCTGCGCGGCAATCCATCCAGTATTATCACCGTGGTATTTCCTGCAGGGTTAACTTTCACAAAATTCAAGCGCACCAATCATCCTCTCCCTCTTTCAATGTCATTCGGTTACAAAAAATGTACCGGAAGATTAACAGTTTGCTTCAGCTTTTACTTTAACAATTTTACAGCAAAACATCAAACAATTTTATAATTGGAAAATAATTTTTACTATCTCTAATCTTTTTATATTAAACCAGTATCAGATCCCTGTAAAGAAAGTAGAACGGGTAAAAAAATTTAAATGTCCCGATCAGGGGACATTTAAGTTTTAAAACGTATATTGTTTTACAACTATACTTTTTTTGTTTTCCTCTTCTCAACTGCAAA
>DFNM01000189.1 GCA_002376045.1 Firmicutes bacterium UBA3567
AACTAAAATGGAGAAGAACCTTTTTTAAAAATATTATTTTACCCAAAAATAACGAAAAAATTCATTTTTTGTATACAGTATATTGTCAAATCCATTTTATTATGTTATAATTTTCACAAAAGAAGAATTACAAAACACGATAGATTATAAAAATAGCTAGATTTTTTGGTAATAACATAATCTGGTATTGAATACAGAAGCCTTTTTTTTAAAATTTCCAAAATGTGAATATTATCACAATCTAACGTGTTGAAATCAAATTCAACACCACTGGGAGGATCTTTATGAAGCTTTCAAGAGTAAGGAAAATCCTAAAAGCAGAGGCATTGTGGGATTTTGACCTGGATACGGAAATTTTAACTGCCTGTGGAGCTGATTTGATGAGTGATGTGTTGGCCCATATAACAGAAAAATCCCTGCTGCTTACAGGATTAACCAGCAATCAGGTAATAAGGACTGCCGAGATGCTGGATCTTGCAGGTGTGGTTTTTGTAAGGGGTAAGAGACCCGGTGAGAGCATTATCCAAATAGCAAAAAGCAAAAACATACCTCTGCTTGTAACGGATTATCCCATGTACGAGTCATGTGGCCTGCTATACAAAGAGGGACTAAGGGGTTGTTCCTCCATGTGAGGTGTTTTGTAAAGTGGATAAGCTATTGAAATTTAACGGCTTTAAAGTAAAAAACTTTATGACGCAAGAGGTAATGGTTATAAACCAAAATCGTAAGGTTAAAGAAGCCAAGGAAATAATGCGAATTAAGAAGATAAGTGGTCTGCCTGTGATAGATGATGGTAAGAGATTATCGGGTTTAATCAGCGTTTCAGATATTATAACTGTCCTTGAAACTTATGGTGTACAGGGCATGGAACAGAAAATTAAAGACGTTATGACCAATAAAGTTATTACCCTGAAGCCTGATGACAATTTGTCTCATGCAATATATTGTTTTAGAAAATACGGATTTGGCAGATTTCCAATTGTAGATGGCGAGGGAAAAGTTATCGGGATCTTAACAAAAAAAGATATAGTTTTGGGGTTGGGGAAGGAATTGGGAATGCTGGAACCGCTGGAAGGTAACGCTGCAGAGCCAGGTCTTTCTCCATCAACCATCAACTTAAGCTATCACATAACTGGAGGAGATTTTAACACTGCAGGTGAAGCTTCCAGCAACATTAAAAAGAAATTAAAACAGATTGGAATTGATTCCGGTGTTGTTAGACGTGTTGCTATTGCGACCTATGAAGCGGAGATGAATATAGTCATTCACGCTTATAGGGGAATTATAGCTGTTAAAATTGCTCCTGGATTTGTTGAAATCATTGCAAAAGATGAAGGGCCGGGAATAGAAGATATAAAACTGGCGATGCAGGAGGGTTATTCTACAGCCCCGGATAAAGTAAGAGAGCTGGGGTTTGGTGCCGGTATGGGGCTACCAAACATGAAAAAGTGCTCCGATGAATTTTATATAGACTCTACTGTTGGGGAAGGCACGGAAGTAAGGATGGTTGTTTATTATTAAAAGTTGGTGATTGACCTTGAAAAATAAAATTTACCATTCTGTTACCCTTGATAAGGAAAAATGTAAAGGGTGTACCAATTGTATAAAAAACTGTCCTACGGAAGCCATTAGAGTCCGGGATGGGAAGGCCAGAATTTTGGAAAACAAATGCATAGATTGTGGTGAGTGTATCAGGATCTGTCCCCATCATGCCAAAACAGCTGTTACAGATGATTTCAGTATACTGAAAAAATTCAAATACAATGTGGCAATTCCTGCACCTGCGTTTTACGGGCAGTTTAAAGAAGGCACGAATTTGAATGAAATTCTTACCGCTCTAAGACAGGTTGGGTTTGATGAGGTATTTGAGGTTGCATCAGCAGCCGAAAGGGTAACTGAGGCAATACGGAAATTCATCACAACCCATAAAGGGGTAAAACCCTTGATATCTTCTTCGTGTCCTGCGGTTATTCGTCTGATACAGGTGCGGTTTCCTGAACTGGTTAAAAACATAATACCAATAAAATCTCCTATGGAAGTTGCAGGTAAAATTGTTAAAGAAAAACTTGCCAATAAAAGGCAGCTGAAAATGAAGGAAATCGGAGTTTTCTTTATAACTCCATGTCCTGCGAAAGTCACATCAATAAAATCGCCTGTAGGCTCTGATAGATCATATTGTGATGGGGCTTTTTCCATTTCTCAGATTTACAATAAAGTCTTGGTAAACATTAAAAAACTGGAGAAAGTAGAAGCCTTACAAAAAGCTTCAGGTCTTGGTATTGGTTGGGGTCGAGCTGGTGGAGAAAACATGGCTCTTGATATTGATAACACACTGTCAGTGGATGGCATTCATAATGTTATTGATGTGCTGGAAGAAGTAGAAATGGGTAAGCTGTATGGCATAGATTATATAGAATGCCAGGCATGTGTAGGAGGGTGCATTGGAGGAGCTTTGACAGTTGAAAACAGATTTGTTTCAAGGGTCAGATTGAGAAAGCTTGCCGAAAAAATTGCCGGGAAACCTGATGTTGATCCAGAAGAATTTAACTTGCACTACAAACAGGGGTATTACACTATGAATCGAAAAGTGGAACCCAAGCCTGTGAAATTGGATGATAATGTGGTAGAAGCTATAAAGAAAATGGATCAGCTGGAAAAGACGGTTGAAGAATTACCTGGCCTTGACTGTGGAGCCTGTGGTTCCCCCAACTGCAGGGCTCTGGCTGAAGATATTGTTAGGGGAACCGCCTCAGACGTGGATTGCGTTTTTAAGCTGCGTGAAAGAGTAAAAGCCCTGGCTGAAGAAATGGTGAGTTTATCCCAAAAGGTTCCGCCTGCTATGGGTGTAAAGAGGGGAGGGAATAAAGAAAAGTGACTTTAAAAGAGTTGGCTTACAGGTTTGATCTGGAGGTGCTTGCTGCTAAAAATAAAATCGATAGAGAAGTTCAAGGGGGTTACGCATCTGACCTGTTGAGCTGGGTGATGGCCCATGCTAGAGAAGGAGATGTGTGGCTAACCATCCAGAGCCATCCCAACATTGTTGCGGTAGCTATTCTGGTGGGGCTTGCAGGAATTGTTATAGCAGAAGGTGTGGAAGTGGATGAGAAAACGATAAAGAAAGCGGAGGAAGAGGAAATTCCCATTTTGATTTCAAAAGATCCGATTTATAAACTGGCAGGGAAATTTTATGAAGCTGGTATAAAGGGAATTGACCCATGATGATGGTTACAGGTGATCTCCATATCCATACAGCCCTTTCACCGTGTGGGGCTGATGAGATGACACCCATCAATATTGTAAACATGGCTGAACTTCTTAAAGCAAAGGTGCTGGCCATTACAGATCATAATTCATCTGAAAACATTGAGAGCGTTATTCGAGCTGCTATGGAGAAAAATCTATTAATCATTCCTGGAATGGAAGTTACAACAAAGGAAGAGGTCCACATCCTTTGTTTGTTCAAGGATGTCAATGCTATAAAAGATTTTCAGCGTATTGTCGATGAAAGGCTTCCAGATACTGCAAACAGGCCTGAGGTTTTCGGGCACCAATACATTATGGATTGGCGGGGAAGAGTTTTAAGAGAAAAAAAACTCCTTCTCCTCAATGCTGTACAGTTAACACTTGAAAAGACAGTGGGTTTAACAAAAGAGCTGGGAGGTATATGCATACCTTCACATATTGACAGACCCCACTACAGCTTGTTGAATAACCTTGGATTCATACCTGGAGATATAGAGTTTGCAGCTCTTGAGGTTTCGAACCGCGTAGATGATGTGGATAGTTTTGTATCAAAACACGAAGAACTTAAAAACTACAGCATAATCCAATCCACCGATGCCCATTGTTTAAAGGATATGGTATACATGAAAACCAGGTTTGTTATAAAAGAACTTACCTGTGAAGAAATTTTTATGGCAATAGAAAATCAGGAGGGAAGGAGAGTGGTAATCAATCAAACCTGATACTTGTATCAAACTGGAGGAAAACAATTAATTGTTAACTAATAAAAAAGGAGGTAGCTGAAAAAATGGCATTAAATGCATGTAAAAACGAACAGGAAAAATTTGACAGATTAGATGAGTTTATTGAAGAAAAAAAAGGGCAACCTGGTGCTTTGATACCAGTTCTCCATAGAGCTCAGGAGATTTTCGGTTATTTGCCCCTTGATGTGCAAAAACACATATCTGATAAGCTGGATGTACCATTGAGTGAAGTTTATGGTGTGGCAACTTTCTACCATTTCTTCTCTTTGGTTCCCAAAGGAAAATACCAGATAAGTGTTTGTCTTGGAACTGCCTGCTATGTTAGAGGTGCTGGAAAAATTCTGGATAAAATTAAGGAGACTATTGATGTGGAAGTTGGTGGAACATCTAGAGATGCCATGTTCTCACTGCAAGCTACCAGGTGTGTAGGTGCCTGTGGTCTTGCTCCTGTAATGATAATAAATGATGATGTGTATGGGCGATTAACTCCTGATAAGGTACCAGGGATTCTTGAAAAATACAAGCAGCAGGGGTAAGAAATGCGAGAACTCTCAATGCATTTGATGGATATTATTGAGAATTCCATTAAAGCTGATGCAGATTTAGTCATTATAACCATTGAAGAAAACAAAGCAGAAAACAATTTGACAATTACAGTTAAAGATGACGGCAAAGGAATGGATAAGGAGTTCTTGCAGAGAGTTTTTGATCCTTTTGTAACAAGCAGGACTACGAGAAGGGTTGGATTGGGTTTGCCACTATTAAAAGCAGCAGCTGAACGGTGTGGAGGTAAGGTTGAAATAACTTCAGCCCCTAACCTGGGGACACAGGTTAAAGCGTGTTTTCAGCATCAACACATAGACAGAGCTCCCATGGGTAATCTGGCAGAAACTCTGACAGCAGTTATTGTAGGCAATCCCAAGGTAGATTTTGTTTATACTCATATAACGCCAAAGGGTAGGTATGTACTTGATACCAGGATTATTAAGGAAACCCTTGATGGAATAAATATTTCTCATCCCAAAGTGGTTGAATGGATAAAGAAAAACATAGCAGAGGGTCTTAAAAAAATTAATGGAGGTGTGGATGAATAATGATAAAGTCCCTGGAAGAACTGAAAAGGATTCGTGATGAGGTTAAAAAAGCTACCAAAGTTAGAGAAGGTATGAAAGGCACAAGGATTGTTGTGGGTATGGGAACCTGTGGTATATCAGCCGGTGCTCGGGAAGTCATGTCAGCAGTTCTGGATGAACTCAGGAAGAGAGACATCGATGATGTTGTTGTAACTCAAACCGGTTGTATAGGTTTTTGCAAATATGAACCTTTAATGGATGTTATAAAACCAGGGGAAGAAAAAGTGACATATGTAAACCTGACACCTGAGAAAGCAAGAAGAGTTGTAGTAGAGCACATTGTCAATGGAAGAGTTGTAAAAGAGTATATTGTTCCAAATCTATAAAAAAACAGCAGATGCTGAGGTTAAAAATTGTAAAGGAGGGTTTTTGAAATGGAAATGTATAGATCCCATGTGCTGGTGTGCGGTGGAACTGGATGCACATCTTCTGGAAGTGTTCCCGTTCAAGAAGCCTTAAACAAAGAAATCAAAAAACACAACCTGGATAAGGAAATTAAGGTGGTACAGACAGGATGTCTGGGGCTGTGTGAACTTGGTCCTATAATCATAGTTTATCCTGAAGGTTCGATGTACTGCCAGGTAACTCCTGAAGACATTCCTGAGTTGGTAGAAGAACATCTGGTCAAAGGTCGTATTTTGGAAAGACTGCTTTATAAAGAAAAAGCCACAGATGAAAAGGCGCGTTCAATAACTGAAATAGACTTCTACAAAAAACAAAAGCGCATAGCATTAAGAAACTGTGGTATTATCAACCCTGAAGTGATTGAAGAGTACATCGCACGAGATGGATATCAGGCTCTCGGCAAGGTTTTGACTGAAATGACTCCTGAAGAGGTAATTGAAATGGTGAAAAAATCTGGCTTAAGGGGTAGGGGAGGAGCAGGTTTCCCCACAGGCTTGAAATGGGAATTTACAAGGAAAGCCAAAGGTGATCAAAAGTATGTTGTCTGCAATGCAGATGAAGGAGACCCGGGAGCCTTTATGGATAGAAGTGCTCTGGAAGGAGACCCCCATTCTGTGCTGGAAGCCATGGCTATAGCAGGTTATGCTGTGGGTGCAAATCAGGGTTACATCTATATAAGAGCCGAATACCCTATTGCGGTTAAACGCCTTGAAATTGCTATAGAACAGGCCAAGAAAATGGGACTTTTAGGCAAAAACATCTTTGGAAGCGGCTTCAATTTTGATATCGAATTGAGGCTGGGAGCAGGTGCTTTTGTGTGTGGTGAGGAAACAGCCCTTATTGCTTCCATAGAAGGAAAACGAGGAGAACCCAGACCAAAACCACCTTTCCCTGCCAATGAAGGATTATGGGGAAAACCTACTCTGATTAACAATGTAGAGACTCTTGCCAACATTCCTCCCATTATCCTTAATGGCCCTGAATGGTTTGCGAGTATAGGTACAGAAAACAGCAAGGGAACGAAAGTTTTTGCCCTGGCCGGTAAGGTAAACAACACAGGTCTGGTTGAGATTCCCATGGGAACAACCTTGAGGGAACTTGTGTATGAAATTGGCGGTGGAATTCCTGAAGGCAAGAAGTTTAAAGCTGCCCAAACCGGTGGACCATCAGGGGGATGTATCCCTGCAGAACATCTGGATGTACCAATAGATTTTGAGTCCCTCAAAAAAGTTGGTTCCATAATGGGTTCCGGTGGTATGATTATTATGGATGAGGATACATGCATGGTGGATATAGCCAAATTCTTCCTGGAGTTTACTCAGGATGAATCGTGTGGTAAGTGTCCTCCCTGCAGAATTGGTACAAAACGGATGCTTGAGATTTTAGAAAGGATTACCCTGGGTAAAGGAGAAAAGGAAGACATTAAAAAGCTTGAAACTCTTGCTAAAAACATCCAGAATTCAGCCCTGTGTGCCCTGGGTCAAACTGCACCAAATCCGGTGTTGAGCACTTTGAGATACTTCAGAGATGAATATGAGGCTCATATCAATGATAAGAAGTGTCCTGCAGGAGTTTGTCAGGCACTCCTGAGTTTCCGAATCAAAGAAGAAGTTTGTAAGGGATGCGGTTTGTGCGCAAGAGAATGTCCTGTTGATGCTATCAAGGGAGAGAAACGCAGCCCATATCAAATAGATCAGGAAAAATGTATAAAATGTGGTAACTGCTTAGAAAAATGTCCCTTTGATGCTATTGTAAGAGAATAATTGGTTGAGACCTAAAAATTAATGGGAGAGGTGAACTTAGATGGAAATGATCGAACTTACCATTGATGGTAAAAAAGTTAAGGCCCAAAAAGGTCAAACCGTTTTGGAAGCTGCCAGAGCTGCTGGAGTTAAGATACCAACCCTGTGTTACCTGAAAGGTATAAATGAAATCGGTGCCTGCCGAGTTTGCGTTGTGGAAGTGGAGGGAGCCAGGTCATTACAGGCTTCATGCGTGCTGGAAGCCGTTGACGGAATGGTGATAAAGACCAACAGCCCTGCAGTGAGGGAATCCAGAAAAACTACCGTTGAACTGCTGCTATCAGACCATAAGCGCGAGTGTCTAACATGTATCAGAAATGGCAACTGTGAGCTTCAGAGATTAGCAGAGGACCTTGGAATTAGAGATATACAATATGAGGGGGCCAAAGCCCGTCATCCCCTCGATGATTTTTCACCTTCTATAATAAGAGATCCGGAAAAGTGTGTGTTGTGCCGCAGATGTATCAGTGCCTGCAGCCAGCTTCAGGGGGTTGGCATTTATTCAGTGAATGAGCGGGGATTCAATTCGGTAGTTGGTCCTGCTTTTAATGAAAGCCTAAATGATGTGGCATGCACCATGTGTGGTCAGTGCATCAATGTATGCCCTGTTGGTGCCCTGAGTGAGAAGGAAGATATCGATAAAGTGTGGGATGCTCTGGCTGATCCGGATAAACATGTAGTTGTTCAAACAGCTCCAGCTATCAGGGTTTCTTTGGGAGAGGAATTTGGTCTTGAAATGGGTTCACCGGTTACCAAGAAAATGGTAGCTGCATTGAGGAGACTGGGCTTTGACAGAGTGTTTGATACAGATTTTACTGCTGATTTGACAATAATGGAGGAAGGCCATGAGTTTTTGCACCGCTTAAAGAATGGCGGTAAACTGCCACTGATAACCTCCTGTAGTCCCGGATGGATAAAATTCTGTGAACACTACTATCCAGAGTTTCTTGAAAACCTTTCAACATGTAAATCACCGCAGCAGATGTTCGGTGCCCTTGCAAAAACATATTATGCACAGAAAGCTGGAATTGATCCTGAAAAGATCTTCGTAGTATCCATCATGCCCTGTACAGCCAAGAAGTTCGAATGTCAGAGACCAGAAATGACCGATAGCGGTTATCGGGATGTGGATGTAGTGCTTACAACACGAGAACTGGGAAGAATGCTGAGACAGGCAGGAATAGATTTAAAAACATTGCCCGAAGAAGAGTTCGATGAGCCACTGGGAATTTCCACAGGTGCCGGTGCCATTTTTGGTGCAACAGGTGGTGTCATGGAAGCTGCATTGCGGACTGTTGCAGAAGTTGTAACAGGAAAAGAGCTTGAGAAGATAGATTTTGAACAGGTTCGTGGTGTAGAAGGCATCAAGGAGGCTACTATAGAACTGAATGGAACAGAAGTAAAAGTTGCTGTAGCTCATGGTCTTGCTAATGCCAAAAAACTGCTGGAAAGAGTTAAAAACGGAGAAGCCGAATACCACTTCATAGAAGTAATGGCATGCCCCGGTGGATGTGTTGGTGGAGGAGGCCAGCCCATCGTTAGTGCAGATGTCAGATGGGAAAAGGATTATAAGGAAGTTCGAGGAAAAGCCATTTATAAAGTAGATAAGAACATGCCTCTACGGAAATCCCATGAAAACCCTGCTGTCCAAGCATTGTACAAAGAGTTTTTGGGTGAGCCTCTCAGTGAAAAATCCCATCACTTGCTGCACACACATTACACCGAAAGGTGCAAACATCCTAAAAAATAGTGTTATACATCAGGTAAAAAGCAAAAGGCTTGTTGATTTTCGACAAGCCTTTTGCATATATTTATTTATATAATTAACTCTTCTCCGAACAGTGGTTTGGGAATTAGAATTTTCTCAGCAGACCTCTTTAACTTCAAGTATGAAATATTCCTGATTGGTGTAATCTCTTTCCTTTGAGGTTTGTGAAAGCTCTTGATATTATTCACTTTTTTGCTGAAATAGAGAAAAAACAGGTTGTCAGCTCAAACTGAACATTATCGCTGTGCAGCAGTATCCCAGTCAATTCTTAATAACTAAAAAGCTTTCGGATGGGTT